>JBBQXV010000255.1:0-13331 GCA_038209335.1 Polyangiales bacterium | reverse complement strand
CCGCGCGCGGTGAGGATTTCGCGGTAGTTGGTGAGGCCGACGTAGAGCGGTGCGTCGCGTGTTCCGGCGCAGAACGACGTGAGCGCGCCCGCGACGAGCGGGAGGACGACGAGTGCGACGACCGCCACGACGGCGTGCGCGACGTATTTGTAAGCAGGGAGCGACGCGCGCACTTCGCGTCGAAACCCCGGTTGGCGCACGCGACGCACCATCAGAAACGCCGCGCCGAGCATGAGGAGACCGATGACGACGAGGAGCGGAGTTGGCGAAGGGGGCGGCGGCGGTGGTCGCATCGCGTCGACGAAGCGCGCGCGCGCCTCGTCGAGCGCGGCCTCGGGCTCCGCGTCGCCGCGCAACACTTTGCGTATCGCTTGCAGCGCCGGCACCCACGTCGCGCGCATCGCGTTCGACGTCGGCAGCGGCACGGCTTGCTTCGCCGCGCGATGGAACGCTTCGAGCACGGCGAGCGACGCGACCTCGGGACGCAGCCACGCGCGCTCGGTCGCGACGACCTGTTGGCCGACGATCGCGCGAACGACCGCAGACTCTTCCTTGCCGAGCCAACGCGCGAACGCGCGCGCCTCGTCACGCTTCGCGCCACTTGGTGTGAGAAACACACCATCGACCGTCAAGAACGGTCGCAGCGGCCCGCCCGCGGCATCGAGGCGCGGAAGCGGTGCGACCTGAAACGCGACCTTGCCGTGCACGTCCGCGGCGAACCATGGACCGCTGATGACCGCCGCCGCATCGCCCGACGCGAAGAGCCGCGCGACGAGCGCGCCGTCCGGCTCGTCGGGAACGACGTGCGCGCGCGTCATGTCGCGAACGAGACGAAGCGACCTTGCCGCCGGATCGCCGACGAACGCGAACTGCTCCTTGTCGTCAATCATCCTGCCGCCGAACGCATGCAGGAACGCCGCGTGAAAATACGGATTCGCCGCCTCGTACGCGAGCGGGTACTTCGTCGGCGGGAGCGACGCGCGAAGCGCCGCGAGCTCCTCCATCGTCGACGGAACCGACGCAGCGAGCGCCGTGTTCACGTAGAGCGCGAGGCATTTGCTCGCGAGCGGCACCGCGTAGCGCACGCCGTTCGCGCTCACCGCGTCGATCGCCGTCGCATCGAACTCCGCGACCTCGGCGTCGGGGAGCGCGTCGCCGATGGGCGCGACGATCCCGATCTTCAAATACGATCCGAGTCGCTCGTGCGCCTCGATGAACAGATCCGGTCCGTGCGCGTGCGGGACCGCGGCTTCGAGCTTCGCCGCGTAAGCGTCGAACGGGATCGCGAGGAGCTCGACGCGGATGCCGTGCTGGGTCTCGTAGTCGTTCGCGAGCTGGACGAGCGCCTTCTCTTCCGCGCCTCGGTACGCGTGCCACAGCACGATCGACGGCGTCGGATCGCCGCACCCCGGCGCGATCGCGAGGCACGCGATGATCGCGATGAGCGCCGAGCACGCGCGCTTCACTGCGCGCTTCATCGAGCGCGTCATCGAGGGCTATCCACGCGCGTCGAGCGCGCGTCCGGTCGTCGGATCGAAGAGGTGCACGTGGAGCGGATCGACCGCGAGCGGAAGCGCGTCGCCGACCTTCACGCGCCGCGCGTCGCCCGCTTCGACCCGCGCGATCACGCGCGGTCCGCTCGCGCGGAGCCATCCGTGCGCGAACGCTTCGAAGCCGAGCGCCTCGACGATCTCGACGTTGAGCGTGCAGGTTGGCGTCGCACCCTTGGCCAACGCGAGATCGTGGGGGCGGATTCCGATCGTGACGGCGCGCCCTTCGGTGAGCGACGTGCCGAAGCGATCCTCGTCGATCGGCGCGATAACGCCGCCCCCGTCGGCCACCCATCGCCCCGCGTCGCGCGCGAGCTTCGCTTCGACGAGGTTCATCTGCGGCGATCCGAGGAACGTCGCGACGAACTTCGATCGTGGTCGTTCGTAGACCTCGAGCGGCGCGCCCTTCTGCTCGACGAGCCCGCCGTTCAAGACCCAGAGCGTGTCGGCGAGCGTCATCGCTTCGACTTGATCGTGCGTGACGTAGAGCGTGGTCGCGCCGAGGCGATCGTGGAGTCGCCGAATCTCGACGCGCACCTCGGCACGAAGCGCGGCGTCGAGGTTCGAGAGCGGCTCGTCGAAGAGGAAGATCGTCGGGCGTCGGACGATCGCGCGGCCCATCGCGACGCGTTGTCGCTGCCCGCCGGAGAGCTGCTTCGGCAAGCGATCGAGGAGCTTGTCGAGGCCGAGCATCGCGCTCGCTTCGCGGATGCGCGAGTCGACCTCGCTCGTCGCGGCGCCGCGCAGCTTGAGCCCGAACGCGAGGTTCTCGCGCACCGAGAGATGCGGATAGAGCGCGTAGCTCTGGAAGACCATCGCGACGTCGCGATCGCGCGGCGCGAGCGACGTGACGTCGCGACCCGCGAGCGAGATCGTCCCTTCGTCCGCTTGCTCGAGCCCCGCGACGAGTCGAAGCAGCGTGCTCTTGCCGCAGCCGCTCGGTCCGACGAGCACCGCGAACGCCCCCTCGGCGATGTCGAGATCGATGCCGCGAAGGATCGGCTGCGCGCCGAAGCTCTTCTTCACTCCGCGGACCGCGCATCGTACCGATCGCGTCGGTGGCGCTTCGAGCGGCGTGTCGACCGCGACCGCATGCGCCCCTCGCCCCGCGCTGTTCTGCGTGATCGCGTCCGCCATCGGTCTCGATTCTGCGATCATTTGTCCGACGCCGTCCCGTTTTCGGGAGAGTAACTCTGGGCTGAGTTACGTACCACGCTTCGCACCGGCTTGCCGCCGTTTTGTGGTCAGGCGGCGTCGCGCGATCCTTCGCAGTGCCACACGCGCGCCATCGCCTCGTCGACGACGCGGTCCGCGCCGTTCCCGAGGACGAGCTTTCGCGCGCGGCGTCCCATCGTCTCGATCGCCTCCGAGCGACGCATCCACGCCGCGAGCGGTCCGACGTGAGCGGGGAGCGCCGCGTAGCCCGCGCCTGCGTCGACGATCATCTTCTCGTTGATCTTCTCGTTCCCCGGCACCGCGCCCACCACGATCATCGGTCGCCCCGCGCTCATCGCTTCGGTCACGGTCAGCCCGCCCGCCTTGCCGACGACGACGTGCGCGTCGGCGACGCGCGCCGCCATGTCGTTCTCGAAGCCGAGGACGCGCGCGTTCACGCCGAAGCGCGCCGCCTCACGCGTCACGCGACGCACGAGGTTCGGCGCGTTTCCACAGACGACCGTGAGCTCGACGAAGGGGAGGTACGCGAACGAGCGGACGATCTTTCGAATCGGTCCGACGCCGAAGCCGCCCATCGTCACGAGCACCTTCATCGCCTGTCCTCGCGCCGGATCGCGCGCGACGCGGATCGATTCGAACGCGCTCTTGATCGGAATGCCGGTGCGCACGATGCGCTCGCGCGCGACGCCGTGCTCGACGAGCTCGAGGTCCGCGAGCTGGCACGGCGTGCAGAACGCATCGACGCCCGGCTCGGCCCAACACGCGTGCGCGGTGTAGTCGGTGACGACGCCGATGAGCGGCGCGGTGAGCGTGCCGAGTCGTCGCGCGCGACCGAGGACGACGAGCGGTAGGTGATGCGTCGCGACGACCGCGCGCGGCGCGAGCTCGACCACGCGCTTCACGAGCCCGGCGTACGCGACGTGATCGAAGCCGCGACGCACCGGATCGAGGACGCCGTCGCGATGGTTCGCCGCGAAGTAGGCGGTCCCATAGAAATTCGGGAGCGCCCGCTGCCCGGTCAGGTGCGCGGCGACGTAGCCCTGCCCGAAGACCGCGGGCGCGTGCTCGAACAGGTCGAGCACCTCGACGCGGAGACCGCGTGCCCGCGCCGCTTCAGCGACGGCGAGCGCGGCGGCCCGATGGCCTCCGCCAACCGGGGTGTAGACGACGACGAGATCGGTGCGGTGCTCCATGTGGGACCTCCAAAGTGGTTGAACCACTCAGCCACTCTGCACCTGCCGTGCCCATCCGTGGCCCAAGCGTTCTGCGGCCTTAGAACGCTCCGCGAACAAACGGCGACGCGAAAGCGTGCACCGCCGTGCACACGCCTTCGCCCCGTCACGGTTACGTCGCGTTCAGCCGAAGAGGTCGCGGAGCTTCTCGACGAACGACTTCTGCTGCGGCTGAACGTGCTCGCTCGACTCTTTTGCGTACTCCTCGAGGAGCTCACGCTGGCGCGCCGAAAGCGACGTCGGCACTTCGATCGCGACCTCGATCCGCTGATCGCCGCGCCCGAGCCCGCCGCGATGCGGGATCCCCTTCGCCTTGATCCGCAGCACGCTCCCCGGCTGCGTCCCTGCCGGCACGCGCACTTTGCCTTTTCCGTCGAGCGTCGGCACTTCGATCTCCGCGCCGAGCGCCGCTTGCGTGAACGTGATCGGGACCTGGCAGACGATGTCGTCGCCGACGCGCTGGAAGAAAGCGTGCCGCCGAACGGTGATCGTGATCTCGAGATCGCCCGCGGGCTTTTCGGCGCGCGGTCGGTTGCCGCCGCCTTGCACCATGCGCGTCGCGCCGTGCTCGACGCCGGGCGGGATGGTCACTTCGAGCTTGTTCGTTGCGCTGATGAGGCCCGCGCCGCGGCACGACGTGCAGGCGTTCTTCACGACCTTGCCGGTGCCGTGGCACTTCGAGCACGTGCGCTCGACGGCGATCGGGAAGAGCCCTTGCTGGAATCTGACGCGACCGCGTCCGTTGCACGCGCCGCACGAATCCGGGACGCTCCCTGCGGCCGATCCCGATCCGCGGCAGTCGGCGCACGAGACGACGCGCTCGTAGCGCATCTCTTTCTCGCAGCCGAACGCCGCCTCTTCGAACGAGAGCTCGAGCTCGCGCTTGAGATCGCCTTTGTCGCCGCGCCCGACGCCGAACACGCCGAGCAAGTCGCCCAAGATCCCGTCGAACGCGATGTCGCTGATGTCGACGACGCCGCCGCTGAACGGCCCGGTGGCCGAGAACGGCGATCCCGAATCCTCGGCGCGATGGCCGAACCGGTCGTACATCGCGCGACGCTGCGGATCGCTGAGCACTTGGTAGCTCGCGTTGATCTCTTTGAAGCGAACGGCGGCGTGCGGATCGTCCGGGTTCTTGTCCGGGTGATGCTGCTGCGCGAGCTTGCGAAACGCGGCCTTGAGCTCGTCCGCGGTCGCGCTTCGGCTCACCCCGAGAACCTCGTAGTGGTCGCGCGCGCGATCGTCCGGACGGGCCGCCATCGCCAGCGCATCTAGCACGGATCGGCAAAATTCGCCGTGAATTGCCGAGAAACGCCGTGGCGTTCGCGGCCGGGCTCTGCTATCCGATTTCGCTTTCCATGTACGTTCGCCTGTCGACGAAGGACCAGAGCGCGCTCCTCCGCGATGTCATCGCGACCTGTTCGCACGCCGCGTCGACGCCAACGCCGGTCGTCGTCTTCGATCTCGACGGCACGCTCATGGACAACCGTCCGCGCACCCGCGCCATCCTCCTCGATTTCGCGGCCGCCCTCGACACGCGCCACGCCGACGTCGCACGCGTCCTGCGCGACGCGCGCCCGGACGAGCTCGCGTACTTGCTGAGCGAATCGCTCGAGCGCCTCGGCATCCACGACACCGATCTCATCGCCGACGCGACCACGTTCTGGCGCGATCGCTTCTTCGCCGACGATTACCTCACGCACGACGCGGCGCTCGCAGGAGCGGTCCCCTTCGCGCGCGCTTGCTACGACGCGGGCGCGATCCTCGTCTACCTCACGGGGCGCGATCTGCCGCTCATGGGGATCGGATCGTTCAAGAGCCTCCGCGATCTCGGCTTCCCGATCGGGATCGCGGGGACCGAGCTCGTCCTCAAGCCGGACGCGGCGATGCCGGACGAAGACTTCAAGCGCGACACCGCGCCGCGCCTCGCACGCGTCGGCAAGGTCGTCGCGGCGTTCGACAACGAGCCTGCAAACTGCAACATCTTTCAGCGGCTCTATCCCGATGCAAAGAGCGTCCTCGTCGACACGCAGCACATGCCCGGCGCGCCGCCGCTCGACGCGGGCGTGTGCGTCGTCGCCGATTTTCAGGCGTGATGCCATGACGTCGGTACCGATCGCCGCGATGGCTGCGATCGTCGCCATCGCGGTCGCGCTCGGCGCGTGCAAAGGGGGAACGGCGACGACCGATCCGCCGGACGCCGCCGCGAGCCCGCAAGCGAGCGCCGAGCCCGCGCCGCTCGCGAACATTCCGACGCCGACCGTGAGCGGTGTGCCGACGACGACGAACCCCGAGGCCGGGCCGCCGCCGCTCCCGATGCGCGGCGATCGCGAGCTCCCCGTCGACGTGCCGCGCGAGCCGACGAAAGAGAAAGAGCAGGCGCGCGACACGCCGAAGGATCCGCGCGATCCCAAGGAGCTCTCGGGTTGGTCGTTGCAAGCGGTGCTTCGTCAGAGCGACATCGCCGCCGCGCCGAAGGCAACCGAGGTGAGCGACCGCGGGGTCGAAGCCGCGCGCAAGAAGACCGAGCCGCACCTCTCGATCGACATCTCGCAGACGCGCATGCGCATCACGGTGGCGAGCGCCGGCTTCGTGCTCCCGGCGGACACCGAGATTCGCGCGCGGCTCGATCGCTACGGCCACGTGCTCTTGTTGCCGCAAGAGGCGACGTACCGCGTCGTCGCGCCGGGCGCGTTGCGTGCGCTCTTCGGCGAGCGTCGCATGGACGTCGCGCCGCTCTCGCCCGCGGAGATCGTGACCGGGGGCGACGGTCCGCGTCGCTTCAACTTTCGAACCCGCAAGGTCGACGTGTCGACGCGCGCGGCGAAGGCGTCGTTCGAGATCGCGCAGGTGAAGGACGCGGGCGAAGGGGGCGTTCTGTTGTGCCGCGCGCTCCTCGACTTGATGAACGCGCCGCCGTCGACGCCGCTCTGCGGGCCGGACGAGATTCCGGTGCACGCCGACGTGCGATGGACGACGAAGGGCGCGGTGGCGTTCGACGTGCAATCGCTCGCGCGGCGTGCGGATCTGCGCGTGGCGACGATGGCGACGCCGCCAGCGTCCGTCGCGTTCGTGTCATCGCCGCTTCCGCCGCTCGCGTCCGAGGTCATGTTGTCGCGCCCCGAGCTCGCGGCGCTTCGAACGGGGCCGATCGATCTGCCGCCCGCGCCGGCCACCGACGCTGCGACGCCGCGCGCAGAGAGCGGTCTCGTCCTGGTGAACACGACCGATCAGCTGCGCTTCGTCTGGATCGACGGCGCGGCCGCGCTCTGGCTCGCGCCGGGCGCGCGCGAAGAGCTGCCGTCCTTGCAGCGCGGTCGATACGTCGTGCAATGGCGAACGTTCCTCGGCGATGCGTTCGAGCCGGCGCAGCTCATGTCGGTGCCGGGCACGAGCGACTTGAGCGTCGGCGACGCGGGCGTCTACTTGCGGTAGTCGTCGGGCCCGAAGCGCACGTCGTCGAGCCCGGCCGCGCGCATCGTCGCGCGCAGCGCTTCGTAGGCGATGTGCACGACGTCGAAGCGCGTCGTCGGAGCGTAGTACTCGTGGTCCGGGACTTCGGGGAGCGCGGCGAGCCTGCGCGCGAGATCCTCGCGCTCGGCGACGTCGGTCTCGAGGTGCGCGTGCCATCCTTCTTGCGTCTCGAGGACCAACGCTTCGCGAACCATCCCGATCGGGTTGAACGTGAGGTACACGCGCGAAAGGTCCACGCGCCATCCGTCCTGCTCACCCTCGGCGAACCACGCTCCGCCGAACGCGAGGCGGATCACCTCGCCGAGGTATGCGCCCGCCGCGCCCTGCACGAGATCTACGGTCTGCGGATTCGCGGCCACGTCGACGCGTGCATCCTGCACCCACTGATCGACGAGGCTGAGCGTGTCCGGCGCGAAGTCGAGCATCACGCCATACCGGGTCGCGACGAAGCGAACGCATGCCGCCGCGAGCTCGGCGATCACCGCGGGCGCGGGCTCGACCTCCTCGTCCGGCTCTTCGGCGTCCGGGATGTCGACGTCCGTGTCGGCGTCTTCCATCGCGTTTCCGTGTGCGTCCGCCGCGCGCGCACCGCCCGCGACATCGTCGCTCACACGCTCATCCGTAGTCGCCGGCGGCGACGGATCTTTCGGCGGCGGCCCTTTACCATGGTCAGCGCTCATCGGAGCGGCGTATCCTCCGAATCCGGGCGAAGTACAAGGACCGTGGCGCCGCGGGCGCATAGGTCCTAGGGTGATGCTGGATGCGGATCGGAATTTTCAGCGACATTCACGCCAACCACGAAGCTCTGAGCGCCGTGCTGGAGGCGTACCGATCCGAGCGCATCGACGTCTACTACTGCTTGGGTGACACCGTCGGCTACGGCGGCTCGCCCAACGAGTGCGCCGACGCCGTCCGCGAGATCGCCAAAAAGACGATCCTCGGCAACCACGACGCCGCCGTCTCCGGGCGCATGGACTACTCGTATTATTACGAGGCGGCGCGCCACGCGCTCGACGCGCACGCGGCGGTGCTCACCGAGCAGAACATGGCGTGGCTCAAGGCGCTCCCGTACCAAGAGAAGCTCGAAGAGGAGAACGTCCTCCTCTGCCACGGCTCGCCCGTGCGCCTCGAAGAGTTCGAGTACATCTTCGCGCCCGAGCAGGCGCGCGAGTGCTTGTCGATCTGGGACAAGATCGGGCACATCACGCTCATTGGGCACTCGCACCTCTGCAAGGTGTTTGCGCTGACCAAGGGCAACGGCGTCGAAGAGCTGCCGTCGATGGACTTCGAGCTCGAGCCGGACAAGAAATACATCGTGTCCGTCGGATCGGTCGGTCAGCCGCGCGACTTCGACAACCGCGCGAGCTTCACGGCGTACGACACCGAGAAGAAGACGTTCGAGTTCAAGCGCATCGAATACGACATCGAGCTCGCCGCCGACAAAGTGCTGCGCGCGCGGCTCGAGCGAAACTTCGCCCACCGACTCTTCATCGGCGTGTAAGCGTTTCGACCGCTGTGCCAGAGCGCGTCAGGCGCGATCGCCGCGCCCTCCAAGAGCGATGACGAGTCGGAAGAACACGCGGAAGTTCGCAACGGCACGACGGGTGCTCTGCTGACGGGCCATGGGTCAGGCATGACGAATCGTCTCGCGGTCATCGGTGCGTTCTTCGGGCTCGGGCTCGCGGTGGCGTGCAGCAGCGCGCCTTCGGGGCAGGGGCAGCAGCCCACGCCGGATTCGGGGCCCTCGACGTGCGGCGGCGACTGCCAGGCGGGCACGCACCTCGTCGATCAGGGCGGCGGCAACTGCAGCTGTGTTCCGGACAACCCGAACTGCGCCGATCCCGGGATCTGCGGGCAGGGGCTCCACTGGGACTTCGTCGCGTGCTCGTGTCAGCCGGACAACAAACCGCACTGCGATCCGACGCCGTGTCCGTTCGGGTCGGAGTGGGATCCGTACAAGTGCGCGTGCATCGGCGAGGGGGGACCGCCGCCGCCCGCGTGCTTCATCCCCGGCTACGGCGAGTGTTACTTCGGGCAGACGTGCGTCGTCGCGTATTGCCCGGACAGCTCGCCGCTGACTTGTTACTGCGATCCGCAGCGCGGCGCGGTGTGCGGCGGGACGTGCCCGTCGCCGCCTCCTCCGTGGGACGGAGGTCCGCCTCCCCCGTGGGACGCGGGTCCGCCTCCTCCGTGGGACGCAGGTCCGCAACCGGACAGCGGTCCGTCGGGATGTTGGCTCCCGGGTGCAGGGTATTGCCCGGCGTACACGTCGTGCTTCTCCGGCTATTGCCCCGACAACGTCACGCCGATCTTTTGCTACTGCGAAGGCAACGGCGTCTCGCAGTGCGCGGGCGCATGCTCGCCAAACGTCGACGCCGGTTGGCGCGACTGATCGTCGGCGCCGTCGTCAGTTGACGTCGTGCGCTTCGCGCTTGCCGAACACCTGCTCCCATTGCGTGCGGTATGCACGCGTCGCGACCTGCGCCGGGCCGTGGCGTTCGCCTCCGCTGCTCGCGGGGATCGCGGGTGCTTCGGGCTTCGCGTGAAGAACTTCGACGTCGCATACGCGCGGCGTGCCCTCGCGCGGACGGAGCGTCACGACCTCGGCGCCGTTGATCGCTTGGCCTTCGCGCGCGGCGCGTACTTCGCCGGCTTCGAGCCGTCCGGGTCGTGCGCGGAGCACGCGCATGCCGTCGCCGTCGTCCGTTGCGCCGTTGAGGAGCACGACGTCGTAGTCGGTCGGCGGCGTGTCGTCCGGCATCACCGAGAGTGTAGCGCACGATGCATCATCGACGACCCGCATCGGGGAGGCGCGGGATCGCCGAAGGGATCGCGCTCGCTTTCACGATGTCGCGGACGAACGTCACGATCTCGACCTTGATGCGGTAGCCGTGCGGCGCGGCGCCGATCTCCCCTTCGATCGTGAGCTTCACTTCGCCTCCGCGCGCGCGGTCGAGCTTTCCGATCGTCGCCTTGAGCGTCGAGTGAACCGCGGGCGTGAGGAGGGTCGCGACGCCCGGGAGACCGAGCTCCGTCGACTCGACGCGCGGAGTCGGGATGCCACGCGACGCGAAGAGCGTCACGCCGAAATGCGGACGAGCGAGCGGCGGCGGCGCGAAAAATCCCGTCGACCCATGCAGCTCGCGAAGATCGCCCACGTCGAAGCGCACGCCGTCGAGCTGCTCGAGCAAGACGACGCCGCGCGCGAAGTCGTCGGCGAGATCGATGTTCGGTGCGGTCGGCTCTTGCGTCCCTTCGAGCGCGTGGAGCTCGAGCTTGCCCGATACCGCGATCGTTGCGGGCGGCGCAGCGGCGTCGGTGATCGACTCGAGCAGCGCCGCGAAGCGCTTCACGTCGCGCCGACAGTGCGCGCGCCCCGTCTCGCGCGGGAGCGCGTCGCATCGCTTCTCGTCGCGCCGGACCAGCGCCTCGCACGCCGGCGCCTCGCTCCGTAGCGCCGCGCACAACCGCACATCGCGCGTCGTCACCGCGAGGCACGTCGCCTCGCGCCCGAGCTGCACGCGCGTCGACACGAGCCACGGGCATGTGTCCGCGTCGCCCATCGCGATCGCGACGACGGTCTCGCAGCGCGCGCGGAGCGGCGACGCGTCGATCGCCGCGCACCTCTTCACGTCCTTCGTCTTTGCGGCGTCGAGCATGCGGCAAGCGTCGAGCACGAACGTGTCGTAGCCGATCGCTTCGAGCGCATCGCCGATGAGCGGATCGATCGCCGCGCGCTCTTTCACGCAAGCGTCGATCGTCGCGAAGCGCTCGATCTCCGCGCGCAGATCGCCCGCCGGTGCCGGAGGATCGCTCGGCGTCTCGAGCGACGCGGCGTCGACACCCAACGCGCTCGCCACGCTGGCGACACTCGCGGGCGGAGCGTTCCCCGGCGGCCCCTTCGGTCGATCGTCGTCGCACCCGGACAGCGCAGCTCCACCGCAAATCGCCGCGACGGCGAAATGTTTGTAGACTGAACGGATACGCAGTATAGAATCCGTCATCGCGCCACGTTAGCGCAAAGCCGCCGACCTCGGTCTTCGCCGGGGCGCGGTCCAAGTCGCACTGCCAGAAAGAGGATGCCCGCCATGGAAGACAAGAACCGCAGCAAGGCCATCGAGCTCGCCGTCGCCAGCATCGAAAAAGAATACGGCAAGGGCTCGATCATGCGGCTCAAGGACGGGCAGACGTTCAACCCGGACGTCGGCGTCGTCCCGACCGGCAGCATCGGGCTCGACATCGCGCTCGGCATCGGCGGCTACCCGCGCGGGCGCATCATCGAGATCTACGGACCGGAGTCGAGCGGCAAGACGACGCTCACGCTCCACGCCATCGCGAGCATGCAGAAGCTCGGCGGCGTCGCGGCGTTCATCGACGCGGAACACGCGCTCGATCCGACGTACGCACGCAAGCTCGGCGTGAAGACCGACGAGCTCTTGGTCTCGCAGCCCGACTTCGGCGAGCAGGCGCTCGAGATCGCCGACATGCTCGTGCGCTCCGGCGCGGTCGACATCATCGTCATCGACTCGGTCGCCGCGCTCGTGCCCAAGGCCGAGATCGAAGGCGACATGGGCGACAGCCACGTCGGCACGCAGGCGCGCCTCATGTCGCAAGCGCTTCGCAAGCTCACCGCGACGGTCGCGCGCTCCAACGTGCTGCTCGTCTTCATCAACCAGATCCGCATGAAGATCGGCGTCATGTTCGGCTCGCCCGAGACGACGACGGGCGGCAACGCGTTGAAGTTCTACGCCAGCGTGCGCCTCGACATCCGGCGCATCGGCGCGATCAAAGAAGCCGCGGCCGCGAGCGACAAGAAGGATCCGGCGGTCGTCGGAAATCGTACGCGCGTCAAGGTCGTGAAGAACAAGATGGCGCCGCCGTTCCGCGAGGTCGAGTTCGACATCCTCTACGGACAAGGCATCTCGCGATCGGGCGACATCATCGATCTCGCGAGCGACATGAACATCGTCGAGAAGAGCGGCGCTTGGTACTCGTTCAACGGCGAGCGCATCGGCCAGGGGCGCGAGAACGTGAAGGGGTACCTCGATCAGCACCCCGAGCTCATGGATAAGCTCGAGGCGATGATCCTCACCAAGTGCGGGATCAAGAAGTCGGCGGCGCAGGCGGCAGCCGAGATCGCCGGCAACGCGCCCGCTGCAGCGGCGAACGCGCCCGCAACGAATGGCGAAGACAAAGCCGCGCGACGCGCTGCGCCCGCAGCCGCGCCGGCCAAACCCGCCAACTGAGCTCGTCGTGTACGAGCTGTTCTATTTCCCCGGCAACGCGAACCTCGCGCCGCATTTTCTCCTCGAAGAGATCGGCGCGAAGTTTCGGCTGACGTTGGTCGATCGCGATCGCGACGCGCAGAATTCCGCCGAGTACCTGAAGCTCAATCCGAACGGGCGCATTCCGACGCTGGTCGATCACGGCGCGCACGGCTCGCACGGCGCGGACGACAAGAGCGCGCTCGTCGTCTTCGAGACCGCGGCGATCCTCGCGTACCTCGCCGACGCACACCCCGAGGCCAAGCTCGCGCCCGCGATCGGGGCGGTCACTTCGGCCGAGCGCGCGCACTACTACCAGTGGATGTTCCATCTCTCGAACACCGTGCAGGCGCAGGCGCACTTCTTCTTCTATCCGGAGAAGCACGTCGCCGATGCGTCGGCGCGCGATGCGCTCTTCGCGAAGACGCAAGACGACTGGCTCGCGATGTTCGGCGTCGTCGATCGTCACCTCGAGGGGCGCGCGTACATGCTCGGCGACGCGATCAGCGCGGCCGACTTCTACCTCGCGATGCTGGTGCGCTGGGGACGAAAGATGGCGACACCCGCGCGGACGCTGCCGAACATCGCGCGCCACGCCGAGGGGATCTTCGCGCGGCCGGCGGTGTTGCGCGCCC
>JBBQXV010000254.1:0-13355 GCA_038209335.1 Polyangiales bacterium | reverse complement strand
TTCGAGAACTGGAAGCGCGATACGGCGTGGGGCAAGCTCTTCGCGGCGTACGAGCGCGGCGAGGCCGAGAAGGTGATGGGCGCGTCGAAGAACGGCGCAGGAGCGCACGCGTCGGCTTAGGGTTTTCGGCGGGCGCGATCGGCTTCGATCCGCTCGCCTTCGATCTCCGCGAGCGCGGTGACGATCTCCTCGACGTCGTCCTTCGCGACGGCTTCGAGGGCGACGCGGAGCTTGGGTGAGGCGGACGCCGATGCCGCGACGCGGACACGCGCGCGGCCTTCGTCGTCGAGCGTGGGCGCGAGGGCAACCGCGGCGGCGACGCGCGTCGATGCGTCGTTGCTCGCGCCTTCGACGAGCGGCCAGAGTCGGTCGGCGATGAGCGCGGCGTTGCGGAATCCGGGCTCGGCGGTCGCGGCGCGTCGCAGCCCGTCGACCCACGTCGCGACTGTCCGCTCCGCGCGGGCGAGAACGTTCGCTTCGGGTGTAGTCGTCCCCGCCGCGCGGGCGGCGAGCGCCTCTTCGATCCGCTCGGCGAGCGCGGAGACGATCTGCACGCTCGTCGATGCGTAGCGTCCGGGCATGCCGCAATGAATGTCCGATGTGCGCCCGTCACGATGCGTGAGGCGTACGACGTGCGGGAGTCGCTCGACGCGAACGACGTCGGCGAGACGAATGAGGCGCTTCATTCCGAGCCACCGCACGAGGACGGCGTCGGTGCCGACCGTAGCCATCGCCGGCGCGAGGAGCGCCAGGAGAAGAATGGGCACGACGAGGATCGGTAGGCCTCCGCCGCGCGTCGCGGTGTAGATTCCCGCGGCGAGCATCGCGAAGAAGGTCACCGCCCACAGCGCGATTCCGTACGAGTGGCTCCACGCCGGGCTCATGATCGGAAACGCCGCCGTCGTCCGCGACGCGCCGAGGCCGAGCGTATCGAGGAGCGCGCGCGCGTCGGCGAGCTGCAGAACGCCGACGTCGAGGACGCTGCCGTCGCGCTTCGTGAGGAGGACGTGCGTGCGAACGCGTGGCAAGAGCGTTCCGCTCACGAGATCGGCGCGTGCGGCGACGAGGGTGCCATCGAGCTCGAGCCCCGCCGCCGTGACGCGCGCGGTGCAGCCGGTCTTCGGAGCTCCGCGCATCCCCATCGCCGCCGCGAACGTCCCGAGGACGAAGAGCGCCGTCGCTCCGACGATCCAGCTCGGAGAGGCGTTCGCAAGGACAAGCGCGAGCGCCGGAAAGCCGCACGCCAGCGCCGCGACCAGAACCCGGGTCTGGCTCGGGCGTTTCGCAAGCTCAACATCTGCGATCTCGACGTCGGCCACGCGCCCCCCTTTCCGTCTGATACCATCGCTCGAAGCGTGAAGACCATCGAGCAGATGCTGCGCGAGCTCGCGCGGCCCGACGTCGCCGAGTTCGCCATCGCGAGCGGGCGCTTGCCGTGCATCAAGGTCGGCGGCGCGTACAAGCCGGTCGACGACGCCGCGCCTTCGACCGACGCCATCTTGCAGATGCTCGTCGCGGTCGGCGGCAGCCGGTACGTCGACTCGCTCGGCGCGAAGCCGACGCAGTGGACGACGCGCCTCGACGGCGTCGGATCGCTCACCGTCGCGGCGATCATGCGCGACGACAAAGTGCAGGCGCGCTTCGTCGTCTCGCGTCGCGAGGACGCGTCCGCGCCGCCCCCACCTCCGGCCGCTGCGCCGCGCACGCCGTCGCAGGCATCGGGTCGCATGATCGTCCCCACGCCGGGGATCGCGATGCCGGTGCCGGGGCGTACGCCGACGAGTGACGCTCCCGCCGCGAATGCACGGGGCGGCACCGCGATGCCGCGCGTGCAGCCGCCGCTCGAGTTCGAGGTCTCGCCGCAAGCCGCCGTGGCCGCAGCGCCGGCCGCCCCGCCCGTGGCGCTGCACGCGGGCATCCGCGAGATCGAGTTCGACGCCGAGGAAGAAGATCGCCCGACGCGGCCGGCCGGGATGAAGATCGAGCTCGAGCTCGGCGAGGGGCGACTCGACGCGGAGCAGCCGATGGGCACGGCGCGCGACATCGAGTTCGATGCGAGCGGGCAGAAGGCGTCGGTCGCGCCCGCGACGGCGCGCGGCTTCGGCGAGTCGATGGTGCTCGAAGAGCTGCTCGGTGCGTCGCGCGCCGCGGGCGCGAGCGATCTGCACGTGATCGCGGAGCGTCCGCTCTTGATGCGCATCGCGGGCGATCTCCAGCCGCGCGGCGAGCCGATCGACGCGCGCACCGTCGAGTCGATGATCTTCGCGGCCGTCCCGCCACGATGCAAAGCGACGCTGACCGAAGAAGGCTCGTGCGACTTCGCGATGACGCATCCGGAGCACGGCCGCTTTCGCGTCAACGTCACCCGCCAGCGCACCGGCATCAAGGCGTGCTTCCGCCTCATCGCGCCAACGATCCCGACGCTCGCGTCGCTCGGCCTCCCCGAAGACATCGCGAAGGTCACGCATCACCATCAAGGGCTCATCGTCGTCACCGGTCCGACCGGTCACGGCAAGACGAGCACGATGGCGGCGATCGTCGACATCATCAACCGCGAGACCACCCACCACGTGATCACGGTCGAGGACCCGGTCGAGTACGTGCATCCGCGCAAGAAGGCGATGATGAGCCAGCGCGAGGTCGGCACGCACACGCTGTCGTTCGCCAACGCGCTCAAGGCATCGCTCCGCGAAGATCCCGACGTCATCGTCGTTGGCGAGCTCCGCGACACCGAGACCGTGCGCATGGCGCTGTCGGCGAGCGAGACCGGGCACCTCGTCATCGGCACGATGAACACGCCGAGCGCGGCGAAGACGATCGACCGCCTCATCGATCTCTTTCCCCCCGCGGATCAGTCGCAGGTGCGCCTCACGCTCGCGGGCGGCCTCCGCCTCATCGTGAGCCAGCGCCTCTTGCCCAGCGTCGATGGTTCGCGGATGCACGCTGCGGCCGAGCTCCTCCCTGGAGGGATCGCGCTGTGGAGCCTCATTCGCGACAACAAGACGTTTCAAATTCCCAGCCTTCAACAGCGCGGAAAAGGCTTCGGCATCATTCGGATCGACGACTCGCTCGCCGAGCTGGTGCGCGCGGGAGCCGTGTCGCGCGAGGCCGCGCTCGTCATCGCGGAGAACCCCGACGAGCTCGACGCGGTGCTCGCCGGAAAACGTCAGCCAATCGCCGCGCCCGAAGCGCCGAAGCCGAACGCCGCCACCAACCTCTTCCAAAAAGCCGGATCGCTCTTCGGCGGAAAGAAGGGCTGAGCGTGGCCGCGAAGATCGAGCGACTGTTCGACGAGATGCTCGCGAAGAAGGCGAGCGATCTCCACCTCGGCGTCGGCTACCCGCCGCTCATTCGCGCGCGTGGCGAGCTGGTGGCGTTGCGCGACGACCTGATGGATCAACGCGAGATGGAGTCGCTCCTCTTCGAGATCATCAACCCGACGCAGAAGAAGCAGATCACCGAGGGGCTCGATCTCGATTTCGCGTACGGCTACGGAAAGAAGGCGCGCTTCCGGGCGAACTATTTCTACAAGATGACCGGGCTCGGCGCGGTCTTCCGCACGATCCCGACGAAGATCCAGTCGCTCGACGAGCTCGGCTGCCCCGACGCGATCCGCAAGATGTCCGAGCGGCGCGCAGGCCTCGTCCTCGTCACGGGTCCGACCGGCTCCGGCAAGTCGACGACGCTCGCGGCGATGATCAACCACATCAACCTCGAGCGGGCGTGCCACGTGCTCACGATCGAGGACCCGGTCGAGTTCGTGCACGAACCGCAGAAGGCGCAGATCACCCATCGCGAGGTCGGGCCGCATGCAATCAGCTTCGCGAGCGCGATCCGCAGCGCAGGTCGCGAAGATCCGAACGTGATCCTCATCGGCGAGCTACGAAACAACGAGACGATGAAGCTCGCGCTCCAGCTCGCGAGCTTCGGCATCTTGGTCTTCGCGACGGTGCACACCAACTCGGCGCCTGCGACGATCGATCGCATCATCAACGCGTTCCCCGCCGACGAGCAGCCGCAGGTGCGCGGGATGCTGGCCGAGAGCCTCGCCGGGATCGTCGCGCAGCAGCTCCTCAAGACGGCCGACGGCAAGGGGCGCGTCGCGGTGCACGAGATCCTCGTCGGCACGAGTGGCATCACGGCGCTCATCCGCGAGGGGAAGACGTTTCAGATCGCGAGCCTCATGCAGGCCGGACAGGCGACGGGCATGCAGACGATGGACATGGCGCTCGAACGAACGGTCGCGAAGGGGATCGTCACCGCCGAAGCGGCCGCCGAGAAGGCGATCGACAAAGAGAGCTTTCAGAAGCTGATGAAGCAGAAGAATCCCGAGTTCGGCACGGGTGGGGCGGAGATCTGAATGCGTCTTCGCTCGACTTGCTCGACCGTTCTCCTCGTCGCGATCGTCACGGCGTCCGCGAGCGCGTCGATGAGCGCGTACGGCGCGTCGGGCCAAGACATCGCGACCGCGCAGGCGCTCTTCGACGAAGCGAAGCGCCTGATGAAGGCGGGGAAATTTTCCGAGGCGTGTCCGAAGCTGAGCGAGAGCCAACGCCTCGATCCGGCGGCGGGGACGATGGTGGCGCTCGCGCTCTGCCACGAGTCCGAAGGGAAGACGGCGAGCGCGTGGGCGGAGTTCGGCGAGGTGCTGAGCGACGCGCGACGCGACAAGCGCGCGGATCGCGAGCAGGCGGCGCAGCAGCATTTGAAGGTGCTCGAGCCGAAGCTGACGCGCGTCGTTCTCACGGTTGTCGCCGAGGTGCCGGGGCTCGAAGTGCGGCGCGACGGGACGGTGCTCGGGAAGGCGCAGTGGGGCGTGCCGCTTCCGATCGATCCGGGGATGCACACGTTCGAGGCGACCGCGCCGGGGAAGACGCCGTGGACGGCGACCGGCGATCTGAGCGGCGAGGGCAAGACGCTCGAAGTGCGCGTGCCGCAGCTTCAGGATCTCCCCGCGAAGGAGCTCCCGGTGACGCCGCCACCGCCGACCGCGTCCTCGACGCCACCGCCGACGGCGTCGACGTCCGCGCCTCCCGCGGTCGGTCCGCTGCCCGAACCGCCGGGCGCGACGCAGCGGACCGTCGGCCTCGTCGTCGGCGGAGTCGGCGTCGTCGGCGTCGGCGTCGGCACGTACTTCGCGCTTCACGCGAGCTCGCTCTGGGACACCGCACACGGCGCGTGCCCCAGCAACAAGTGCACGTCGCCCGCGAGCGTCACCAAGGGGGCCGACGCGGCGAGCGCGGCGAACATCGCGACGGTGCTCCTCGGCGTCGGCGGCGTCGCTCTCGCAGCGGGCGTCGTGATCTTCGTGACCGCACCGAGCGCATCGCCGGCGGAGAAGCGAACGGGACGCGTGTACATTGCACCGACCGTCGGCGGCCTGATGATCGGAGGCGATCTATGACGCCGCGCACGTCCCGCACGCCGCGCGGGGCCGCCGTCTTCGCGCTGTTGTTCGTCGCCGGGTGCCGCGCCGTGCTCGGCATCGAGGATCTCACGCTCGTCGACGGCGGAGGCGTCGGAGGAGACGCCGGGAGCGACGGCGCGAGCGATGCGGCCATGCACAACGACAGCGCAGCCGACGCGCCTCACGCGCCGCCGTGCGGCAACACCACGACGCGACCCGACTGCGGCATGTGTTGCACGAACGCGGGCGGCCCCGCGATCATGGCGTTCACCGGCTACGTCGATCAGGTCGACAGCTGCGTCTGCGGCGCATGCAGCGGTCCGTGCCCCGCGATGCAAAAGGTCTGCGGCGGCGGCATGTCGGCGATGGGAACGATGTGCATCGGCTGCGCGGCCGGCACGTTGATCGACAATCGTTGCCCGACTCTGACCGGCAAGTGCACGGGCGACAACGCTTGCAAGGCGCTCGCCGATTGCATGGCGACGTGCAAGCAGCTGCCCTGACGAGATCTCAGCGGCGCTGGTTGTAGAGATTGTCTTCGCTCGTCGGCGCGGCCGTCGCCGGCGGAGGGTTGATGGGCTTCGTCGGCGCTGCGGGCTTCGGTGCCGACACGCTCGGCGCGGGTGCGCTCGCGGACGCGATCGCCGATACCGATACAACGGGGACCGGAGGAGGGAAGCGCGCCGACGCGGACGCGGTCGGAGAGGTCGTCACGGCGCTGGACGGCGACTCCGCCGGCGCGCGATCGCCGCGCATCCCGACGAACGCGATCGCCGCGACGATCGCGACGACGATCGCGATCCCGATCGCCATCGGGGCCGAGGATCGCTTCAGCGACGCGCGCTCCGCGAGCGTCCGACTCGCGACGTGCTCGCCGCTTGGCTCCGGCCGCTCCGTCGCCGACGTCGCACGCGCGACGCGCGCGATGCGATCCGCGACGCGCGATCCATCCTCGGACGCGAACGCGCGCAGCGCCGACGCCAGCTCGCCGACGTCGTTGAAGCGCTGCGTGACGTCCTTTTGCAGGCAGCGCATCACGATTGCCTCGAACGCCGGCGGAACGTCGGCCGCGTGCGTGCGCAGCGGCGCCGGGCTCTCGAGAAGGATCGCCGCGCAGAACCCCGCGGCGGTGTCCGCGTCGAACGGCGGAACACCCGACACGAGCTTGTACAGACACACGCCGAGCGCCCATACGTCGGTGCGTACGTCGACGGTCTTCGAGCTCCGGATCTGCTCCGGCGACATGTACGCGGGCGATCCCAGAATCGTCGCGGTGTCGGTGAGGCTCTGCCCGTCCCAGCTCGCGTCGACGACCTTCGACACGCCGAAGTCGAGCACCTTCACGAGCGCCGATCCGTCGGGGCGCTTCGTGAGAAAGAGATTCGGCGGCTTGAGATCGCGATGAATGATCCCTACGCCGTGCGCTTCGACGATCCCCTCGCACGCTTGCAGCACGTAGTCGGCGGCGTCCGAGATGGTGAGCCGCCCGCGCTCGTGGAGCACCTCGCCCAGATCGCGCCCTCTCAAGAACTCCATCACCATGTACGGACGCCCCGACTCGAGCGTCCCGACGTCGATGACGCGGACGACGTTCTCGCCGCGAAGCGCGCCCATCGCGCGCGCCTCACGCAGAAATCGCGCGACGGCGTTCGGCTCCTCGGCGATGTCGGCACGAAGGAGCTTCACGGCGACCGGCTGTCGCAATTGCACGTGCTCCGCCGCAACGACGACCCCCATTCCGCCGATGCCGAGGACGCGATCGACTCGAAACCTCCCCGCGAGGATCTCGCCAGGGTTCGGGATCCCCGCGTGCGCGTCGTCGTCCGTGACCGGCGACACTCCGGGTCGGGTCGGCGGGTCGGCGGCCATCCCGTGAGAATAGGATAACTGGGGCGCCTTCCGACAAGTTCGGGTATTGGGTCGTGACCATGCCCGCCAACGAGGAGACGCTGCACGGCGCGACGCCGCGCATGCTCGCCGCGATCGAAGCGCTCGCCGAGGCGCTCTTCAGCACGGACGCCGGCCCGCCGCCGCGCGCGCGTATCGAGTGGCTCTCGCGCGAGATGGACGATTTTCTTGCGCGCGCGGGCTCGCGATCGCGCTTCGTCTTTCGGATGTCGCTCCTCTTGGTGTCGATCGCGGCGCCGATTCTTCGCGGGCGTTTCGCGTCGCTGCGCGCGTTGCCGATCGAAGAGCGAACCGAGGCGCTCGAGCGAATGGAGCGGAGCCGCCTCGCGTTGCCGCTCCTCGCGGTGAAGGCGATGCTCTGCATCCTCTATTACGAGCACCCGGACGCGGCGAAAGAGATCGGCTTCGATGGCGCGTGCCTTCTTCCGATCGCGCCGACCGCGCCTGTCGCGCTGGGTCGCGCGGGGCGGCTCGCGTGACGGCGATCGTCCAGGGGCGCGAGCATCAGGGCGATCTCAAGCTCGACTGCGACGTCGTCGTCGTCGGCTCGGGCGCCGCCGGATCGGTCGTCGCCACCGAGCTCGCCGAGGCGGGGCTCGACGTGGTCGTGCTCGAAGAGGGACCGCACGTCGCGCCCGAGAGCTACGCCAAGATGCGCCCGAGCGAATCGATTCGCCACATGTGGCGCGACGCGGGCATGGGCTTCGCGATCGGCGTCGGAGGAACACCGACGGTGAACGTCACGATGGGGCGCACGATTGGCGGATCGTCGGTGCTCACCGGCGGCGTCTGCTTTCGGATTCCGGAGGCGGTGCTCGACGTCTGGGCGAAGGTCCACGGCCTCCGCGACATGACGCCCGAAAAAATGGAGCCGTGCTTTCGCGCAGTCGAAGACGCGGTGCACGTCGAAGAGGTGCCGGTCGCGATGCGCTCGCGATCGACGACGCTCTTCGCCGAGGGCGCGTCGAAGCTCGGCTTCGAGCTGAAGCCGATGAGCCGCAACACCAAGGGATGCAACGGCTGCGGTCGCTGCAACTTCGGCTGCCCGCACGGCGCGAAGATGAGCGTCGACGTGAGCTACTTGCCGCGCGCGATCCGCGCTGGCGCGCGCGTCTACTCGGATTGCCTCGTCGATCGCATCGTCACGAAGGGCGATCACGCGGTCGGCGTCGCCGGCGCGCTCCTCGACGGCCCGCGTGCGCGTCGCCGCGGCTCGCTCGAAGTCCGCGCGCGCCGCGTCGTCATCGCCGCCGGCTCGTACCACTCGCCGCTCTTGCTCCAGCAGGCCGGCGTCGGCCGCGCGTCCGGCCAAGTCGGACGCAACCTCACGCTCCATCCGGCGTTCCGCGTGATGGCGCGCTTCGACGATCCGGTTCGCGGCTGGAAGGGCGCGCTGCAGAGCGCGTGGTCCGACCAATACGAGCACGAGCGGATCACGCTGACCGGCCTCTTCATCCCGCCCGGCGTCCTCGCCGCGACGATGCCCGGAATCGGTGTAGAGCACACGCGTCGCGCCGCGCAGATCCCGCACATCGCGCTCTTCGGCGGACTCATTCACGACGACGGCGGCGGCACCGTTCGCCGCGGCATCGGCCGCGAGCCGATCGTCACGTACCGAATGTCGAACGCCGATCGCGCCGCGATGCCTCGCGTGTGGCGACGCATGGCCGAGGTCTTCCTCGCCGCGGGCGCGCGCGAAATCTTCCTCCCGATCCTCGGCGAGCACGCCGTCGACGCCGATCGCCTGCGCACGATGGATCTCGATCACATCCCGCCGACGCGCATCGAGTCCGCGTCGCAGCATCCGCTCGGCACCTGCCGCATGGGCATCTCGCCCGAGCACTCCGTCGTAAACCCCGACGGCGAAGCGTGGGATCTGCGCGAGCTCTGGGTCGCCGACGGAAGCACGTTGCCGACGAGCCTCGGCGTCAATCCGCAGCTCTCGATCATGTCGATGGCGACGCGAATCGCTTGGAAGATGCGCGAGCGTCCGCTCCCCTGACGACGGCCCGGACGAGTGTCGGCGCCCGCGCCTTGCACTTCCCGACAAATGCGCCAATACGCGCGCCTCCCAGCTAGGATGGATGCGAATGTCCCCTGAAGACACCGAATGGAGCAGCTTCCTCGAGACGGCGTTCGTCTCGGTGCTCGAGACGGCGGACGAGGGGATCTTCGTCTTCGATCGCGACGGACGCTGCCGCATGATCGGGCGTAGGGCAGGGGAGCTCTTCGGGATCGAGCCGGCTGCGCACGTCGGAAAATCGCGCACCGAGGTTCTGCAAGCGCTCGCGCAAGCGTGCGAAGAGCCCGAGGTGTTTCTCGAGACCGTCGGATCGAACGATCTCCACGAGCCGCCGAAGATCGCCGCGGAGATCGACGTGCGCCGCCCGCGACCGCGCACGCTCTCGTGGACGACGATCCCGATCGTGCGCGAAGGCTCGGCGCTCGGGCGACTCGGCCTCGTGCGCGACATCACGCGCGAACGCTCAGCAGAACGATCGCTCAAGCAACTCCACGCGCGCATCCAAGAGCTCACGCCGGTGGACGCGCTCACGGGTCTCTTGAACTTGCGCCGCTTCCGCGAAGAGCTCGATCGCGAGCACGGACGCAGCTCGCGCGCGTGGGACAGCTACGCCGTGCTCCGGCTCGACGTCGACGGCATGGGCGAGATCAACGACGAGTACGGGACGCCGGTCGGCGACCAGCTCCTCGAGCAGATCGCCGACAAGCTGAAGACGTGCCGTCGCGAGTACGACGTCATCGCGCGCTACGAGTCCGACGAGTTCTGCGTGCTCTTGCCGGGCGCCGACGCGATCGCCGCGAAGGCCGTCGCGGAGCGCATGAACGGTGCAGTCTGCAAGCAAGCGTTCGAGGGCGTCGGCACGCGCCGCGTGTCGCTTTCTGTCGGCGCGTGCGTCTGGGTGCCGCCGTCCGGCGAGGTCGGCGAGGACATTCTTCGACGCGCGGGGATCGCCGCGCTCCGCGCACGCGCGCACGGAGCAGGGAAAATCGAGGTCGACGCGAACGTCCGCACCGGATCGAACCCCGGACCGACGTGAGCGTCGCGCGCGTCAGCGTCGCGTGTAGTCGCTCCCTTGACGCTCGAGGAACTCTTCGTACGTGCCGCTGAAGTCGACGACGGTCGCGCCTTCCGTGCGGTTGTGGTCGCCCGCTTCGCCACGTAGCTCGATGACGCGCGTCGCGAGCTGCGCGACGAAGTGCCGATCGTGGCTGACGAAGACGACGGTCCCCTTGAAGAGCTGAAGCCCGTCGAGGAGCCCTTCGATCGACTCGATGTCGAGGTGGTTGGTCGGCTCGTCGAGGATGAGCACGTTGTGCTTGCCGAGAATGAGCTTGGCCAAGAGAAGCCGCGCCGCCTCGCCTCCGGAGAGCGCCTCGGTCGGCTTGAGCGCCGCTTCACCGCTGAAGAGAAGTCGCCCGAGGATGCCGCGGATCGTCTCTTGCGGAGCCTCTTTGTCGAACGAGTAGAGCCACTCGTACGCCGTCGTCCCCTTGGCCGACTGCCCGAGCGCTTCGTGGTGGTCTTGCGCGAAGTAGCCGACGCTCGTCTCGTGCCCCCAGCGGATCTCGCCCTTGTCGGCGGCGAGCGCGTAGCCGCGCGTCTCGGCGTCGAGGTTCTTGTAGCCGCCGACCATCAGCTTGAGGAGCGTGGACTTGCCGATC
Source organism: Polyangiales bacterium (assembly GCA_038209335.1). Lineage (GTDB taxonomy): Bacteria > Myxococcota_A > Polyangia > Polyangiales > Polyangiaceae > JBBQXV01. Next base: position 2,356 of record JBBQXV010000254.1, on the reverse strand, counting down.
CCGTTGTGGCCGGTGACCGCGATGCGGTCCTCGCGGTTCACGTTCAGGCCGAGCTTTCGGAAGACGACCTTCTCGGCGAACGCTTTGTCGACCCCCTCCATGCGGAGAACGTCGCGCCCGCTCGGCTTCTCGAACTCGAAGCGAACGAACGGACGCACGAGGCTGGATCGCTTCGAGCCCTTGGTCTCGATCGCGTCGTCGAGCTTCTCGATTTGTTTGAGGCGCGACTGCGCCTGCTTGCTCTTCGAGGCGTGCGATCCGAAGCGCTGCACGAACTCTTGCAGCTCGCCCTTCTTCTTCTTCGCGGCGGCGGTCTGCGCGTCGGCGCGCTGCTTGTGCTCGTACTTCGCGTCGACGAACTCGGCGTAGTTGCCGGTGTAGACGGTGATCGTCTGGTAGTCGACGTCGGCGATGTGCGTGACGACCTCGTTCAAGAAGTGACGGTCGTGCGAGATGACGAGCAAGGTCCCTGTGTACTCGTCGATGAGGAAGCGCTCGAGCCAGCGGATCGAGTCGAGATCGAGGTGGTTCGTCGGCTCGTCGAGCAAGAGAACGTCGGGCCGACCGAAGAGCACCTGCGCGATGAGGACGCGGAGCTTGTAGCCGGCAGGCAGCGTGCTCATCGGATCGGCGTGCTTCTCGGCCGGAAGCCCGAGACCGACCAAGAGCTCGGCCGCGTCGCCCTCGGCGACGTATCCGTTCTCGTCGGCGATGGTCCCCTCGAGCTCGCCCAGGCGCATGCCGATCTCGTCGGTCATCTCGCCGGCGAGGAGCTTGTCCTTCTCGGCCATCGCGCTCCAAAGCGCGGCGTTGCCCATCATGACCGTGTCGAGGATGCGCTCTTTGTCGTACTCGAAGTGGTTCTGCTTCAAGACGCCGAGGCGCATGTTGCCCGGCATGGAGACGTCGCCAGTGTCGTAGTCTTCGTCGCCCGCGAGCATCTTGATGAGCGTCGATTTTCCAGCGCCGTTCGCGCCGGTGATCCCGTAGCGCTTGCCGGGATCGAACTGCATCGTGACGTTCTCGAAGAGGATCTTCGGACCGAAACGCTTGGTGACTTTATCGAGGAGGATCACGCGATTTTACCCGGCGGTGCAGATAGCACGTTCCGGCGAAGACGGCGCACGACAGTGGTAGGATCGGCATTCGCCTGTGCGTGATCCCTCTTTCTACGTGAGCGGTCTCCTCGACCTGCACAGCCTGACCAGCGCCGGCGACCAGCGCGCGACGTGGCGGCAGTCGATGGCAGCGCTCGCGCGGGCGGTGGCGGACGAAGGGCCGGGGCCGCTCGAGGGGCTTCATCCGGAGGCGCTCGTGCGCGGCGTGCGGGTGGCGTTGCAGACGGGGCTCGTCGACGATTTGGATTGGCTCGACACGGCGGCGGCGGGCGCGGCGCTCTACGAGCTGGCGTCGGCGCTTCCGCTCGGGACGGAGCAACGTGAGCTCGGGCGGCGCGTGATGTCGCGCGTCCTCGCGGGCGACGCCGTGTCGTTCGCCGCGATCGCGACGCGGATGGCGCTGGGTGCGTCGAAGGGGCTCGGGAGCTCGGCGATTCGCGCGCGGATCGCGCTCTTGGCCGAGCTGCCGATCGGGCTCGGCGTCGCCGATGGACCGCTCGCGCTCGCGCTCTGTGCGCGCCGAGATCTCGCGCGCGATTGGATCGGGCAGCCGTCGACCGGATCGCTTCCGGCGCGGCGTCTCGTCGCGCGGCTCATCGAGCGCGCGGCACGCGAAGCGGCGCGGCGTGCTTCGCAAGGCGACGATCACGCGCTGCGCGTCTTTCGCAGCGACACCGTCGGTCCGGCGTGGGAGCGGCTCCTCGCCGATCGCGAGTCGCTCGTCTGGCGTCACGTCGCGGTCGCGCGCGGATTGCTCGCGCCGTGGGTGCCGGCGTACCAAAAGCAAATCGACGATGTCACATCGACGAAGGTGACGCCGACCGAGTGGCGTCGCGCGGCGGCGTCGCTCGCGGCGAAGATCGCCGTGCAACCCGAAGAGGCGATGTCGCAGGTCTCGCAAGCGCTGGCGGGCGGGCTCCTCGATCGCGACGCGGGGTCCGCCGTCGCGTTCGCGTGGGGCGCGCCGCGCGCCGCAGAAGCCGAGCCGGAGGCGGCGGGCGAGCTACTCGATTGGATGATGGATCGCGCGCCGGCGGCGGTGGCCGAGGCGATCGTCGAGCTTCGCGCGGAGCTCGGCGCGTCCACGTTCGTCGATCGAGCCGCGACGCGCGCGCTCCACGCGCTCGGGCCTACCTCGCGACGCGACGCCGGCGTTCGCGACGACGGCGCCGACGCGCTCGAGCTCGAGATCGCCCGCGATCTCGAACGTACGCCGCGCGACGATCAGCCGCTCCGCG
>JBBQXV010000253.1:0-13523 GCA_038209335.1 Polyangiales bacterium | reverse complement strand
CACGTGAAGCTCCTCGACTTCGGCGTCGCGAAGTTCGACGCGGGGCAAGCGATGACGCGGACCGGCGAGGTCATAGGGAAGATGGGGTACATGTCGCCTGAGCAAGCGCTCGGCGAGCCACACGATCGGCGGAGCGATCTCTGGAGCATCGGCGCTGTGCTCTACGAGTGCATCACCGGACGTCGGATGTGGGGCGACGGGACGGATCTCGAAGTGATGCGGAAGCTCGCGCTCGAAGAGCCGCCACGGCTCGACCTTCATCCGAACGCGCCGAAGCCGCTGGCGGAGCTTCACGCGCGCCTCGTCGCGCGATCGCCGGACGATCGTCCGCCAACGGCGCGCGCGGTGGCCGACGAGCTGCGTGCGTACGTCGCGACGAGCGGGACGCGGCCGGATGCGCGCGTCGTGCGCGCGGTGATGACGCGGCTCTTCGAGCTTGAGGCGGACCGGCAGCGGGCGGCGCTGTCGCAGGCGCTCGAACGCGTCGCGCCTTCGCACGTCGACGAGCTCAGACGGAGCCTCGAACCGCGCGCGCCGGATGCGTCCCCGTCGTCGACGATCGAGCGCGAGACCGCGCCCGCGTCGCGGTCGACGAAGCAAGCAGACGGCGTCGTGGTGACGAGCACCGAGGCGAGGCCGGGACGACGCGGGCTCGTCGCGGTCGTGGGGATCGCGCTCGTCGTGGCCCTGGCGATCGGCGCCGTCGCGCTGCTAGGGCGCGGCGATCGCGTTCCGTCGTCATCGTCGTCACTCACGACATCGACGTCGACCGCGACCGCGACCGCGACGTCGGCTGCGACCGCGACCGCGACGTCGACTACGACCGCGACCGCGACCGCGACGTCGACCGCGACGGTGCGTGCGAGCGCGACGGGCCCCGCTCGTCCCCTCCCCCCTCCTCCCGCGACGACGATCGCAAACCTTCCTCCGGCGCCGCCACCTCCGACGCCGTCCACAAAGCCCACAGCCTCCGCCACCGCCACCGTCAAGCCTCCCCCCGATGTCGATCCGACGCCGTTCTGAGCTCGCCGCGCTCGCGCTCGTCGCGTCGCTCTTCGCCGCGGTCCCTGCGCGCGCCGACAGCGATCCGCTCGACGAGTGGCGCGACCGATTCAAGGCGGGCATGGAGCGCTATCGCGCCGGCGCGATCGCCGAAGCGCTCGCGTACTGGGAGCCGATCTACCGCGAGCTCGGCCCGACCAAAGGGTACCGGCTCTCGTACAACCTCGGCATCGCGTACATGGAGTTCGGCGACGCGACGCGATCCGCCGAGCGCTTCGAGTCGTTCGTCGTCGAGGTCGCGGCGCGACGCTCGCGCGGTGAATCGCTCGATCCGCTCGTCGAGACCGAAGAGATTGAAGCGCGCCGACGCCTCACCGTCCTCGCGTCGACGAAGGGGCGCATCAAGGTCCGCGTCGCCTCGCAACCGGTCGCGGTGAAGGTCGACGACGCCGACGCGCGCCTCGCCGGGTTCGTCGCATACGTCGCGCCGGGCCGGCATTCGATCACGTTTCGCGCCGGCACGAAGGACGCGAAGACGCGGACGCTCGACGTGCGCATCGGCGAGATCATCGAGATCGATCCGCCGCCGCCGCCCGACGAGCCGAAGCGCGTCCCTCCCGGAATGCACATCGTCCGCGTGCGCGAGCGTCCGTTCTCCCCGGTCGTGCTCTTCATCGGCGGCGGGCTCACCCTCGCGACCGTCGCGCTTCCGATCGTAACCTACAACCGCGCGGCGAACCTGCGGCGCACGTACGACGCGTCGATCGATCCCGGCGAGCGCAACAACATCGAGAACGACTACGGGTCGGCCAAAACGCTCGGCTACGTGTCGCTCGCGGTACCGATCACACTCGGCGTCGCGACCGCGGGGCTCGCGTCTTGGTACTTTCTCGGCGTGCGCGAGCGCGACACGCTGCTACCGATCCTCGCGCCGACACAGAACGGCGCGATCGCGGGACTGAGCGGGAGGTTCTGATGCAACGGCTCGCCGCGCTCGCGTTGCCGCTCTTCGTCGTCGCGTGCTCCGACGCGGCCGCGTCGACCACGAACGACGACGCGGGCTCCACGAGCGACGCCGCATCGACGAACGACGCCGGACCGAACGACGGCGCCACACGCGACGCCGCGATCGACGCGCCGAGCACCGCGTGCCAGGGCGCGCGCGACGCATCGGCGATCGCGCCCGTGCTCTTCTACAACCTGACGAACGCCCCCTTCCCCGGCACGGCGCATCCCGACGTCGCGGTGCACGTCCCGACCGGCTTCGACGGCACGCGACGGCCGGGTCTCATCGTCTTCTTCCACGGCTTCGACAACTGCGTCGCCAACGTGATGGGCTCGGTCGACACCGCGTGCACGGCGGGCGGCGCCGCGCGCGACGCGCTCCACCTCGTCGACCAACTCGACGCCGCCCACGTCAACGCGATCCTCGTCGCCGTCGAGATCGATTTCGATCAAGCGACCGGCAGCCCTGGCGAGCTCACGACGCCCGGCAAATTCCACGCGATGCTTCACGAGCTCTTCACCGACCACCTCAACGCGGTGACCGGCTGCACGCTCGACGTCGGCGATCTCGATCGCGTCGTCGTGTCGTCGCACTCCGGCGGCTACCAAGCGGCCGCGGCCACGATCGCGCACGGGCAAGTCACGCAGCTGCGCGAGATCGATCTCCTCGACTCGCTCTACGGCGAGATCCCGACGTTCGACGGATGGGTGCAAACCAACGTGAAGCGCTTCGATCCGATGCGCACCGACGGACTCCGCTGGGTCGACGTCTACACGAGCACCGGAGGCACCGACACGAACTCCCGTACGATGTCGACGAGCGCGGCGATGTGGCTCTCCGCGGCGGGGCTCTCGGCGTCGTACTTCGACGACGACACCACCGCGACGCTCGTCCCCGCCGACTACGCGCACCCCGTCATCTTCAAGCACAGCGCGCTCCCGCACGGTGACGTGCCGAAATATTACTTCCAGCAGCTGGCGCAGGCGTCCGGGTTCGCGCCGCTGTGACGGCGAACCGCGAGTCATCGCGCGTTACTGCGCTTTTTCGATTCCGTACTTTCGCAGGTACGCGCGGACGTGGTGGCGCTCCATGCCGCTCTGCCGCGCCATCTCGCTGACGTTCCCCTTCGCGCGCTTCGACAGCCCGCTGAAGTACTCGCGCTCGAATGCCGCGACCGCGCCGCGCTTCGCTTCGCTGAACGCCGTCGCCGCGCTCCCTGTTCGAGGTGCGTCGATCGCGACGTCGTCCCGCGCGAGCGTGAGCACGTCGTCGATCGCGCCGGGCGTGTCGGCGAGCGTCGCCGCGACGGACGCGACGTTCACGAGCTCGCGCACGTTGCCCGGCCAATCGTGCGAGCTCATTCGCTGCTCGATCCACGAGATGACCGCCGCCGCGTGCTCGGGTTTTCCCGCGCGACGGCAGACGTCCTCGACGAGGAGCGGCAGATCGCTCAACCGCTCGCGCAGCGCCGGAAGCTCGACGCGCACCTGCGCGATGCGAAAGAAGAGATCCGATCGAAAGCGCCCCGCGTTCATCTCGGCGCCGAGATCGCGCCGCGTCGCCGCGAGCACGCGCACGTCGACCGCATCGAAATTCGCGCCGCCGACGCGCTTCACTTGACGCTCCGCGAGCGCACGAAGGAGCTTCGGCTGGAGCTCGATCGGCAGCTCGCCGAGCTCGTCCAAGAAGAGCGTGCCGGCGTCCGCCTCCGCGATCGCGCCGTTGCGCCGCTCGTTCGCGCCGGTGAACGATCCCTTCTCGTGCCCGAAGAGAATGCTCTCGGCGAGCGTCGGCGGGATCGATCCGCAATCGACGACGACGAAGGGGCGATCCTTGCGCGGGCTCGCGTCGTGGATGGCCCTCGCGATGAGCTCCTTGCCGGTCCCCGTCTCGCCCAAGATGAGGACGCTGAGCGGCGTCGCCGAAATTTTTTCGAGGACCGAGAAGACGCGGCGCATCTTCGGCGAGCTACCGACGAGCGGACCGAATCGGTCCGCGAAGCCGACGTCGACGCGACGCTTCGAGGTCGGCTCGACGAAGATCTTCGAACGCCCGACGGTGATCTCGCTCGCGACCGTGATGACGACTTCGCGCACGAGCAGCGGCCCGACGAACGTGCCGTTGGTGCTGCCGAGATCGCGCACGAGGATCCCTTCGTTGACCGCGCGGAGCTCGCAATGGATCGCGCTCACCTCTTGATCGGCGAGGACGATCTGCGCGCCTTCGTCGCGACCGACGACGACGGGATCCACGTCGATGGCGATCTTCTGCCCCTCGGCCGTCTTCGCGGTCCCCCCCGAAACGAACCAATGCATGACGCGCGTGCGCGTCGATCCGTCGCTCATGAATCGAGCCTACCCTCTCCGCCGTCGAAGACACCAGGACGAGCGAGGTTCACGCCTGAACCCGCCGCGGTCCACTGCCGGCTGCCTTCCCGCCAAGGAAAACAAGGGTTTTGCGCGACGATTGGCCCGGCACGGCGCCTGCTTTGCCTCTGGCCATGAAGCACGTCCTCTGCGCTCTGGTGGCTGCGACGGCGATCGCCGGCGTATCGTCCGCGTGCGGCGGTCATGCGCACGATCCGCTCGCGACGAGCGACGCCGCGCTGCTCGGCGAAGACGGAACGGACGCCAACGACATCGAGTCGCAGGCCTCGTCCCTCACGGCCGCGTTCACGCTCGCGCAGACGGCGACGCCGCTCGCGAACGTCGACGCGGTCGTCGCGGCCGCCGCAGAGGCCGGCGCGAGCTTCGTCCCTGCCGGTTGCCTCACCGTCGCGAGCGATCCGACGAGCCACACCGCGACCTACACGCTCGACCGGTGCTTCGGGCCATGGGGGCTCGCGCGCGTCAGCGGCATCGTCACCGCGACCTACGCGCTCTCCACCGTCGGTGGCGCATCGGTCCTGCACATCGACGCGAGCAGCGATTCGATCCGCTTCGACAAGGCGACCGCGACGTACCACGCGACCGCGACCGTCACGGCACGCGACCTCGATCGCGAGATGGCGTGGAGCGGCGAGATCACCGGCACGACCGCGCGAGGCCGCGCGCTCCACCGAATCGCGCACTGGGACGCGAAGTGGAGCGTCGGTCAATCGTGCGTGCGGCTCGACGGGAGCGCCGACGGCGACGTGACCGGCCGCGGCTTGACGACGACGGTGAGCGGCTACGTGAGGTGCAAAGGCGAGTGCCCTCGCGCCGGAGGCGACGTCACGATCCGCGAGAAGTCGACGGGGCGATCGATCGACATCGCGTTCACCGGCGGCGACAGGGCCGTCGTGAGCGACAACGGAAAGACGTACGACGTCAGTCTGGCCTGTACACCTGACTGAACACCTGACTGAACACCTGACGGACGCCGAACTAGCTCAGTGCGTGCCCGTCGTGTGCCCGCCCTCGGGCGCCGGCTCGGCGAACACTTGGAGCTGCTCGAGGAGCGCGAGCTGATCGCGCGTGATGCCGACGCCTTTGTCCGAGAAGAAGAGATCGTTCTCGTCGAGCTGCGCGCGCACTTGCCCGATGAAGAGGATCGGATCCCCGGTGCGCGTGTAGCCGAGCTGCACGAGCGTCCCTTTGGGCCACGACCCGCCGTCGAACTCGAGCCCCTTGCGGAGCATGTAGAAGCCCTCGGCCGGGATCTTCGCGAGGCTATCGGCCCACGAGAGACCGCGGAACGGGACACCCGCGCCGTGGAAGTGCCACCGGTTGAGGATGTTGTGGTCCGGCGAGATGACGACCGGCAACCCCGAGTCCGAGTGGTTGTGGAAGTAGACGAGCGAGCCGGCGGGGAACGCCTCCTCGTTGTCCGGGAGGGCTTTGGTGGTGCGGTAGAGACCGCACGGCGGAAGGATGCTCTTGACGCTTGCCATGTGTGCGCCTCGTCGTAAGCAGCCGCGAGCCGCGCGTCAATCTCGACGAGCGATCGACGAGCAGGCTACGTCGAATCAGGGGGCGGGGGCGGCGGAGGCGACGACTTGTGCGTCCCGGACATCCCGACGAACTCGACCCCCGCGATCACGCCGTCGGGCTCTTCTTGGACCCACACGATGCGCCCGCGCGCGGCTGTGCCGTCGGTCGCCGGATCGCCCACCGTCACGTCGAACTCCTTACCGAGCTCGACTTTTTCCTCGAGAATCACGCGGACGCCGCCTCGGCTGACGTTGAGCGCCCAGCCTTCGAGCGCCTCGCGCGCAGCATCCTCGCCGATTCCCTGCATGATGACGCGCGCGCTCATCTCGCGGCGCGCTCCGCCGCGACGCATCGCGTGCAGCCCCTTGAGCTGGGGGACACCCTGCGGGGGCGTCAAGCTGCGACGATTCTTCACCTCACCCATCCTAGCAGGATGGCTGCGATCTGGCGGAGCGATATCCGTTGCCGCTTGACGCACCTCCCGCGCTCCTGAGAGGTTCCATGTGAGTCCCCCTCGGATGACCGCCACCCTCACCCCGCAACAACTCAAGCGATCGCTCGTCGAAGCGGGGTTCGAGGTCTTTCGCACGAAGGGCGAGGAGATCGTCCTCGCCGAACGCCCGCGCGAGAACCTCATCATGGATTCGGGCGTGCGTTTGCGCGCCGGTGCGCCGCTTCAAGTGCGTCTGGTGCTGCGCGCGCAGAAGGCGGATTTCCCGCACGAGGACGACGTCCACCTCTTCGATCGCGTGCGAAAGCTCGGCGCGGCGGCCCTCGAGGCCGGCTACGTCGAGGTCCAAGCGACCGCATCGAAGGTGACCGATCCCGGCGACGCCGAGCGCACGCTCGATACGTTCTACGAGATCCTCTACGCAAAAGACGCCGACACACTCGAAGCCGCGATCACCGAAATCCGATTCGCCGTCTCCCTCGAGAAGCGCGCGCAAGCCTGAGCCCGATGTAGGGCGGTCGACGTAGGCCGAGCCGCGTGGTATGCGGGCCGCCGACTTCCCATGCTCTCCCTCTTCCGCGCCCGCGGCATCACCAACGTCGTCTACGGCGTCGTCATCGCCGCAACCATTCTCGTTTTCGTCATTCAGTTTCGTCCCAACGCCGGGCAGAAGTCGGCGTCGATCAAGACGACCTGCGTGGCGACGGTGCGCGGCTGGTGCATCGATCCGAAAGACCATCGCGCCGCCATGCTGATGCTCATGCGCGGGCCGAGCGGCGAGCTGTCGCCGCAAGCGGCCGCGCAGCTGAAGATCAAGCAGGTCGCGCTCGACGGTCTCATCGAGCGCGAGCTCCTCGTCGGCGAGGCGGGTCGACTCGGGCTCGTCGTCAGCGAGCAAGAGGTCACCGACCAGCTCTTCGAGGGCTACGTGCGCGTGAGCATCCCGAGCGACAACCTCGAGCTCCAGGGCAAGCTCCCGATCGGGCGCGACGGCTTGAAGGTGATGAACTTCCGGGATCCGAAGACGAAGCTCTTCGACCTGAAGCTCTACGAGCGCCGGATCAAGAACGAGACGGGGCGCTCGGCGACCGAGTTCCGCGAAGAGCAGACGCGCGAGCTCCTCGCCGCGAAGATGCGCGATCTCGTCCGCGCGCCGATTCGCGTGAGCGAGGCCGAGGCGTACGAGGCGTACCTGCGGCAGTACAACACCGCGACGGTGAGCTACGTGCACGTGTCGCCGGAGTGGGCCGCGAACTACGCGGTCACGGTGACCGACGCCGACGTGACCGCGTGGCAAAACGATCACAAGGCCGACCTCGACAAAGAGTTCGACGCGCGAAAAGAGACGGACCTCCCGAAGGCGGGGCGCATCCGGCACATCCTCGCGATGTTCAATCAGAAGCGCACGCCGCCGACGCCGGAAGAGCGCGCGGCCGCGTGGGGGAAGATCTCCGATGCGTACGCGAGACTGAAGCGCGGCGAGCCGTTCGCGCAGGTCGCGCGCGATATGAGCGAGGATCCGGGGAGCAAGAACAAGGGCGGCGGATACGACTCGATGGACGGCTTCGATCCGTTCTTCAAGCGGACGGCCGACGGGCTCAAGCTGGGCGAAACGACGAACGGCGCGATCGAGACGATGTTCGGCTTTCACATTTTGCTGAAGGACGATCCGGCGAAGGCCGCGGACGTCGAGGCGTCGGTTCGGAAGGCGCTCGCGCGGTCGGCGCTGTTGAAGTCCAAGGGGACCGAGGCGGCGAAGGAGCTCACGAAGAAGATCCTCGACCTGATGAAGGCGGGCAAGAGCGCCGACGACGCGGTGAAGGCGATCGTCACGCCGCTGCTCCCCACGGGGAAGGGCGCGGCGATCGAGCCGGCGAAGATCATCGTCGACAACGATCCGCCGAAGCCCGCGGTGGCGGATGGTGGAGCGCCGCGCGATGCGGGCGCCGCCGACGCGACGGTGCCGAAGGCGGTCGCCGACGCGGGCGGCGCAGCGACGGGCGACGCGGGCGCGGGCAAGACGGCGCATCTTCCGATGACGCTGATGACGGCGGAGACCGCGCCGAACGCACCGAAGGTCGAGACGGCGGCGCCGTTCAGCTCGGGCGGCGATCCGTTCCCGGGGTTGACGCACGACGGGCAAGCCTCCGTGCTCAAGTTCGCGTTCCGCGGCGGCGCAAAGGACGGCGACGTCATGGACGAGCCGGCGACCGGCTTCGACGGCATCTTCGCGGTTCAGCTCAAGGAGCGTCACGTCGCGACGCGCGAAGACTTCGACAAAGAGCGCGACGTCCAGCTCGCGCGGCTCCTCACGGCCAAGCAAAACGAAGCGCTCGCGCTCTACGTTCGCCGCCTGAAAGAAACGGCGAAGAGCGAGATCAAGAAGGACGACACGCTCCTTCGCGAGCCGGACGGCGGGGCCGGCGCGGCGCCGGACGACGAAGAGCCGTAGACTCGTGTACGTGAAAGCGTGACTCCTTCGACTCTCACCCATCGCTCCGCCACCCTGTCGAACGGGCTCCGCGTCCTCGCGATCCCGCAGCCGCAGCTCCATCGCGTCCACGTCGCGCTCTACGTGCGCGTGGGCTCGCGCTTCGAGGCGCCGGCGACCAACGGGCTCAGTCATTTCCTCGAGCACATGCTCTACCGCGGCACCGCGCGCCTGCCGAGCGCGCATGCGGTGAACCTCGCGTTCGAAGAGCAGGGCGGGTACCTCTACGCCGCGACGCAGACCGACTACGGGGTCTTCTCGCTCACGCTTCCGCCCGAGTCGCTCGAACCGGCGACCATGCTCTTCGGCGAGGTGCTGTCGCAGCCGGCGTTCTACGACATCGCGATCGAGCAAGGGATCGTGTCCGAAGAGATCCTCGAAGATCTCGACGACGAAGGACGGCAAGTCGATCCCGACAACCTCTCGCGCGCGCTCATCTACCCGACGCATCCGCTCGGCTACACGATCACCGGCACCGAGAAGCTCGTTCGTTCCTTCGACGAAGCGGCGCTCCGCGCGCATCACGCGAAGCACTACACCGCGGGCAACGCCGTGCTCGTCTTCTCGGGCGCGATCGACGCCGATCGCGCGATCGATCTCGCCGAGCGAAGCTTCGGCCGCTTCCCGCGCGGCGAACGCATCGTCACGACACCGCCCGTCCACGCGCAGAAGAAGGCGCGCCTGCAGATCCTCGAGAGCGTGCAGAGCCAGAGCGATCTCCGTCTGTGTCTTCGCGCGATGGCCGAGACCGCGCCGGAGCGACCCGCGCTCGACGTCTTGATGCGCGTGATCGACGACGGCATGTCGACGCGCCTCTACCACCGCATCTGCGACGCGCAGGGGCTCTGCTACGACGTGTCGGCGGGCTACGACGGCTACGAAGACGACGGCGTCATCGACATCACCGCCGGCGTGCAGCACATGCGCGCGGCGCACGTGACGAGCGAGGTGCTCGCGATGCTGAGCGAGCTCGCGGCGGAAGGACCGACGCCGGAAGAGATGTCGAAGGCGCGACGTCGCCACGCGTGGGACATGACGGCGATGCTCGACTCGGCGGAGGACGTCGGCGGGTACTTCGGTGCAGGGACGCTCTTCGGGCGGTTCGAGTCGCCGATCGAGCGCCTCGCGTCGATGCAGAGCGTGACCGCAGAACAGGTGCGCGACGCCGCGAGGATGCTCGCGCAGCCGGATCGGCTCAACGTCGTCGCGGTCGGATTGCTCGACGACGGCGAGGACAAGCGACTGGGAGAGGTAGTGAAGACGTGGCGCGGAGCGAGCGGCTGAAGTCGCCGTCGCGTGATCGCGTCGGCCGCGGCGCGCGCGTGCTCGCCGCGCTCGGCATGCTCGTGGTGTCGCTCGGCGCGTGCGAGAAATCGATCCCGGGCGATCGTGCCGTCGTCGTCGCGGTCGCGTCGCCAACGGACGCCGCGCCGCCTCTCGTCGTCTCGTCGCCGGCACCGTCTGCCGCGCCGGTCGCGGCGGAATGCGCGCACGCCGAGGTGGGCGACGCGATTGCGTCACGCCTCTTGCCGCTCGGCACCGCGGGGTATTGCATCGACCGCGCGCTGACGAAGACGTACGGCGTCGACGCGACGTACCGGATGGACATGGTCTGCACGACGCTCCTCGACGGCGAGTGCGAGGTGTATTTCCGGCACGGACTGCAACGCCTCGTCGCGGCGAGCTACGTCTCGACCGCCCATCCCGCGATCACGTTCCGCGTGCTCCTCTCTCGATTCAAGGAAGCACGCGGGGCGCAGGCGTTGCTCGCCGCGCGCCTCGATGGGTTCCCCGACGACAAAAAGCCGAAGGCGATCGGCGCGTCGATCTTCATCGGTACGGACACGGCGTACGTGTGTCGCGGCCAGCACGTCGCGGAGCTCAGGCTCGAGTCCGACGACGCGCGCTTCGGTCCGATAGACGTCGCGGCCTTGAACGAAGCGGTGAGCGGCGTGCTCACCGCGCGGATCGACGAACGTCTCAAGTGACGAGCGCGGGCACGCTCCATGCTCTCCCAGACGGCCTGGAAAGCGAGGACCCCGATGGACCATCACGTTTCGCAGGACATACCGAACCAAAACGGTTCGACGGAGGCGGAGCCGAAGAACGCGCACGCGGACACGAGTGACACAAAGCCACGCGACGCGACTTCCTCGCCGCTCGACTCGCTGCGCGCCGCCGTGCGAACCGTCAAAGCGGGAATCGAAGAGCGGCCTTACGTCGCGCTCGCCGTCGTCGGTGGTGTCGCGTTCGGATTCGGCACGTTGATGGGCTCGCGCGTCGGTCGCATGCTTGCCGGGCTCTGCGCGAGCTACGTTGTGAAGGAGATCGCGACAGGTCCGATTGGAAAACGGATCAGCTCGGCCGCTCTCGACGGCCTCCTCGGGCGTAGCACCGCCGGCGCGAGCACTACGCACTGATGACCTTCGAGACGCACACGCGAGCTCTGCAGCGCGTGCGTACGATCCTTGCTCCACCACGTCATCACATCCACGTGCGGAGGCAACCATGACGAACGAAAAAACGAAGCCGGCACCGGTCGAGCCCGACGACGCGAAGGTCGCCGCCGCTCATCACGAAGCCGTCGTGAAGGTCGAGCGTGAAGCGGGCGGGGCCGTCGGTGGCGCGATCGTCGGCGCGATGCTCGGATCGATCGCAGGTCCACCCGGCGTCGTCGCGGGCGCGGCGATCGGCGCGGCGGCAGGTGCGCTCGCGGGCGTGGCGCTCGACAACGAAGCGCGATCCGACGAAGCGGCGACAGAGCGGCTCGACGACGCCATCGGGATCAACGGCGGCACGCTCGGCGCGCCCAACCTGAAGCATCCACCATCGAAGACGTAGCGAATGTGCGTGTGGCGCTCGTGCGCCACCTGCGGCAAAACGCAGCCTATGCTCGCGCTTGATGACCCTGCGTTCGTCCTTAGCTTCGTTGCATGCGAAGCCGTCTACACGCTGCCCTCGTCGTCGCCTCATCCGCAAGCCTGATCGCGGCGTGCTCCGGCGCTCCGCCGAAAGGGAGCCCCGACGATCGCGGCGGGTACGCGTCGCTCGAGACGACTCCGAGCACCTCGGCCGCCGATTGCGCGGCCGCGTGCGCGACGCACGTCATCAAGAACGTCTTCGTCATCGTGATGGAGAATCACGATTGGTCGTCGATCAAGGGCAACCCGTCCGCGCCGTACATCAACGGAACGTTGCTCGTTCAAGGCGCGCACGCCGAGGGATACACGAGCCCGCGCAGTCTGCATCCGAGCGAGCCGAACTACGTGTGGCTCGAAGCAGGCGACAACCTCGCGATCCTCGACGACGACGGTCCCGCGGCGAATCACCGCACGACGCGCGCGCACTTGACCGCGCAGCTCGATACCGCGCTCGTGCCCTGGAAGTCGTACCAAGAAGGAATCGCGGGTGACGTCTGCCCGATCGACGACGTCGGTCGCTACGCAGCGAAGCACAACCCGATGGTCTTCTTCGACGACGTCACCGGCGGCCGAAACCCGAGCTCGGCGCACTGCATTCAGCACGTACGTCCGTACGCGGAGCTCGCGCGCGATCTCGGGGCCGGCGACGTCGCCCGGTACAACTTCATCACGCCGGATCTCTGCAACGACATGCACGACAGCTGCGAGAGCGGCAACGCCATCGCCAACGGCGACGCCTGGCTCTCGCGCGAGATTCCGAAGATCCTCGCGTCGCAGGCTTACAAGGAAGGCGGCGCGATCTTCATCACGTGGGACGAAGGCGAAGGCCCGCCCGGCGCGAGCATCGGGCTCATCGCGATGTCGCCGTTCGCGAAGGCCGGCTACTCGAGCGCAACGCCGTTCACGCACAGCTCGCTCTTGCGCTCGGTGCAGGACGCGTTCGCGCTCCAGCCGTATCTGCGCGACGCGGAGCACGCGACGTCACTCGCCGAGCTGTTCACGCAGTTCCCGTGACGCTCAGTGCCCGTGTCCGCCGTCCTTCAGCGCGGCGATGAGACCGAGCAGCGTCTTCTTTGCGTCGCCGAGCACCATCATCGTGTTCGGCAAGAAGAAGAGCTCGTTCTCCACGCCGGAGAATCCGGGGTTCATGCTCCGCTTCAAGACGATGATCGATCGCGACTGCTCGACGTTGAAGACCGGCATGCCGTAAATCGGACTCGACGGATCCTTCTTCGCCGCGGGATTGACGACGTCGTTCGCGCCGACGATCAAGACCGCGTCGGTGCGGACGAAGTCGTCGTTGATGTCGTCGAGATCGAAGAGCTTGTCGTACGAGACGTTCGCTTCGGCCAAGAGCACGTTCATGTGACCCGGCATGCGACCCGCGACCGGATGGATCGCGTATTTCACGTCGACCCCTTTTCGCTCGAGCGCCGCCGCGAGATCGCGCACCGCGTGCTGCGCTTGCGACACCGCCATGCCGTACCCCGGAACCACGATCACCGACTGCGACGCGTTGAGCACCTCGGCCGCGTCTTCGATCGTCGCTTCATTGTACGCCTTCGACTGGCCGGGCACGGCTTGCCCCGGCTCCATCGCCGTCCCGAACGCGCCGAAGATGACGTTGGCGAACGAACGGTTCATCGCCTTGCTCATCAAGAGCGAGAGCAGGAGCCCCGACGATCCGTCGAGCGCGCCGGAGATGATGAGGACGTTGCTGTCGATCGCGAAGCCGGTCGCG
>JBBQXV010000252.1:0-13586 GCA_038209335.1 Polyangiales bacterium | reverse complement strand
GATTGGAACGCGCGAGAGACGCTCTTTCGCGACGTCGTCGCGAACGCCAAGTCACGGAGCGGCGGATACGACTGCCTCATTCCGGTATCGGGTGGCAAAGACAGCCATTGGCAGGTTGTCCAGTGCCTCGAGTACGGACTGAAGCCGCTCGTCGTGACGTGGCGTCCTCCGGGTCGCACTTCCATCGGGCAAGAGAACCTGGAGAACCTGGTTCGGCTCGGCGTCGATCACATCGATTACGCGATCAACCCGAAGATCGAGAAGCGGTTCACGTACCTCGCGTTCAAGAAGTACGGGATCCCCGCGTTGCCGATGCACCTCGCGATCTTCAACATCCCGATCACGGTCGCGGTCCGCTTCAAGATCCCGCTCGTGGTCTGGGGTGAGAACTCGGCGTTCGAGTACGGCGGCGAGGACGAAGCGCGTCGCGGCTTCACGCTCGACAGCAACTGGGTGCGGAAATACGGCGTCACGCACGGGACGACGGCGGCCGACTGGGTCTCCGAGGAGCTCACTCGGTCCGAGCTGACTCCATACTTCGGACCGACCGACGAGGAGATCGCCCACGCCGGCGTCTCGGCAGTGTTCCTCGGCTACTACTTCCGGTGGGATCCGTCGATGACGTACGAGGTCGCGGCGAAGCACGGATTCAAGCGCGCGAGCGACGGTGCGAAGACTGGCTATTACGACTACGCGGACATCGACGACGACTTCATCTCGATTCACCACTGGATGAAGTGGTACAAATTCGGCTTCACGCGCACGTTCGACAACCTCTCGCTCGAGGTGCGGAGCGGGCGGCTGACGCGCGAAGCGGCGATCGACATGCTGCGAAAGCGTGGCGACGAGACGCCGCGCGCGGACATCGCGAAATTCTGCGACTGGCTCGGGATCACGCAGGCGCACTTCTACGAGATCTGCGACTCCTTCCGTAGCAAGGACGTTTGGACGAAGAAGGACGGAAAATGGGAGATTGACGGCTTCCTCGTGGACGGCTGGAGCTGGACATGAAGCTGACGGTCATCGATCCGCCGCGCGAGTTCGGGACGGGCAGGGGAAGCCCGATCGCGATCAAGGACTGCGCGCGCATCGCGCTCGAGCCGAACGAGCAGGTCACGTTCACGACCGAGGCGGGCGCGGAGTACGACGTGACGCGGAAGCCGTGGGGGTTTTATGCGACGCCGTCGATCAATGGACGGCTGCTGAACTTCAACCTGCGCACCGCCCTCGTGAAGAACGCGATTGGGAAGTACTACGTCTTCCTCGTCGAGCACGGGAAGGAAGCCGACCTTCGGACTTACATGGAGCCCGAAGGCAACCGCATCGTGCGGTGGCTCGACAACGACGCTGATCTCGCCGCTCTCGATTCGTCTGAAGTCGGAGCGTCGCGCGCAGAGCCGGCGATTCATTGCATGTGCGGCGGCGATCGGTTCACCACCGCGCACATGTACTTCGAGGCGCCCGCGGGCGAAGTGCGATTCCCGTTGCCCGCGTCGACGCCCTACCGGCGCGAGGTGTTCCGCTGCAGTCTGTGTGCGCACTACGTGTCGGTTCATACGATGCTCGGCGACGAGCTCTATACCGGGAGCTACGTCGACTCGACGTATGGCGACGCGGCGGGCGTCCGCCGCACGTTCGACCGCATCGTGTCGCTACCGCGCGACAAGTCGGACAACGCCGGGCGCGTCGATCGCGTCGTTGCCTTCGCGCGAAGCCACGGTACGTCGGCGACGCCGTCCGTTCTCGACGTGGGGTCGGGACTCTGTGTGTTTCTGCACGGCATGAAGAAGGCCGGCTGGGCGTGCACCGCGCTCGATCCGGATGCACGCGCCGCGCAGCACGCGCGCGAGGTCGTCGGCGTGAACGCCGTGTGCGGAGACTTCATGAACGTCGTCGACATAGGACGCTTCGACGTCGTGACGTTCAACAAGGTGCTCGAGCACGTCCCGGATCCCGTCGCCATGCTGCGCGCCTCGAGACCGCTCCTCCGCGACGGCGGGTTCGTCTACGTCGAGCTCCCGGACGGAGAGGAAGCAGCGCGAGAAGGATTTCATCGCGAGGAGTTCTTCATCGAGCATCTCCATGTCTTCAGCGCGGCGTCGATCGCGACGCTTGCTGCACGCGCCGGATTCGTCGTCCACACGATCGAGCGACTGCGCGAGCCGAGCTCGAAGTACACGCTGCGCGCGTTCTGCGTGCCCGCTTCGCCTTCGTGACGCCCGCGGCGGTCGTCAACGGGGCCGAGCTCCTTATCGTCGATGATCTCGACGTTCTCCCGACACACATCCTGGACGACGCACGCGCGGGCCGCGCGCCCTCGGCGGTGGTTTGCACGAGCAACTTGGCGGTCGCGGAGATCCTCCAGAGTCGGGGCATCCCTTTTCTCGACGCGTGGGAGTACTTGCCGCCTGCGGTCATTCACGCGAACTACGAACTCTCGTGGCAGTTGGCTCGAACGTGGACGCGTGAGCTCGGTGATTTTGGCGACGAACCGTTGGCCTCGTTGGCCGCGGCTACCACGCAGGAATGGATCTATCCGTTCGAAGCGTGCCTCAACGCCGCGCATGTCTATGGTGCGATTCTCGACGAGCAGTCGGTCGAGCGCATCGCTCTCCCGCCGCTCGATCCCCAACCGATGTGGCGCAACGGACCGCCGCCGCTGCAGCCGTCCGCCGCGTCCCTTGCGAACGGCGTCATTCGTTGGTTGGCTGCAAAAAGGCGGATCGCCGTGCGCGATCTCACGGGAGCGCCGACCGCGGCGAAGCGCCGTCGTCGCGCTCCGCGAAGCGCGGCAGGCCTTCGCAGCGACGTATCGAACGCAGCTGCGCGGGCGCCGACGACGCCGAAGCGGATTCTGGCGGTGGAGCTCGGGCAGAACGCCGGCGACATCAGCGCGCTCGAGGCAGCCGCCTCCGAGCTCGAGGGCGCGTCGTTCGTTCGCCTGTTCGAGCAGACCAGAGGCGATCACGCGTACGTCGGCGACACGAGCGCGAACGCCCCGATCGCGATGAAGCGCGCGCTCGACGACGCGTTCGCCCGGTTCCAGGCAGCGTACGCGGGGGAGCATCCTGCCCTGTTCGCGAACACGCACCTGACGTTCCAGTTCGAGCGCGTCTTCGACGGCGTCGTGACGGCGGCGCGCATCGCCCGATTCTTCGAGATGGCGCTCGATGCGATCGCCCCGTCGGTGGTCGTCTTCGGTCTGGACGGCTTCACCGTCGAGCGTTCGCTGCGCCTCATCTGCGCTCGACGGGGCATTTCGACCGCCACGCTCGTACATGGAGGGCTCAGTCACAGACGTGGCTTCCGCGAAATGGCGAGTGACGCGGAACACGTATTCGTTTGGGGCCGCATGCACGCTGCGCTTCTCGAATCGGAAGGGGTGCCCGCCGACCGGATCGAATGCACCGGCGGTCTTCGTCGGCGTCGACGAGCCGCGTCGGACATCGGCGAGGCGATCGACGCGCGACGCGCGAGTACGGCGATCGCTCGCGGAGCGAAGGGTATCGCTGCGCAGACCCGGGTGATTACCGTCGTCACGTGCGCCATCAATTGCGGCCTCGCCGCGCCAATCGCTAGCGCGCCGCTGCATCGTGAAGCGTGGAGGCTGCTGCTCGAGCTCGCACGACGCCGCAAGGATTTAACGTTCGTGGTGAAGACCCACCCGACGTACGATCACTACGATTTTCTCTCGACGATACTTCGCGATGGTCCGCCGAACGTCCTGTTCTGCGACGAATGGGATCTCGACACTGCGTTGGGCGTTGCGGACGCCGTCGTGTGCATCAACTACTGCACGACGGCGGTGCTCGAGGCGATGACGGCGTCCATACCCGTCGTGTACCTGCGCAACGCGGTCTACGACATCGAGCCCAACGAAGATCCCCTCGCGAACGAGCCGGGAGTGACGGTCGGCTCCGTGCCGGCGCTTGAAGCACGGCTCGATGTCGTGCTCGAACGTCAGGGAGCGATCGATGCGGTTTACCAACAACGAGAAATCCTTGCGCGTGCATTTGAGGAGACGAGCGCTGCTCCCGCCGCCCTCGTTCTTCGAACGTTGGCCTCGATCCCCGTCAGCGAGCACAGCGGCGTTTCGGGTTCGCCGTCGCTCGCCAACCCCGCCGTTCGCGACCTCGTGCGAGGCGTCCGCGAACGCGACGCTGCGACGGTGAAGCAAGCGCTCGTCGCGATGTCTCGCGACGCAAAGGATCTCCTTGCCCGCTTTGCGTTGGTCCTTCCTCGGGTTTCGCACGATCTCGGTGGAATGCGGCTCGTGCTTCGGACCCTGCGCGAGGTTCTCGCAGAACGCGGAGCCGCCGATGGCTTCGCGAAGTTCGCGCGTTCGGTGTACGTGAGCGCCGCGATCGAGGCGTCGAACCGCGGCGACCGCAAGAAACTGTTCGACGCGCTGGTGGGCTTTTCGCTGAGCGCGCCCACCTACGTCGTGCGTACGTCCATCCTCTTGCGGCTCGCGCTCAAGAGCGTCGTCGCGGAGAGCGCGGCCCTGACGCGATTGGTCCTGTTCGCGGACAAGCTCACGCGGCGATGACGGCTGCCGTCACCCGCCCACGTTCATGGATCGCATCCACAGCTCGAGATTGACGAGCTGCCACAAGAACATCATGTGATTTTCGGCGACCTGACCCGACGACACGATCTTTTCGTGCTCGTTGATGATGGCGACGACGCGATCCACGTCGTAAATGCCGCGCTCCCGGAATGACTGCGAGTGGACGAGATCGAGGAGGTCGCGTTGACCGCGGCCCGAAAACCAAAGGTGCGCCGGCGCGTTCCATCCCGTCTTCTTGACGCGCGTTCGGGTCTCCTCGGGAAGGATGTCGCGCATCGCAAGACGCAGCAGGTGTTTGGTGACACCGTCGCGGATCTTGTACGTCTCGTACACCGAGAACATGAACTCGACGAGTGCTCGGTCGAAGAACGGCCAAAAGATCTCGATCCCGTACGCCGTCGCCTGGCGGTCAGCGGCGCGAATGCAACATGGTGCTGTTTCGCGGAAGATGTCCTGGAACGTGCGGTTCTTGAGATAGCTGTGAAACGGCTCGTCCATCACAGGCTCGTACTGGTCGAGATCGAAGGTGCCTTTGCGCAGCGCGCTCGCATACCGCAGGAGACGTCCGCGATCGGGGAGGCAGCGACCCGGGACGTTTGGGTCAACGAGGCGGTCGAGGGCCGCTCGGGCCACGTCCGGCGTCTTCTTGTAGATCGGATGGTCGTGGTACTCCGCCCACTTCGCGATCTCGTGCGTCAAGCGCGCCGAGTCGCCCTTCGCGCGGAGATCCGCGAAGAAGAGCGGAAAGTACTCGTACTCGCCTGCGTTCAGCTCGTCGCCGCCCAGTCCGCCGAATAGAGAGCCGAACCCGCCAGTGTTGACCTCGCCACACAGCACGAAGTGAGAGAGCCACGTCGCCGTCGCCACCGGCTCGTCATTTACCGCGATCATTTGCTCGATCATCGGAAACACGTCGGGCACACCGATCCGCACCTGATGCCACTCCTTGACGGTCGACTCCAGCATGCTTCGGATCTCGACGGACTCGTCGTAGGTCGCGTCGTCGTAGACGCTCGAAAACGCGTGCTGCTTCTGCGCACTGACGCGGACGGCCGACGCGAGGACGGACGACGAGTCGAGGCCGCCCGACAGCGTGAACGACGGCCGATCGGCGGCCTCGAAGCGGCGCCGCACGGCGTCCACGAGGAGATCACGGTACCGCTCGGCGAGCTCGGCCTCGCTCGCCTTCGGTTCGGGCGTTTCAGCGAGCGACCAATAACGGCTGACCGTCGCTTGATCCTGCGTCGCGCGGAGGATGCAGCCCGCGGGCAGCTGCGCGATGTCCGCGTACGGCGACTCGTCGGGAGCGTTGTCGAACGTTCGGTAGTGCGAACCCGCGAACAACGCGACGAACTGAGCGTTGGGCTTCGTTGAAATCCACGGTAGCGCGAGCAACGCGCGCGGCCTCGACCCAAACGCGCGACGTCCGCCGCGCGTCGAATAGTAGAGCGGTTTGACGCCAAAGCGGTCACGCGCCAGCCACAGTGTGTCCGTCGAAGCGTCCAAAAGAGCGACGGCAAAGTCTCCGTCGATCCTCGTCACGGCGCCCTCGAAACCGTGAGCGTCGAAAAGGCGCGCGAAGACCTCGGCGTCATCCCCGCCGTCCGGAAGGCTCGAGCGATTCACGATCGTGCCATCCAAGACGATTGCGTATCGGTCGTTGGCGAAGCTCCCCTTCTTCGACGTCCAGCTCCAATGCATCACGGCGCCGCGCCCGACCCGCGCCGACGTCGAGGCGCCGGCTACTCGGGCGCCGAACGACAGAGCCTCCTCCAGTGCTTTGAGGGTCGACGCGCCCAAGACGTCGTCGCCTACGATGCCTGCAATCCTCGCCATGTCACGTCTCCGTCAGGGAATGATCTCGAGCTCGAAGACATGCCAAAGCTTCTCCATTGGCATTCGATCCATCCATTCCAGATCACACATGGGTGCCATGAAGTGAAAAGCCGTCTCCATCCAGTGCTCCTTGATGGCGGGCAGCTCGTCGGGACACTTCGTCTTCAGCGTGTCGTAGATGTTCATGAACACGGGAAACATGGGACGGAAGCCGATGTCGTAGACCTTCGCGACGAGGCTCGGAAGGAACATCTCTCGCCGACGGATGCGCAAGCCGGTCTTCGCGAAGAGGTCGACCCATTCGGGCAGAGTGCGCGCTTGCTGTGCTGTGTTGGCGTAACGGCCGCGATCGAGATCTTTTAGCCAATCGGGATTCGTTTGCGCTGCGAAGCGATAGAACAAGTGGGAAAGTTGAATTGTGTCCGGGACGACGGTGACCATCCGACCCGTCGGCGCCATGGTCCGGCGAAGGTCGCGCAAGAGCGTCTCCAGTCCGGACACCCAGTACAGATTCGGCGCCCAAATGGTCTCGAACTGTCCGTCGGCAAACATGGTCATCGGTTGTTTGTAGTCGTGTTCGACGACCTCCTTGTAGACGCCGAGACGTGCCGCTTTCACGACGTGCGCCTTACGCCAGCTCAAACCGACATCGAATGTCGCCGTTGGCTTTACGCGTACTTCGGACGAGTCGCTGCTTTCGGCATCGAACGTGTTGAAATAGTCCTCCTCGAGCGAATGCCAGACATGAGACGTCTTGGTCCATCGGACTTCCTTGTAGACGTCGAACGCCTTCTCGAACTCGCCGCCGAGCAGGAGAAACGTGTTCACGCCGTCCATGCAGCCGAATTCCAGGCTCGGTCCCTTGAAGTCGTGGCCGAGTAGCGCGTTCACCGCGTGGAGCTCGTGCGCATACCAGAGAGCACTCTCGGGCTTCAGCCAAAGCGCGCCGAGTAGGCGTCGGAAATAGTCTCTGTGAGTCAGTGACCCGACCGCGGTTGTCATTTGCGCTGGCCCGAGAGGAGAAACGCGGAAGCGACGAAGTGGCCGCGCGGGTGGGTTTTCACGAATTCTTCGAAGGTCTAACGCGACATTTCATCTCTCCGTACTCATGGCAACTGCGCGCCTCGCTCGATACGACCAAGGCCATCGTCGTCGAGCCAGGAAGTGACCTGAAGTCCCTCGACGCGCAGGTATTCGAGGAAGCTCGGCTCTTTTCCTGTTTCGACGAGGACGACGAAATAGTGTCCGAGTCGATTCTTGAGCAGAGCCCCGCGGAGACCGAAGCGCGGCAACCGGCTGTTCAACGACGGGGTTGCATAGAAGCCCCATTCCTTGCGCGCGACATCGAGCTCGGCGCCGGTCTCGGTGAACAGCGTGAGCTGCTCGTTGACCGCAAGTGACACGTGCGCGCAGTCACGCATCTGCACGATCTCGCCGAGACCGACCTCGAACGTGCGCGGCGGTTCGATGATCGTGACCTTCACGGGCGTCTCACGGGTTGTGTCTCAAGGGTTGGTACATGGGAATTCGGCGGTGAAAAGCCGATGAAGACTACCCCGCCGTCGACGCGCAGCGCTACCGCTCTGCGTGTTGGGTGCGCGCGCGTCCCGCACCGTTCGCAAGTGAACCGCGACGTCATTTCGCGGGTGCGCTGCGGCGCAGGCGTGCGAGGAGCGGCCGAATGAGCGCGGCGCGAAGCTGCGTCTTTCGCTCGAACCAGAGGATGACGGGAAGGTACCCGACAAAAAAGAGACCGTAGCGTGCGCTCGCGCGCAGGGTGTCGTGCCACCATCCGTCGTCGCCGGGCAGCGGAAGGCCGGCGATGCCGGCGAAGAGAGCAATCGCCCAGCCAATGGGCGCGAGCAGCTCGACCACGAAACGCACGGCGAAGCCGATGCTCCCGAAGGCGCGGGCAGCCCAGAAGTTCAAGAAGAGGAACCCGAGGAAGTGTCCGGAGATCGCCCCTAGCGCGATTCCGGGCATCCCCCCTCCGAGCTTCACAGCGACCAGACCTCCTCCGAGGCTCCCCGCCGCCATGATCGCGTAGCCGACGGAGAGCACGACCTGGCGATTGAGCGAGGTGAGGAAACTCGCCGACATCACCGTCATCGAGAAGAAGTAGCTGCCCGCCGTCGCGATGTTGAATGCCGGAAGACCTGGCGCGAATTTCGGCAGCGCGGCGCGGATGATGACTGGAAAAAACCAGAGTAGAAAACCGATGATGAGCGGGGCGATCGTCCCGGTGGCGATGCTGCTTCGAATGACGTAAGCGTCGAGCTTCGACACCTCGCCGTGTTGGCCATGCGCCTGCCGCATACGTGGATAGACGACCATCGCGAGCGAACTCACGAACGAGTAGATGACGCCATTCGCGGCGATTGCTACCGCGTATATGCCGAGAGCCTCGGTGCCGAGAAAACGGAGAATCAGGACATTGTCGATCGTTCGGGCGCCGGTCGCTACGAAGCCTTGGACCAGAATCGGAGCGCCAATCAGAACGAGGGCCCTCGTCTCGCCAAGAATGCTGCCATGTTCCGGCCTTAGCGAGCTCAGCGTGATTCTGTATTGCGTTCGTCGCGCCAGGTAGCCAAGTGATGCGACCGCGGATAGGCCGGTGACCGTCAAGACGCCATAGAACCCGACGAAGCGTGCGGCCGCGACAGAGAGAGAGGTTACGACTACCGTCGTGACCATCTGAATCTTGGCTAGCAGCACGAACTGACTATTCGATTTGAGTGCAATGTTATAGTGAGCGATGCACTGAGCTGTCACGGCGAGCGCGGCGTACGCGAGCAAACCGACGAACACAGGTAGCGAAAGAGTCGCACGATGGACGACCGTCCATACGGCGATGCAAACGCCGGTCACCGTTCCGCAGAGCGCGGCGACAAGAAAGGTCAGGTTTCGGACTCGCTCGTAGCGACTCCGGTCGCCTGCGCCGAGATGAAAGGGCAGGTCGCGGTCCGCGGCGCCCAGGATGCCGAGGTTCGAGTACGCTGCGTACCCGGCGACGAGCGAGAGCGTCGCAAATACACCGGCGAGGTACGGACCGAGCGCGCGGCGAATCATGAGATTGCCGATGAAGAGGATCGGCTGGGCGAGGTAGGCGGCCGCCGTGAAGACGATGGCGTCGACGACGAACGGTTGGCGCTTCTCCT
The DNA here is from genome assembly GCA_038209335.1 of Polyangiales bacterium. Taxonomy (GTDB): domain Bacteria; phylum Myxococcota_A; class Polyangia; order Polyangiales; family Polyangiaceae; genus JBBQXV01. Next base: position 4,022 of record JBBQXV010000252.1, on the reverse strand, counting down.
GCGGGGGCGCGGCGTCCTCCGTCACAAGCGTCACACCACCCGCGGCTCAGGCACCGGCACGATGAACTTCCCGCCCCGCCGTCGATACTCCGCCTGCTGCGCCATGATCTCCTCCGCGAAGTTCCAGGCGAGGATCACCACATAGTCCGGCTGCTTCTCGAGCAGCGCTTCCGGCGCGAGAATCGGGAGCTTCACCCCCGGCATGAAGAGGCCCTGCTTGTGCGTGCTGCGATCGACCACGTAGTCGAGCGTCCCGGCCGGCAGCCCGACGTAGTTGAGTAGCGTCGCGACTTTCGCGGCCGCGCCATACGCGGCGATCGTCTTGCTCCTCTTCTTCAGACGAGCAAGGAGCTCGCGCAGACGTTCGCGGAGCTGTCGAACGCGCGCCGAGAAGCTCTCGTAGAACGCGAACTCCCGTACCCCCCATGACGCTTCCTCTGCGAGCAGCGCCGTTGCCGCGGCACTTCGCTCTCTCAGTCCCGCCTTGCCCGCAAAGATCCGAATCGATCCGCCGTGAATCGGGATTCGTTCGGCATCGAATATCGACAGGCCGTTCCGCCCGAAGACACCGTCGAGCGCGGTCAGCGAGAAGTAGCAGAGGTGCTCGTGGTAAATCGTGTCGAACTCGCAGTGGTCGACGAAGTCCTTCACGTACGGGACTTCGATGACCACGATGCCATCGTCTTTCAGCGCCGTAGCGAGACCGCGGACGAATCCATTCAAGTCGGGGACGTGGGCGAGGACGTTGTTGCCGTGGATGACGTCGGCGCACTTTCCCTCTGTCCTCAGTCGCTCCGCCACCTCGGCGCCGAAGAATTCGCAGAGCGTGTCGATGCCCTTCTGCTCGCGCGCCACCTTTGCGATGTTCGCGGCCGGCTCGATGCCGAGCACGGGGACGCCGGCGCGCTTGTAGAACTGGAGCAGGTAGCCGTCGTTGCTGGCGACCTCGATCACGAGGCTCGATGCTCCGAGTCCGCGCTCGCGCACCAATCGCGTCACGATGCTCTCGGCGTTTCGCAACATCCCGTCCGAGAAGGACGAAAAGTAGAGATACGACCGGAACATCGCCTCCGGCGGCACGGACTTGGTGATCTGAACGAGGCTGCACGACGTGCAGAGCGCCAGATCGAGCGTGAACCTCGGCTCGACTGCAGCGAGATCGCGTTCGCTCAAGAGCGAATTAGCGAGGGGCGTCTCGCCGAGCGAAAGAACGGGCAGGAGACCTGGCTGTCCGCACCCGCGACACGCGATCGACGACGGAGTCATTTCCGCTTGAAGACGAACGATTTGAAGCCGGTCACGCGGCCGAGCAGGTAGTCCGTGTCGTACGTGGCTGTGCAGTCGTACGCTTGGGCGAGCGCGTCGTAGTAGTAGTGCGCGAGGACCGGCTGTCGTGTGCCGCCTTTGCCCTCCTTCACCTCGCCCCAGTACTGCCCTTTGGGATGCGCGTTGATGTAGATGAAGTCTGCGCGCATTCGCTTCACGAGCGATAGGTAGTTGGTGACGACGTCGGGCTCCATCTCCTGAAACGAAGCGCTGTTCCAGAAGAGATCGATCTTCGTATCCGCCCACGCGGGCATGCGCCACGCGGGGAGCATCAGCACCTTCCCCTTGTAGCGAGCCGCCGCGTCCGGCGACGTCGGGTCGATCTTCACCGCCGTGTCGTACGGAACGAGCCGAGAGCCGAACACCTTGGTCAAATACTGCTGCGCGACATAGAGCTGCGGCGGAATGTCGAACGACAGAATAGTCATCTCGGGAAACAGTCGCCCGATGATCTCGACGTTGCGACCGAGCCCGGAGCCGAGCTCGCAGACGATGCCGTTCGGCGGGAGCGCGATGTGCGGAGCCGCGTCGGCGAGCATCGCGCAGTAGTCGAGGTGGAGGAGCGTCCAGAACCCGCCTTGAATCTCGTGGAGGTCGGCGGGGTTGCCGAAGCGGGTCGTCGGGCACGCGGCGATGTCCAGACCGGCGCGCGACATCTTCTGTCCGACGTACGACCGGAAGTACTCCGTGATCCCGCGCGGCGTGACGTACGTCATGTCGAGCAAGAGGTGAGGGGAGAGCGCTTCGAACACGCCACGGAGCAGTCGATTCAGCTTCCCGGCACCTCGAAACCCGCGCCCGAGGCGAACGCGCGCTTCGACCGGAAGGTCCGCCGCGCCAAACGAATCGAGCACACTGTCGCGCCGGCGGCGAAAGTCGTGCAACCCCTTGCGCTTCAGCTCGGGTAGGAACGACTTCTCGTAGTGCGCCCAGTAGTTCGTCGGGCGATAGAGCTCGGGCGCCGCGACGAGCTCCCGCATCATGCGATCGAGCAGCGCCGGATCGTCATCGACGTGAAAGTCGGTCGGGCGATCGAGAGCGTCGCCACGGACATCTGCACGAACGTGCGTCGTCATCGGCTCCTCTTGGATTCCAGGGCGGCGGCGGGAGCTCACGACGGGGGTCATCTGGGTATCGTTGCGCGTGCAAGCCCTGCGATTCAGGTGTGAGTAGAGCCGCGCTGCGCGTAGCGCAAGCCAAAACGCGCGTGCGGCGTGAACGTCTACGGCGGGAACTTGACGAGGAACGAGGCATTTCCCCCAGCGTCGACCTTGAGCGGGCCGCGGCCGAAGTCGACCTGTCCGGTGAACCCGCCGGCGAAGAGTCCGCTCCGTGCTCCGTCGAACGCCGTCTGGAGGAAGGGCTCCACCTTGCTTCGGAGGTGCGCTCCATTGGCAGCGAACGATGCGAAGAAACGGGTGCCGTTCGTGGTCGCGACCAGCGGACCACCCCCAAAGTCGACCGTTCCGTCGATGCTCCCCGTCATCGTCACCCCGCCGGCGTCGTCGATCGCAACCTTCCCGGGAGCATCCGTCATCGAGTCGCCGAAGCTTCGAGCCCAGAGGACTCTGCCGTCGGTCGCGAGCCTCGCGAGGACGATGTCGAGACCACCCGCGCTGGTCACCGAACATCCACCGACGTTCTTCGTCGCCTGAACGGCCGTGACCACGGCGATCTCGTCATTCGGCCCGAGGGCGAAGTCCAGGCCATACTCGCCCAGTTGCTGAATCCAGACCGGCTTGCCATCGGCGAGGAACTTCACCACGTACCCAGTTCCTGCGGAGACACCGGCATCGCTCTTCGCGACGCAGTCGCCGAAGGCAATCGTATTGTCATGAACGATGCCTCCGAGCACGATCTCGTCGCGTCGGTTCACCCGCACCTTTCCAGTGCCCTCACCCTTCGTTGCGGAACTCCAAAGGTGCGCGCCGCTCGCGTCGTATTTTGCGATCGCAGTCCCCTCGAGGACTCCGTGAGAACCGGTCCGCCGAGCGTGACGTCGCCGCTGATGGCCGCCGCCACGACAACGTTTCCAATCGAGTCGACAGCCATGCCATCGAAACGGTCGTCGCCGGCGCCGCCGAAGCGCTGGCTCCAGAGATGGCCGCCGTCCGGACCGTACTTCGCGACGAAAGCATCGAACCAGCCGGCGCTCGTGAGGTTTGCCCCTCCGAGGTTGACCACGTCACCCGGCAGCGCTCCCTGGTTGCCGAAGTAGCCAGCGAGCACGATGTTGCCTGCTGCGTCCACGGCGGCGTCGGTGACGTTCACCTGCACGCCATTCACGAGTCGCCGGCCGACCAGGTAGGTTCCGTCGGGCGCGTACTTCGCGAAGTAGGCGTTCCGGACGCTGCCGTTCGTCGTGCCTCCGCCTAGATCCACGTCGTTGCTGACCAGGCCCGCGATGATCACATTGTTGTTCGCGTCGACGACGATGCTGCGGATCTCGGCGCTCGCCGTCGGGCTCCCGCCGAGCTGTCGGTTCCAGAGCGCCGTGCCGAGAGGCGCCGCGTCGGCAGCGCCGCGGGTTCCGCAGCTTCCGGACGGTACGGGAGCGCACGACGTGCCAGCGTCCGCGGCCGTTGCATCGAGCGCAGGCGCAGCGGCGTCCATGGCGTGGACATCGATGGCGCCACCGGCATCAGTGATCGGGACGGAAGCGTCTTCCGCCGGTCCGTTGGACGACGAGTCCCCAC
>JBBQXV010000251.1:0-13614 GCA_038209335.1 Polyangiales bacterium | reverse complement strand
CCGGCGTCGCGCGCGCTTGGGATCTGCGCACCGGCTCGCGCACCTCGATGATGGATGCGCACGCGCGAGAGATCGCCAACGTCGTCGCGTTCAGCCCCGACGGCAAGCTCGCGGCCGTCGTCGATCTCACCGACGGCGATGGAACGATCCGGCTCGTCGACCGAGTGACCGGCGCGTTCGTGCGTCACCTCGACGCGCACGTCGTGAAGCGAAAGAACCCACTCCGCACCAAGCTCGAGGCCGATCTCGTCGAGACGCTCGACGACGAACGCCGTTGGCGCATCGAGGAGCAGCTGCGCGAGCTCGTCGATGGCGATCGCCGACGACTCGAGGACGGTTTGCGGCAGCAAGAAGAGAAGCTCGGACTCACGGTGCGCGGCAACCCGTCGTCGCTCGCGTTCGGGCCGCGCGGCACGACGCTGCTCGCCGCGTTCGAAGGGCGGGTCTTGGGACTCTCGGTCGCCGACGGGAGCGTGCTCTTCGTGTTGGGTGCGCTCGCGCCGCAAGAGGACGGCAAGGCCCTCACGTTCTCGGTGCGAGCTCCCGACGGATACGTCGACTACTTCGGCGACGACGCGCGCGGCTCGCTCGTCTGCCGCTTCGGCATCGAGCCGCTGCAGCTCGAGCTGTGCCAAGAGCGGTTCGTCGTGCCGGGCCTGCTCGCGAAGATCCTCGCGGGCGACTCGTCGTTCCGGGAGCCGTGATGGCGCGCATGGCCGAGAGCGACCGATGGAGGATGTGGGCGCGCGCCGCTTGCGTTCTCTTCTTCGTCGTCGGCGGGTGCGCCGATGTCCTCGTCGTGCGCGCGCCGCCGTTCGCGCCAGGGCGATGGAGAAATCCGGGTGACCACGTCGACATCGACATGAAGAATCTCTCCGCAGACGAGGAGATCCGCGAGCTGCGAAGAGGGCTCGCTGATTTGGGCTCGCCGATCGCACGGCCCGGGGCGCCGGGAGGATTGCTCCTGGTCGCGGTGATCCCGTTGGGGCGAGCGGGGACCGACGAAGCGTGGCTCGCCGAGGCCGTCGCGGAGCGCATCGCGCAGCTCCTCGCCGCGGCCACCGGCGTCGCGGTCGTCGAGCGCCACGAGCTCGAAGGGATCCTGCGCGCGCCGTCGATGCGGCTCGCGAACTCGGACGCCGCACTGGTCGACGCGGCGCGCGCCCTCGGGGTGAGCGTGGCGCTCGGCGTGAGCGCGACGCGTGACGGTACGATTCGCGCGGTGGTGCGCCCGGCTCGGTCCGATGGCTGGAGCGCGCCGTCCGTCACGCAAGCGTTCGCCGATGTCGCGGACGCTGCGATGTGGGCGATGACCGTCGAGCTCGCGTCGCTCGTGGGAATTCCGGGACGCGTGCCGAAGCCGACCGACGCACCGCTGGCCGTGGGAACCCTCGAGCTCGTCTCGCGCGCGCGCACGCTGCTTCGCGCGGATCGCCCGATCGACGCGCTCGCGCTCTTCGAAAAAGCGCTCCCCTAGGCGACACCGTGGCTCCGCATCGAGGCCGACGTCGTGCGCGCGCTCGGAGAGTCGGGCCTCGCCGTAGAAGCCGCCGATCGCGCCGCGCGCGCGCTCGACGCCTACCACCGCGCGCAGGTCGCTCATCACGAAGACGAAGACGTGTGCGAGCGCGGCGTCCTCGAAGTGCTCGCGGTGCGGTACTCTAAGCACGATCGCGAAGCGGTGCGGCGCGCGCGGAACGCGGTCCGCGAAGCCGCGTCGTGTGGAGATCCGCTCCTTCTCGCGGAAGCGCTCGCCGCATACGGCGTCCTCCACGAGGACATCGACATCGCCGTCGCCGGCGCCGCGCTCGATCAGGCGGTCGAGGTGTTGGGCAGCATCCGGCTCGCACCGACGCGCTGCTACGTCGATTACCTCCACTACCAGCTCGAAGAGACGTGGCGACAGGACTGGCACGGCGATCGATCCGCGCGCTACCGCGAGATCGCCGAGGCATGCCTCCGCGCGGGAGACACGCGTCGTGCGGCCCAGTCGATGCGAGACGCCGCGCGCACCGCGTGGGCGCCGCGTGACGGCGAAGCGCTCTACGAGCGCGCCGCGAAGATGGCCGAACCACTCGGCGGATATTGGCACGCGGCGATCGCGGCCGATCACCTCTCGGCAATGCACGCTCGCGGTCAGCGGCTCGACGCGGACACTCGGCTTCACGAGCTCGTCGTGCGCCACATGTCACTTCTCCACGTCGCGACGCGCGACCTTCCATCACAGGACGCGCGCCTGATCGACGCCGAAGCGCGCGTCGCCGAAGAGTTCGCCGCGCGCGATCCGGGCGTGCCCGCGCCGCGAGGGCGTCTCGTGGCGGAGGTCGAGCGCCACGCGGTCGCGCTCCTCATTCGACGGCGCGCGAGCTGGCTTTCCGGCGAGCTCAGCGGACATATTGCAGTCTACATAGATCGTGCACGGGCGCTTCTCGGAGAGACCGTGCCCCCGACCAGCTTGAACGCGCGGCTTCGCCGATCGTTGGACGACGCCAGCCTCCCGCTCGACGTCATCAGGGACGCGCGCGACGCGCCGCTTCGTATCGACGGTATGTCACCGGGGAGCGGCGGGATGCCGGTGGTCGCCTTCGACGCGCTCCGCACGAGCTTCATCTCCGGCGATGTCGTCTTGCTCCAACGCCTCGCGCAGTGGTCCGAGAGCTCGCGCCTCGCGCGGGTAGCTCGAATGGTTCGCGCACGACGCGCGGACGGACCCGCCGCGAAGTTCGAGGGATACGACGACGCTCTCGCGGGCATTCCGGACGATCCGAGCTTCACGCTTCAGGTCCTGCCGTCGGACGACTCGATTGGAGTGGCGACGCGCCGAGTGAACGCCGCACGACGAACGAGCGCGATCGATCTCGCGCGCGCCGAGATCGAGGAGGCGACGCTGTCGCTCAAGGGCGCCCAGATGGAGTGGCCGCGCTTCGTCGACGTCGCGCGCGCGATCGCTGCGCGCTTTCGCGACAAGGGCGAGCCGATGATCGCGGCCGAAGCGCTCGTTCGCGCTGCGCTGCTGCTCGACGAGAACGACGCGCCTGACGCGCGGCTCGACGCGGCGCTCGCGCTGCTCGGCGAGGCCGTCACGGCGATGGACTCGATCGGCGATCCGCTGACGTCGGCGAGCGCGCGCATCGCTCGCATCTCGAACCTGAGAAGCATCGTCCGCAAGTACGCCGCGAAGAACGGTCGCAAGCTCGACACCGAGCCGCTCTTCGTCGAGTGGACGAAGAAGCTCCCGGTCCTCGTCGAGCTACTCGTCGCGCGCGCGCGTCCGAGTGAGGCGCTGAGCATCGCCGCCTCGTTCCCCGACGACGTCCGCGATCCAAAGCTCGAGAAGCGCTGCCTCGACGCGCTCGTCGCGTCGTCGCACGGAACCGAAGGCTTCGAGCTCATCGGCGTCGCGAACGAACGCTTGGCGAACGACACCAAGGCCTGGACCGAGGATCGCGAAGTTTCGCGCAAAGCGAGCATCGATGCGTACGAAAAGAGCAAGACGCCGCGGCGTTCGCTAGCGTTGCTCCGTCTGCGCCGCGACGCGCCGGTCGCTGACGTCGCGCGCTACATCGCGAGCTGCGTCGCGAGCGCGACCTGGTCGTGGGATCACTCCGAGTGCTTCGTGGTGGGCGTCGAAGCGGTGCGGCGAACTCGCGGCGCCCTCGATCCAAAGCTGTTCATTCCGCTCATCGACCTGGGCATCGGCGCGATCAAGACCGCCCAGCGCGACGACGACTACGTCCCACCGAACCTCACGATCGCTGTCGCGTCGCTCGCGGCGCGCGTCGGAGACTTCGAGCGGGTCGCGTCCGCGCTCACACACGTGCGTCCGTGGCAGCTCGACGAGATCCAGAGCATCATCGTCGACAACCCGACGCTCATGGGGCGGTACTACCTCTCGATCGCGGAGGGCATCGCGTTCGACAACGACGACAAGCGCGAAGGCCTCATGGCGGCGGCGACCGCGCTGTACGCGGAAGGCGCGTTCGATCTCGCCGACAAGCTCTACGAAAAGGCGCTCGCGCTCGGCGAGGCGAAGACCTCCGAGCGCATGACGGAGCTCCGCGCCGCACGCGCCCGCGCTGCGAAAAAAACAGGCCGCCCGGGAGCGCGCTAGCTGGCCCGGGCTGCGGCTACACGCGCTCGATGATCACCGCGAGCCCCTGCCCACCGCCGATGCACGCGCTCCCGACGGCGTATTTGCCGCCACGACGCGCCAGCTCGTACACCAAGTGCGTCGTGATGCGCGCGCCGCTCGCGCCGAGCGGATGCCCGAGCGCGATCGCGCCGCCGTCGACGTTCGTCTTCGCGCGATCGAGACCGAGCTCCTTCTCCACTGCGAGGTACTGCGGCGCGAACGCCTCATTCACCTCGACGAGATCCATGTCGCCGATCTTCAGCTCGGCGCGTCCGAGCGCATGTTTGATCGCCGGCGCAGGCCCGATGCCCATGAGCGTCGGCTCGACGCCCGCGACTCCCCATTGCACCAAACGCGCGAGCGGCTTCAGCCCGTGCTTCTTCGCGTACTCCTCGGTCACCATCACGAGCGACGCCGCGCCGTCGCAAATGCCGGACGCGTTGCCCGCCGTGACGACGCCGTCCTTCTTGAACACGGGCGCGAGCTTCGCGAGCACTTCGAGCGTCGTCTGCGGACGCGGATGCTCGTCGACCGCGAACGACACGGTCCCTTTCTTCGACACGAGATCGTACGGAGCGATCTCGCTCTTGAAGAGCCCCTTCTCGTTCGCCGCCGCCCATCGCTGCTGGCTCGACAGCGCGTACGCGTCGCACTCCTGCCGCGTGATGCCGTACTTCACTGCGAGATTCTCCGCGGTCACCGCCATCGGTGTGTTCGAGTAGCTGTCCGTCAGCGCGTCCCAAAGCGCGTCGCCGACCTGCGGCGCTTTTCCGAACGCCCAACCGTCGCGTCCGCCGCGAAGAATGTGCGGCGCCTGCGACATGTTCTCCGTCCCGCCGACGAGCACCGCTTCGGTCTCACCGAGGAGGATCTGCTCCGCGCCGTTGATGATCGCTTGGAACCCCGAGCCGCACAGACGATTGACCGTGAGCGCCGGCGTCTCGATCGGAAGCCCAGCCTTCAACCCGACGTGTCGCGCGCAGTAGATTGCGTCTGCGCTCGTCTGCATGACGTTGCCGATGATGACGTGGCCGATGTCCTTCTTGTCGATGCCCGCTTGTTCGAGCGCCGCCTTCGACGCATGCGCGCTGAGATCGTTCGCGGTCACGCCTTTGAGCGCGCCCTGCATGGTTCCGAATGCCGTGCGCTTGGCGCCGACGATGACGATGTTCTTGGTGAGCTTTGCCATGGCGAATCTTCTCCCTCGAAAGAGGCGGGGAATCTGCCAGATACGCGAGCGGTTCGCTACTCCCGCCCAACGTCGGAGCTCACGTTCTCCCGCTCTTCGCGCTCACCACGGAATCTCTTCGCCGCGAAAGCCGAAGAACTTCCCCGACCGTTTCAGCGTGTCGCCGTCGAGCAGGCGCAACATTCCTTCGACCGACTCGTCGACTGTGATGCTCGCCCCGCTGCCGCCCATCTCTGTCTGCACCCAACCCGGATGCGCGACGAAGCTCGCGATGCGATCGCCGCGCAGATCCACCGCGAGGCTCTTCGACGCCATGTTGAGCGCGGCTTTGCTCATTCGGTAAGCGTACGAGCCGCCGCTCGTGTTGTCGTCGATCGAGCCCATGCGCGACGTGATGTGCATCACCGTCTTGCCTTGTCCCGCGCGCAGGTTCGGGAGGAGCGCGCGCGTGACGCGGAGCGGGCCGAGCGCGTTGACGTCGAACGTCGACATGCACGCCGCCGCGTCGAGCTCGTCGAGCCCGCGAAACCCGCTGGCCACGCCCGCGTTCTGAATGATCGCGTCGATCGGGCGACCCGCGAGCGCGCGCCCGAGCTCGGCGACGCTCGTGTCGCTCGTGACCTCGAGCGCGAACGTCGTGATGCGTTCGGGCGCTTCGGTCTGCGCGCCCGCGAGCTTCGGGGTCTTCGGATCGCGCGCGGTCGCGAGGACGGTCGCGCCCCGCCGCGCGAGGTGAGTGACGAATCCGAGCCCGATGCCGCGGCTGGCGCCGGTGACGAGGATGGTGCTTCCCTTGAGATCCATGCGCGCAGAATGCCACGAACGGCGTACGCTTTCTCGATGCGGTGGACGCTCGCCCTCTCGGCTGGGATCGCGATCGCCGCGGTCACGCTCTCTTCACGCGAAGCGTCCGCCGATTCGACGATGGCCTTCGACGGCCAGGTCCCCGACGGCGCGCCCGATCATTTCTTCGTCGCGTTCGACGTCCCCGACGGCACCGTCGAAATCGAGATCCTCCACAACGGCCAGCCGAGCACCAACATCCTCGACTTCGGTGTCGTCGATCCGAATGGCTACCGCGGGTGGGGCGGCGGAACGAGCGAGAACAGCGTCATCGGCGCCCAGGCCGCGTCGCGCGCGTACGTGCCGGGGCCGCTCCCGAAAGGGCAGTGGAAGGTCGTCGTCGGCAAGGCGAAGATCGTGGCGTCGCCGGCGACGTACCACATCGAGGTCACGCTCCGAACGACCGCGACGCTCGCGCCGCAGACCGATCGCAAACCGTACGTCGTGGCCGCGCCGCTCGACACGCGCGCGCGCTGGTACGCGCTCGACTTGCACGCGCACTCGCGCGAGAGCACCGACGCACGCAAGGATCTCGGACTCGATGAGATGCTCGATTTCGCCGCGTCGCGCGGCCTCGACGCGCTCGAGATCTCCGATCACAACACGATCACGCAGCTCGATTACTTCACCGACGCGCAGGCGCGGCATCCGCACACGCTGCTCATTCCGGGGATCGAGTTCACGACGTACGCCGGACACGCCAACGCCATTGGCGCCACGCGTTGGGTCGATCACAAAATCGGTCAGCCCGGCGTCACGATCGAAGGCGCGGCGGATCAGATCCTCGCGCAAGGCGCGCTCTTCTCGATCAACCACCCGGCGCTCGATCTCGGGAACGTGTGCATCGGCTGCGCGTGGAAGCAGCCGCTCCCGCCGGGGAAGGTGAGCGCGATCGAAATCCAGACCGGCGCGTACGGCACGACCGGCTTCATCTTCTTGAACGACGTCCTGAAATTCTGGGAGTCGCTCCTCGCGACCGGACGTCACGTGCCTGCGGTCGGCGGCAGCGACGATCACCGCGCCGGTGTCGACGAAGGGCAGTTCGGCAGCACGATCGGTCAACCGGTCACGCTCGTATGGGCGACCGAGCTCAGCGTCGCGGCGATCCTCGACGGCATCAAGAGCGGGCGCACGGTCGTGAAGCTCCAAGACATCCACGATCCGATGCTCGAGCTCACGTCCGACGTCGCGCCCGCCGGCGACGCGATCCGCGCGCGCAGCACCTTCTTGCATGCACACGTCACGGGGATGCTCGAAGAGACGACCGTGCGCTTCGTGAAGAACGGCGTGCCGCTCGACGAGATCGCGGTGACGACGGATCCGTTCGACGCCGAGCTCACGGTAATCGCGCCGGCGACCGGCGAAGATCGCTACCGCGTCGAGGTGCTCGTCAAAGAGAAGCCGCGGACGATCGCGAGCCACGTCTTCGTGTCGCTCGATCCGCAGGGACCCGATCCCGTCGCGACGCGCACGAACGGATCGAACGAAGCGGGCGGCGGATGCGGCGTCTCCGCGACGAACACGTCGAACGCGTGGCTCGTCGCGCTTGTCGCGCTCGGCGCCGCGATCGCCGCGCTCTTCCGACTACGACGTCGTCAGTAACCCTTGCGCGCTTGCGCGATGTCGTCGCGCTCGAGCTCCGCCTTCGACTGCGTCACCACGCACGTCGCCGAGTGCGGACGAAGCGCGAGCACACGCAGCTCGCCGACCACCTCGTCGGGATACTTCGACTCGTCGCGCGTGCCCGGCGTCTTCTCCATGTCCGGGATCCGCTCCGACTCGGGCGTGATCCGGTTGGCCGCGCCCGGCGTCGCGAGGCTGCGTCGCCAAGCGTCGCCGCGACGAACGATGAAGAGGCGATTGCCGACCTTGAGCCCGTCGTCGGCGCCCTGATCGATGAAGACGACCTGGTTCTGTCCGTAGAAGTTGTGCGGGTGCACGCTCGCGATGATGTGCGCCTTGATGTCCCGCTCGTTGCGCACCGGCGGCACGACCTGGAAGCGCCGGCCGATCGGCCCGATGCGCGCGCCGCGCTCGATGACGTCGAGCGACTCGGTGATCGTCGCGCGCGCGATGTGCGTCTGCGGGTTGTACTGATTGACGCGCACGGTGCCTTGCAGCTGGATGATCTTGCCGCTGCCCGCGTTGCGAAGCGGACGGAAGATGGTGAGCTCTTGCCCGAGCTTCACGTCGTGTCCGTCGCCGAGGTGGATGTAGATCTCGTCGAGGTTCGTGAGGAACATCTTGTCGACGGGCGCGCCGGTGATCTCGCCCCAGTTGTCGTCCGACGTGTCCTCGATGTAGCCCTCGTCGCGGAGGAACACCGTGTCGTTCGGAACTTGGCGGCGGCGATCGAGGAGGCTCGATCCCGTGGTCTGCGGTGTCCCGACGGGCTGCGCACCGAGGTTCTTGAGTCGGACGAGATCGCCCGGATAGATCCAGTGCGGGTTCTGGATCTGCGGGTTATACGACCAGATTCGCGGCCACTGGTACGGGTTCTGGAAATACGAATCGCAGATGCCCCAGAGCGTGTCGCCCTTGCGAACCAAGTGCTGTCCCGGCACGTCGCCGCGGTGTCCGTTGTCGCTGAAGATCGGTCCGCCTTCGCCGCCGTACGCGCTGCCGCCTCCGCCGCCGTGCTTGATGTCGAAGCCGTCGGTCTCGTCGCCGACGCGCGGACGCGACGACGATCCGGTCGCGTTGCCGCCGCCGACCGGGCCTTTGTTCGCGCCCGCGCCGGGCGGGACGTACGGACCGAAGGTCGTCGTCGTGGTCGTGGCGGGCGCAGGCGCGCCTCCTCCTCCGCCGGTCGGCGCGGGCACGGGCACGGGCGTCGTCACGGTTGGTTGGGAGAAGGCGACGGTCACGTTCGAGACCGGAATGCTCACGAGCGCGGCAAACGCCGCCCCGTACGGGCCATAACGACGGATCATCGCTTCTCCTCGGGACGCACCTGCACGTTCCCGCCTTGGGGAATGCGTCGTGCTGCTTCGCTGCGCGGGAACTCGCGCGCGAGCTTGTCGAAGTAGCTCTTGGCCTTCTGCGGGTTGCCGAGCCTCTGCTGGCAGATGCCGAGCTTCAGCAGCGCGTCGGGCACTTTGTTCCCCGTCGGGAAGCGAACGACGACCCCCTCGAATTGATCGGCGGCGCGCGAGAAATCGGATTTCGCGAAGTAGACCTCGCCGCGCCAGTACGTCGCGTTGTCGGCGTTCGGATGATCGGGCCACTTCACGAGGAACGCGGCGAACGCTTCGAGCGCGGCGTCGTACTTCCCGCTGTTGAAGAGGCCGAGCGCCGTCTCGTACGCGCGCTTCGCGTCGGGATCGGTCGCGGACGGGCGCTGCGCGGGATCGCCGCCGGCTTCGTCGGTCGGGATGACGCCGGGGCGCTTCTTTCCTCGGGGATCGGCGCCGTTGCCGATGATGCGAATCGTCGGGCGCGGCGCGCCGTCGTCGGCTTCGGGCTCGTCGCCCGCGCCCGCGGCGGTTTGATCGGGCGAAGGTCCGGCGCCGCCCGGCGTCAGATGAACGACGCGAAGATTCGGCGTCGACACGCCGGCCGTGCCCGGTGTCGCCGCGGCGTTGTCTCCGCCCACACTCGTACCCCGTCCGTCCGCGGCGGCGATCTCGAGCTGATTCGCGCGCTGCTCGAGGCGGTCGCGCTCGGCCTGCACCTTCGCGACCTCTTCGCGAAGCGCGGCGATCTGGCGATCGGCAGCGTTTTCACCGTGTGCGCAGCCGGCGCCCACGACCAGGAACGACAGGCAGCCCAAGGCATACAACGCGCGCGGTTTCTTCCGCCAAGAAGGTTAAGACGCCGCACGGGGTGGGGCCAATTTTTGGTGGAAAGGAGAGCGCTCCTGATTTCAGCCGGTCCCTTTACCTACGCGAAAAACTGGGGGAAGCTTGGGGTCCGTGCCGACGCCCACCCGGAAGATCGACCTCAGGAAGACGCTCTTCCTCCTTCCGAACATCATCACGCTGTGCTCGATTTTCTGCGGATTCGACTCGATTCGGATCAGCGGCATGGCGACGACCGATGCCGACGATTTCTTTCGCGCGTCGCTCCTCCTCGTGTTCGCGCTCTTCTTCGACATGCTCGACGGTCGCGTCGCGCGACTCACGAAGACGCAGAGCGCGTTCGGTTTGCAGATCGACTCGCTCGCCGACGTCGTCTCGTTCGGCGTCGCGCCTGCGCTCCTCGTCTACAAGTGGTCGCTATGGCGTGCCGAGACGCCGGGCCTCGTCGTCGCGTTTCTCTTCGCCGCAGCGGGCGCCGTTCGCCTCGCGCGGTTCAACGTCCTCTCGATGGGCGAAGCCGGCGCGCCGACGAAACCGGGAAAATACATCGTCGGCCTCCCGGTGCCGGGCGCCGCGGGGATCCTCATCTCGATCATCCTCGCGAACCACGCGATGGAGGGCCAGCTGTCGCTGAGCGGGCCGCAGTACCTCTACGTGATGATGGGGCTCACGGTGTTCTTGAGCTTCCTGATGGTGTCGACGATCAAGTTCCGATCGTTCAAGGACCTCAAGCTCAACGCGCGTACATTCTTGCTCGTCGCGTTCGCGGTTGGCTCGAGCGCGGTCGTGTCGCTGAAGACGAAGCCCGCGTTCGTGCTCGTGTGGCTCTTGTCATTTTACGTCATCATCGGGCTCGTCGAGACGGTGTTCCAGATCCTCACGCGACGCCGCCCCGACCCGCCCGATCGGCGGAGCATTCCGCCGAGCGTCTGACGTAGGGCAGCGCTACCCTCCCTCGCGAGATGCTCGACGATCTCTACGTTCTGCGAGAGCGCGCGCGCGCGTCCGCCGCGAAGGGCGATCTCGACGGCGCCGCCAACGCGCTTCTGACGGCCGCGACGCAGACGCACGTCAACGAAGAGGACTACGTCTCGATCCTCAAGCCGCTCGAAGAGGTGCTCTACCGACGCGGCGACGCGCGGGGCGCGCTCTCCGTCGTTTGGTACCTGACGTGGTCGGACAACAAGGCGTACAAGCGGGCGGACGCGCTCTTCGCACACGTGCCGCCGGTCGATCGCGCGCGTACGCTCGCCGCGCAAGCGGACAACATTCCCGGGGACCAGCCGAATCGCGCAGCCACCGTCGCGTCGCTGATGGATCGTGCGGCGCGCGAGATGGAGAACGCGGGGCTCGTCGCCGCGGCAGCGATCTACCGCGAAAAGGCGAAGGACTGGCAAGGCGCGCGCGCGCTGTGGTCGCGCATCGCGCACGTCGGGAGCACCGGCGCGCACGCGTACGATCTCGCGCTCGTGCACTTCAACCTCGCGCGTTGCGCGCGCCAGTGCAAAGACCCGCGCCAGTCACGCGAGGCGATCGTCGCCGCCGTGCGCCTGCTCGAAGAGGCCGCGGATCACTTCGAGTCGATCGGCCAGCGCGAGCGCGCGTTCGATTGTTTCCAAGTGCTCGTTCAGATCGGTCGCGAGAGCGGGATGTTCGAGGACGTCCTCGAAGGCTTCGTGAACTGCATTCGCATCTTGCGCGAGGATCACCTGAAGTACTTCGCGCTCCAATATTTCGAGGACGCGCTCGTCGCGGCGAAGGCGCAGAAAGAGACGTCGGCGGCGGCGACGCTCGCGCGCGAGGCGGCGGAGTATTCGCGCTCGCTCGGGCTCACGTCGGCGAGCGCGCACTACACGCTGTCGCAGGCCGAGCTTTGGCGGACGGTCGCGAAGCAGCAGCTCGAGCGCGGCGCGCCGCCGGAGATCGCGGAGAACGCGCTCCTCGCGGCGATCCTCGCGTTCGGCGAGGTGGGAAAGTTCGCGAAGGTCGGCGAGCTCTACGCCGAGCTCGCGACGATGGATCTCGAGCGCGGTCGAAGCGAGCACTACGCGCGCGCGGCCAAGCGCTACGTCGGCGTGAAGGACGACGCGCTCGACGCCGCGCCGCTCCCGCAGCACCTCCGGCAGGAGAATCACTTTCCGGATGTGTGGCACGTCGACGTGCTCGAGTGGGAGCAGCAGGGGAGCGCGGCCGAAGCGTGTGCCGACGTGCTGCTCGACAAACGCTGGCCGGATCTGATTCGCCGAAAGGCGCTGCTCGCGCGTCTCACGGCGTTCGGCGTGGAAGCGAAACCGGACGACGCGAGCGCGGCGATGACGTCGGCGCGCGTGCGCCTCGCCGAGCAGCTCGCGCAGCTTCAGCTCTACGCAGTGTTGTCGCCGCTCGAGCGTCTCTTCGCGCGACCCGATCGCGCGGTGAAGATCGCCGTGCTCGCCGCGATGCAGACGCTCTTCTTCAAGCGGAGCTTCGTGACGGTGCGCGCCGGGCTTCGCGACGGCGACGGCGCGGTCGTCGAGCAAGCATCGAAGGCCGTCGGTGCGCTCTACTTCTCGCACGCGTTCGATCCGCTCGCGAGGATCGTCCGCGAGTCGCCGCAGCCGCAAGTGCGCGCGAGCGCGTTGAAGGCGCTCGCGAAGATCGACACCGTCGAAGCAGCCGAATTTCTCCTCGGCGTGCTCGAGCACGGCGCGCCCGCGGATCGAAGCGCGGCGGTCGACGGTCTCAAGGCCGCGCGCGGCGCACGCTTCGTCGAGATCGCGAAGACCGCGATGCCGACGAGCGCACCGGCAGTACAAGAAGTGTTGAAGCACGTGCTGCGCGCGAGAGGCTTCGCGGCCTGAGCTACGGCCGGATGTCCGCGCAGCAGCGAAAGCCGGTCGAGTAGTCGTGGTAGGTGCTCTCGTGCACCGTCGTGACATAGAAACACCCCGGGCCGTTCTTCTCGGAGTCGCCGTACGATCCGCCGCGGAACCCCACGTGCCCGTAGACGTCCGGTCCTTCTGTCCACTCGTGCAGGTTGCCGACCATGTCGAGCGCGCCGTCGGGTGATACGCACTGCGGGAACGATCCGGTCTTCGCGAGGCCGCCTTCCATTTGATTGAGCTTCGGATCGTTGAACTGCGCGTACGTGAGCTTGTCGTAGTCCGCGCCGAACGCCTTGCCGACGAAGCTCCCTTTGCCTCCGTTGCACACGCCATGCTTTTGCTGACCGCCGCCGTACGGAAAGAGGTCGAGCGGCTTGGTGCCGCGGCACGCGCGGATGTACTCGTCCGCTTTGCAGATGCGCTTGTCCGCGTTCGCGCAGGCCTCCTTCGCCTGTACGAGTGAGATGTACCCTTGCGGGACGACGTTCGGCGCGACCTTCGCGCGCACACGTTTGCCCTCGACCGTCTCGTACGGCGAATGCGGTTGCTCCTCGCCGCGCGCGTCGAGCTCGACGACGAACGCCTCGTACTTGTCGATGCAGAAGTGATCGACCTTGATCTGCTCCTCGAAGCACGGGCCCGCGTGCGACGGCGCGCGCGGCGCGGTATGCGGCTCGACACGCGGCGCGGGAGAGCACGCGACGAGCACGACCAGAAGCCAACGGCGCACCATGCGAGAACTCTACTTCGTCGGCGCCGCCACCGCGCCCTTCGCCGCCGACGCCG
>JBBQXV010000250.1:0-13697 GCA_038209335.1 Polyangiales bacterium | reverse complement strand
GAGCTGGCCGCTGCGCCGAGCCCGGGCTTGTTCTCGGCTTCGATCTTTTTTTCGCAACCGATGGTGAGCGCCATGAGGCCGAGCGCGCACGCGATGCCGACGTTCGATTGAATCATCCCTGGTTCTCCTCCACTCCGTCGTTCGCGAGGTCTACGCCAGCACTCTACCGTCGGTTTCACGATTTCACGAAGGTGACGTTTTCTAGAAGCGAATCGCGAGGAGGCGCAACCCGAGCGTCACGCATCCGCCCGCGAAGAGCGGGATCAACGGCGACGAGCGCGGCCACGCAACGCGGACGGCGAGCGTGACGACGGCGATCGCTCCGCTCACCCACGTCTGCGCGGCCGCCGCCCACATCTGAAAGCTCGCGGCGGCGATGATTCCGACGACCGCGGGTGACACGCCGCGGAGGGCGCCTTGCACGAGCTTGCTCGTTCGAAACCGCGCGAGCGATCGCACCGCGAGGATCGCGAGGATCGCCGGCGGAAGAAAGATCCCGAGCGTCGCGGCCGCGGCGCCCGCGATCCCGGCGACGCGGAAGCCGATGAACGTCGCCGAGATCGCCACCGGTCCGGGGGTGATCTGACCGAGCGCGATCGCGTCGGCGAACGCACGCTCGTCGACCCAACCTTGGCTCACCGATTCGTGCGCGAGCGCGGGGATCATCGCGAAGCCGCCGCCGAACGTCGCGACGCTGATCTTCGCGAAGCCGAGGAAGAGCGAGAGGACAGCGCCGGCCGGAGCGATCGCGGCGAGGACGATCGGCGCGGCGAACGATCGCGACGGAGGCGGCGCATCGAGAGACTCTGCTGCGTCGGCCGGAGGCGGCGGCGTTCGCGACGGCGGCACCTCGCCGCGTGACAAGATCACGCCGAGCGCCGCGGCGATCGCCACGACCGACAAGAGACTCAACCACTGCATCGAGAGCGCGACCGCGACGCCGATCGCGAAGAGCCAATCCGAGCGACGCTTGATCGCCCCTTTTCGCATCTCGTACGCGATCGATGCGACGAGCCCGACGACCGCCGCCGCGAGCCCCTCGAACGCTGCATCGATCGCCGCGACGCCGCGCATGCGATCGTAGGCGGCGCCGAACGCGATCATCATGAGCGCCGACGGCGTGATGTAGCAAACGGCGGCGGCGATCGCGCCGCGCACACCGGCGAACCGGTGCGAGAGCATGATGATGAGGTTCGTGGCGTTCGTCCCCGGAAGCGCGCTCGCGACGGCGAGGTGCTCGACGAATGCGTTCTCGTCGATCCAGCGACGCTCTTCGACGACGCTGCGACGCACGCGACTGACGACCGCGAACCCACCGCCGAACGCGAGGAGCCCCGTCCGGAGCGCGAGCGCGGCGACGGCGCCGATGCCAGGGCGCGGGCGAGGCGACGGAGGATCGGACAAGGAGGTTTCCGGGAGCCGCCTTCGAGACTTGAACTCGAGACCTACGGTTTACGAAACCGTTGCTCTACCACTGAGCTAAGGCGGCGCTCGCGTACGGCGGAGCGGACGCGGAAGATACGCGCGAACTTCCCCGAGTCAAGCGTGAATCAGGCGCGTCGGGGACGTGGGGCGGCGCGGAGGCGGCTCAGGCGCGTTTCGCGCGCGGCGACACGGCCGCTCGGCTCTCGGCGGCGATCTTGGTCGCGGCGAGGCGGCTCACGGCCATGATCGAGTGCTGCGGATTCACGCCGAGGTTCGTGGGAAAGATGCTCGAGTCGACGACGTGGAGCCCCTTCGCCGCGTGCGTGCTGAAGTCGAGACCGACCACGCTCGACCGCGGATCCGAGCCCATGCGCGCCGCGCCGAACAGGTGTGTCGCGACGAAGCTGTACGAGCGCGAGTCGGCGGGCGCCGCTTCGATGAGCTTCACCTCGTCGCGCGATTTCAGCACGCTCGGCACGCCGAAGATCCCCGGCCACACCTCGCGCGCGCCAGCGTCGAACATCATCCGCGCGAGGAGCGCCGCGCCTTTGCGCACGCGGTCCATGTCCGCCTGCGTGAGCGAGAACTTCACCTTGTCGCGACCACCCCAACCCGGACGCACGGTTCCTTCGGCCTCGGCGCGCACGAGGAGACACCAGACGGCGAGGTTCGAAAAAGCGTCGAAGCGTTTCATCAGCTCTGAGCCGATGCCGGGAATGCGCACGGCGGCGAGCTCGGGCTGCATCGATATCGTCTCGATCTTCAGCCGATCGCTCCGACGAAAGTGGATGCTCTCGGCGCCTTGCGTCGCGCCTTGATCCATGTGGATTTGACGATCGAAGAGGCCGCCCATGCCGTGTCCCGGATGCGCTTGGAAATGCGCGCCGAGCGCGGCGCAACGGATGCCGCTGCGATGAAGAATGTTCGGCGTCTGAATCGTACTCGCCGCGACGAACACACCGCGACGCGCGCGCAAGTGGACGCGACGTTTCGTGGTGTGGCCCGGCTCACCCGAGATCGCCGTCGCGATCGCGCCGATCGCGCGACCGCCTTCGATGACGACCTTGTCCGCGCGGCACGACGTGAAAATCCGCGCGCCGTGCGCGAGCGCCCACGGCACGTACGTCACGCTCATCCCTTGCTTCGCTGCGCTCGGGCAGCCCGTCATGCAGCGCCCGCTCCCTTTGCAGCCGCGCTCGTAGCGACGCATTCGGCTCGGCGCGATCCCGTCCTTCGATCCTTGCTCGACGAAGAGTCGGTTGTTCTCGCCGAGCGCGTCGTCGAGGACGGCGTGCACGTTCAAGTCTTCTTCGAGCGCGTCGAAGTGCGGCTCGAGGGCGGCCGCGCTGACCAGGTCGCCGAGACCGTAGCGCCCCGACCACTCGTCGAGCACGTCTTCCGGCGTGCGCCACGCGATCGCGGAGTTCATCACCGTGCTGCCGCCGACACATCGCCCTTGGATGAGCGGCATGAACGAGTGCCCTTCGAGCACCTGCGTCCCGGAGTCGCGAAACATCTTCTTGAACGCGTCGTAGACGACCTCGCCGAACTCGCGCGTCTTCACCCACGGTCCCTCTTCGAGGATGCCGACCGAGAACCCCGCCTTCGTCAGCGTGTGCGCGGAGACCGCGCCCGCCGCGCCGGATCCGATGACGACGAAGTCGAACTCTTCGTCGACGTCGTGCGCGAGCTGCGTCCCGTCGACGACGGAGCCTTCGGGGAGCGACTCGTCGGGGTAGTGCGTGGCGTGATCGTGGTCGGACATGGGAATGCTCCTGACGAACGTGGCGAAAGTGAAGAGAAGCGTGTGACTAAGCGGCCTGCCCCTTGAGACGAAGCGCGATGAGCTTCTTTCCGCTGCTCGCGGGCGCGCTGTTCGCGTTTGCCGGACGCGCGTACATGCGCGCGCGAACGACGGGGTCCGCGCCGTAGAGGAGCGCGCCCATCGTCTTCAAGATCATCACGAGCGAGCGGATCGGGTAGCTCTTGCTCGCGAGGAGCGTGTCGAGGACCTTCTCGCGATCCGGAGTCGCGAGCGACGCGAACGTCACGAAGCGACCGAGGATGAAGAGCGGCGCGAGCGCGACGATCCAGATCGCGATCCGCAATCCGAGCGCGGCCTTCAACGGAACTTGTCGGCAGACCTCGGCGAGGAATCCGGCGATGTCCATCGTCGCGATCCCCGGCACCCCCTGCTCGTCGGATCCCGGGAAGATCGTGCCGAACTCCGCGGTTGCCCAACCCACTTCCATCTTCGAGATGTTCATCGCTTCACCTTCTTCTTCGACTTGGTCGGCTTCGAGATCGCGCGGACGGGAGACGGGGCGCCTTCCGAGACGGCGGAGACCGCTGCCGTTTCGACCGGCGCCAGCGCGTTGCGCTTCATCCACTGCGCGTCCATTTCTTCGAGCGCCTTGCGCACGAGTGTGCGTGCGCCGTCGACGTCGCCGGACCGAATGAGCTCGACGACGAACTCGTAGATAGCGACCGCGCTCGCGCAGTCGTCGTAGAGAGCGGCGACGATGCCGGGGTGCTCGTCGGGGAATCGCGCGAACGAGTTGAGGAGGAGCTCGAGGCCGAGGTTGCGCGCGGTGCGGACGACGGAGCGCATGAACGCGACGTCGGCGCGCGCGTAGGCGACGGGATCGGCGACGTGCGCGACGAGCTCGCGCTGGCACGCTTGGATCGCTTCGAGATCCGCTTCGGTGTGGCGCGCGGCGGCGAGGGCGATCGCTTCCGACGCGAGAATCCGGCGGACCTCGAGGATCGACGACAAGAGATCGTAGCGCATGGCGTCGCTCGGCCCGAGCGAGCCGACGAGCGTCGCGAGCATCTCGAGGCCCGCGCGCTCGCGCCACGACGTGACGACGGTGCCGGCGCCGTGACGCGTGGTGATGAGGCCGAGCGCCTCGAGGCGGGCGAGCGAAGCGCGGAGGGTGAGCCGATTGACGCCGAGCGCCAACGAAAGCTCACGCTCCGACGGCAGACGCGCGCCCGGCTCGAGGCGCCCCGCGAGGATCTCTCCGCGAAGGCGATCGGCGACGGCATCGACGACGCTGGAGCGGGCGATCGGTCCGATCGCGGCGAGGGTGATCGCGGAGTCGGTCGCGCTTCCGGTGGGTCGTGACGTTCGTTTCGTCCCGGTCATCTGCGCGTCCGTCCTTGGCTCATCAACTGGTTCAACCACTTCTTAATTCGCGCCCCTCGTCTGCGCAACCCATTTCGCAGCAAAATCGACTACGCACCACGAACCAGCCGAAATCTGCGGTCGACCTCCGGTGGAGAGCCGCGCCCGCATTGCGGTAACGTGCGCGCATGATCGATCTGCGAAGCGACACGGTGACGCGACCTTCGCCCGCGATGCGCGAGGCCATGGCGCGCGCCGAAGTCGGCGACGACGTCTTCGGCGAGGATCCGAGCGTGCGCGCGCTCGAGGAAGAGATCGCGGCGATCACAGGGAAAGAGGCGGCGCTCTTCGTGTCGTCCGGGACGATGGGCAATCAGCTGGCGATCGCGACGCAGACACGGCACGGCGACGAAGCCATCGTGAGCGAAGGCGCGCATCCGGTTTGGTACGAAGGCGCGGCCGGTGCGGCGATGAGCGGCGTCCAGTGCCTCTCGATCGGAACCGCCGCGGGGTTCTACACGGCCGACGAGATGGAAGCGGCGATTCGTCCGCCCGTGTATTGGTCGCCGCGCACGTCGCTCGTTTGCGTGGAAAATACACACAATCGCGGAGGCGGGAGGATCTTCCCTCAGGCCGAGGTGCGCGCGATCGCGGAGCGTGCGCGCGCGCGCGGGCTCGCGCTGCACCTCGACGGCGCGCGTCTCTGGAACGCGAGCGTCGCGACCGGACTCGCGATCGCCGAGCTCGCGGCGCCGTTCGACACCGTGAGCGTCTGCTTCTCGAAGGGGCTCGGCGCGCCGGTCGGGAGCGCGCTCTGCGGACCGCGGCGGATCATCGAGGAGGCGCGGCGTATCCGAAAGCGTTGGGGCGGCGCGATGCGACAGTCGGGGATCCTGGCCGCCGGGGCGACGTACGCGCTCGCGCACAACCGCGCCCGGCTCGCTGAAGATCACGCGAACGCGAAGTTGCTCGCGACGTGTCTCGCCGGATCACCGGGCGTGCGGCTCGATCCCGCGACCGTCGAGACGAACATCGTGAACATCGATCTCGACGAGAACCGCAAGGCGGAGCCGTTGTCGAAGCTGGCGCACGAAGCGGGCGTCGCGCTCAACGCGTACGGACCGCGGCGACTCCGCGCGGTCACGCACCTCGACGTGTCGCGCGCCGACGTCGAACGCGCGGCCGAAGTGCTCGCGCGAACGATCGCGGGGGCCGCGTGACGAGCGCTCGCCGCATCGTGGCCTCGATCGCACTCACCGGCGCGATCGCGATCGGCGCCGTCGCATGCGCGCCGAATCATGGCGCGACGTACCCCGCCGCGTTCGCCGCGGCCCAGCGCGCAGAGACGGCCGGGCGCTACTCCGAAGCGGCCGCGAAGTACGACGCCGCCGCGAAAGAAGCCGTGAAGATTCGCGAGCGCGACTACGCGCGCTACCTCGCCGCGCGCATGTGGCTCCGCGCAGGGAACACACGCGACGCCGTCGCGCGACTCGACGAGGTCGCGAATGCATCGCCACCGCACGAGCACTCCGGCGAGGCCGCCTACCAAGCGGCCGCCGCGCGCATCGACGGCGGCGACGCCGATCGCGGCTGGCGCGACATGGAGCAAGTGCTCGTCCGATTTCCGAGCAACGGGATCGCCCACTCCGCGCTGAGGCGCATCGTGCTCCACAAAGACGAGATCGCCGGCAAACGCCCCGCGCTCGAGTGGCTCCGCGCACAGGCGAAAGGACCGCTCGGATCGAGCGACGTCGGCGAGCTCGTCTCGTACCAAATCGCCGAGCACCTCGCGGCCCTCGAAGACTGGAGCGGCGCGCACGACCAGTACCTCGAGACCGCCGCGCGCTGGCCGTACCCCTACGGTCCGCTCTGGGACGACTCGCTCTTCCACGCGAGCGAAATGGACGAGAAGCTCGCGCGCCCCGCGCACGCGATCGCCGATCTCGAGCGGCTCCTCGTCGAGCGCGAGACGACGTCGCTCGTCGGCAGCTACCAGCGCCCGCGCATGAGCCCCGCCCTCTTCCGCATCGGCGTCATCTACGCACGCGACATACATGATCGCGTGCGCGCGCGCGCCGCGTTTCATCGTCTCTACACCGAGTTCACGACGTCGAAGCTTCGCCCCGACGCGCTCTGGTACGAGGCGTCGCTCTGGGCCGAAGAGGGCGACACGAAGACGTCGTGCGCCGTGCTCGGGACCCTCGCCGGAGACTTTCCGGACTCGAAGTACGTGCCGTGCGCCGTCGAGAAGTGCCCGAGCGTGAAGCCGTCGGACAAGAGCAAAGCGCCGAAGGCGTGCCATCCCTACCTAATGCGGCGCTGAACGATGGCGAATCGAGCGGGCTCAGCCGCCGCGCTTCTTGTCCTCTTCGTCGGCTTCTTCTTCTTCCTCTTCTTCGTCCGCGTCCTCGTCTTCGTCGAGATCGTCGTCGTCCTCGAAGTCGCGCGCGTCTTCTTCCTCTTCTTCGGCGTCGGCCGTCGCGGCGGCGGGGCGCTTCTCGAACTTGAGATCGACGCCCACGTCGCCGAGCTGCGTATCGAGGAGCTCGAACAGCTCGTCCGCATCGTCGCCGGACCACTCGTCGAGCAGATCGGTCAAGAACTCGAAGAAGTCGCCGTTGTCGAGGCGGCGCTCGATTTCTTCGACCTGTTCCTCGGTAAATGCTTCGAGGATGTCTTCGCGCAGCGTCTCGGTGTCCCCCTCCTCGATCGCATCTTGCGCAGAAAGACGAATCTGCTTCACAGCGCGTTTGTCGAGAAGGATCTCCATCGGGCTCTCTCCGTACCTCGTCGTATGACGCCGAGGCAACCTCAGAAGCTCGTACGCGCCAATGAACGGCATGGGCGCCTGCGAGCAAGGGTCGAATAGGCGATGCGGCTCAGGCCTGTCAATACGATGGTCACGGGCGCTATTCTCTTCTTCGTGGCTCTCCGTGTTTCTGCCGTCTCCGCTCGCTTCGCGATCGCATGCGTGATCGTCGCGGCAACCGTCGGGGGAGCGTTTCCGTCGATTGCGCACGCGCAGACGGTCGACGCGCGCGCGACCACCGCCGATCTCCCGGTGGGCGATCCGGCCGGCACGGTCCCGCCACCCGCACGCCTCGCCTATCTGCAATACGGCGTCGCATTCACCGCCGAGCTCGCGACGGGCGGCGCATTCTGCGAAGACCCGCAGCTCGATTGCATCCTCGGATCCGGCGGCGGCATCGCGGGTCGCGCGGGCTGGCGCGGATCCGGCGACTGGTATTTCGGAGGAGCGTACGAGCTGTCGAAGCAAGATCCGACGAAGCTCTATCGCCTCGCGATCCTCCAGCAGCTGCGCTTCGAAGCGCGCCGGTATTGGCTGCACGGCAAGGAGACGCAGCCGGTGCTCGCGCTCGGCATCGGGCTCGCGGGATACGGCAACGAGTGGGGAATCTCGACCGGAGGGCCCGTCGGTTTCATCGGCGTCGGAGTCGAATCGCAAGTGCAGAACGGTCCGGTGCTCGGTTTCACGATCGGGTATCGGCCGCTTTTCCTCGTGCGCTTCGCCGACGAGACCGGGCACACGCACGGCCCAGGCATCGCGCACATGTTCGGGATCGAGCTGGCGCTCGAGGCGCGCGATCCGCTTTAGCGATCGAATTTAACGATCGAAGCGAGTTGACGACCGGCCTCGCGCTGATGTCCCATCCTGTCGCGTGATCTGCGGCACGTGCGGGCGCCACAACCCGAGTCACCTCACCTTCTGCGAAGAATGCGGGCAGAGACTCGCGCCGCGCGTGGCGCCGCCGACACCGCCGATCGGACTTCCGCAGCCCGCGCTCGGAGCGCCGCCGACGAAAACGGTGCCGCTCTCCGCGCCGCCGCGCACGCCGATTCCGCCCGTCGCCGCGCCGCCGGTGCGACCTGCGGCGCCCGAGCTCCGATTCGTGCCGCGGTCCGGAGCCGCACCTGAGCACGCGCGCTGCGCGACGTGCGGCAGCGAAAACCAACGCGGCCTGCGCTTCTGCGTGACGTGCGGCCAAGCGCTCGAAGGGGGCGCGCCGCCGGCGCTTGCGGTGCCGTCGCAGCCGCCGACGTTCGGCGTCGCGCCGCACGCGCCGCCGCCGGTACCGCAGCCTCTCGCTCCGCAAGCTCTCCCAGCGCTCCCACCTCAAGCTGCGATCGCTCCGGCGCGCGTCGTCGATCTCGGCGGCCCGCCAGCGCCGAAAGCCGCGGTCCGCGTTTGCGCCCGATGCCGCGGTACGTGCGACGCCGCCGCGCAGTTCTGCAAATTCTGCGGCGCGCCGCTCGCCGAGATCACCGCGCCGATCCCGCCAGCGCCTCCGCCGCAGCACGCTCCGTCGTTCCCACCGTCGTCATCTCCGAACACGCCGGCGATCGATCCGAACGCGTACCAACCGTACCAAGCGATGAGCGCTGCATCGTCGGTCACCGGCGCCCCGACGCGCCAAGTTCCGACGCCGGCGACCGCGCGCGTGCCCGTCGATCTCCGCGCCGAGACAGGCCTCGCGAGCGTGGTGACGGTGCCCTCGCCGCCCGCCGCATCGCAAGCGCCCCAACCGCCCGCGCAGCCCCGCGCGATGATCGGCCGCATCGTCATCATCGCGCGCGACGGCGGCGAGGGTCCCGCGTTCCCGCTCGCCGACGTCACCGACATCGGACGCACCGAGGGGAACGTCCTCTTGGCTGAGGATCGCTACATCTCGCCCCGCCACGCGCGCATCCTTCGCCGCGGCGGTCAGATGTTTCTTCGCGACCTCGGCAGCGTGAACGGGATCTACCTCCGCATCCCGAGCGGCCTAGGCAACGCGCTCTCGGCCGCGCCGCCCGCCGAGCCTGGGCCGGGGCCAGGGCTGGGCGAGAGACAAGCGCCGAAAGACCCGAACGACTTCTCGGTTTTGCTTCAAGACCAAGATTTGTTCCTCGTAGGACAACAGGTGCTAAGGTTTGAGGTCGTGAATGACGCCGAGGAGGGGTTTGGGACAGCCTCCCAGCATGGCACTCTCCTGTTTGGCACGCCGGCCGCGGCAAGATACGCTCGGCTGAGTCAGCGCACCGTAGAGGGCGTCACTCGCGACGTCTTCTACATCCGAAAGGTGGAGACAGTGCTCGGCCGCGAATCGGGAGACATCGTGTTCACGGAAGATCCGTTCCTCTCGCGTCGTCACGCAGCGATCCACTGCGACCGCGAGTCCAAGCGGTACACGCTCGCCGATCTCGGCTCATCCAACGGAACGTTCTTGCAGATTCGTGAGGAGGTCAGGCTGAAGGACGGCGACCATTTCCGCATTGGTCAGCAGCTGTTCCGCATCGACCTCGACCCGGGGGCTGTCCCGGCAGGGCAAGCAGGCGCGTCAGGGCCGGCAGCTCCGCAGATGGCGGCGCCGAGGCTCTGAGCGACATGCCGACTACGTTCTCCCCCCGCGGATCTTGCTCGTGACGCAACCCACCCGCGAGACGCCGGTGCCCGAGCCAACGGTCGGAGAGAAACCGATCGGCGAGGTCGCGGCGCCCAAAAGCGCAGGCGACCTGAGCCTGAAGCTCTTCGCACGCACCGACGTCGGACAGATCCGCGAGCACAACGAGGACAACTTTCTCGTCGCGGATCTCACGCGCCGTTCGCGCGGCCTCCTCGAAGCGAACCGCACCACCTCGCTCGGCATGCACGGGACGCTCTTCGCCGTGTGCGACGGCATGGGCGGCGCGGCGGCGGGCGAGATCGCCAGCCAGCTCGCGGTCGACATCATCTACGAGCGGATGATCGATCAGCTCGACGACACGTCGCCCGTTCCGCGCGACGAGATCGCGCGACGCCTCGTGCGCGCCGTCGAGTCCGCGGGCCTCCGCATCTTCCAAGAAGCGAAGCTCGATCGCACGCGACGCGGAATGGGCACGACCGTCACCGCGGCGGCGCTCATCGACGATCACCTCTTCCTCGCGCAGGTCGGCGACTCGCGCGGCTACCTCCTTCGCGACGGCAACCTCGTGCAGGTCACGCGCGATCAATCGCTCGTCAACCAGCTCATCGAGGCGGGTCAGCTCACCGAAGAAGAGGCCGAGACCTTCGAGCACAACAACATCATTCTCCAAGCGCTCGGCACGAGCGACACGGTGCAGGTCGATCTCACGTACGTCGATCTCCGGCGCGGAGACATTCTGCTTCTATGCTCCGACGGCCTCTCGGGCATGGTTCGCTTCGACGAGATCCGCGAGATCCTCCGGACGATCCCCGAGCCCCTCGAAGCATGTAAGACGCTCACCGATCGCGCGAACCAAGCGGGCGGTCACGACAACATCACCGTCATCGTCGTGCAATTCGACGGCGAGCGACTGAAGCCGCTCGGGCCCGACGGCGAGCCGATCAAGTACCGAAAATACCAGCTCCCCGAAGAGCCGCCCGACAACACCGAGCCGAATCGACGCGCGCACAACATGGGGAGCGATCCCGCGTCGCCTGGGTCGGCGCATCCGCCGGGAGCGGGCGGGCCTCCGGGAAATCTCTATCCGGCGCCCGATTCGAAGAAGGAAGAAGGGACGAGCTCGCGTCAGGGGCTCAGCAGCACGATGGTGTTCGGTGGTCCCGCGCCGAAGCTTCCATCGTCGCACCCTCCGTCCGATCGCACGAACGCGCCCAACGACGGATGGGGCGAAGGGCAGAACGCGGGCTCGCTCGAAGCCGAAGAGCGGATCGAGATCCCCGGGACGCATGTGCCCGCGTGGGTCGTCGTGATGCTCGTCACCGGCGTGGTCGGGCTGCTCGCGGCGATGGCGTTCTGGCTGCTTCGTTGAAGCGAGAACGTAACAACGAGCGGACGCACAGCTCGCGCGGTCAACGTCGAAGCTGGCGCGCCGCGTCCATCGCGTAGCGCGCGACCGGGTTCGCTTCGTCGAGCAACAGCGCTTCGCGCGCGGCGGCGACCGCGCCCTCGGCGTTGCCTTGCCCGAGACGCGCGACTCCGATCCACGCCCACGCCGCCGACGCGATCGCGCGATCTGTGTCGCGCGTGAGCGCGTCGAGCGTCCCCTCGGCCTCGGCGAACGCTTCGCGCCGGAGCATCTGACGCGCCTCGAGCAGCACGACCCCTGGATGTTCGCCGAACCGTTGGCGCGCGCGCACGAGCACTTCGTCGGCGTCCGCGAGGCGGCCGAGACGGACGTGCGCCTCGACGAGTCCGAGCCAGCCTTCGATCGTCTCGGGCGCGACCTCGGTGAGTCGGAGAAATTGCTCGCGTGCCTCTTCGAGCGCGCCGCGTTCGAAGAGCCTCCGCGCGAGGTTCGCGCGCGCAGCACCGAAGCCGGGATCGACGCGCAGCGCAGCGCGGTAGTGACGCTCGGCTTCCGCGAGGTGCCCCTGCTTGTCGGCCAGGAGGCCGAGCGCGTGGTGTGGTGCGGGGAGATCGGTATTGAGATCGCGCGCGTGGAGGAGGTGCTTGCGCGCGACCGCGAAGTTGCCGCGACGAAGCTCGATGAGGCCGAGGTTGACCCACGCCTCGACGAAGCGCGGATTGTATTCGAGCGCGACGGCGATGCGCGCCTCGGCGGTCGCGAGATCGCCGGCGGCGAGCGCGGCGGCGCCGTCGCGGTTGAGACGAACGGCCTGCGCCGGGAGCGGCGCCGCGTGGCTGCACGCGAGCGCGGACGCCGCGAGAAGGAGCGCGAGCGGGAGCGCGAACCGGCCGGTGGCGATCTTCATGAACGTCTTGTCGGCACCCGCCGCGTCGAGTTGCCAAGAATCGGCCGTGCGTAGCGTCGCGGCGCGGTTGCGCTATCTTCCCCGCCATGAGCGCGCCCAAGTCGACCGAAGGACGCGCGTGCGTCGTCGCGACGCACGACGTTCTCTTCGCCGCCGACGCAACGCTCCGCTGCGACGTCTGCAACGAGCCTATCGACGATGACGATGGCTGCAGAATACAAGGACGCGGCGTCTACATCTCGACGCGCGGGACCGAAGTTCGTCGCGAAGAGGCGCCGCTGTGCTCGCGCTGCGCGTGCGGGATCGGCGCGTTCTGCTTCGCGCGCGCCGAGATCGAAGAAGAAGAAGACTGACGCGACCTCAGTGCAGAGGTCCGTCCGCGTCTTCCTCGCGCGCGCCCGGCGGTCGCCGCTCGAGGTGCTCGAGGCAAATCGCACGCAGCCCCGGCGACACGCACGTCGTCTCGGCGACGAGGCGCAGCTCCTGCCGCATCAACAGCCCGACGATCCCCGTCGCGAGCTCGATCGGCGTATCCGGATTCAGCACGAGCGACATGCGCACGCGCGGACTGTGCGCCCAGCGCGGCGAGCGCGCGATCTCCGAGAGAACGTCCGGACGACATGGACGCTTCGCCGCGAGACGCATGACGTCCTCCTCGCGCAAACGTCCGCTGCCGAGTAGCGCGCGGATGACGTCCGGGTGCGGATCGCGGAGGAGGCGCTCCATCGTGTCGCGATCGGGGCGGCGCGCGAGCGACTTGCGCTCGCCGAGCGTGAGCGGGCGGCCACGTCCGTAGTCGGGAATGCGATCCTCGTTCGGATCCTCCGGCAAGAGCGAGCCGCGATGCCCGTCGACGGGATGACGCACGAGACGCTCGAGCGCGAGGAGCGACTCGCCTATCGCCTCTTCGCGCAGGCGCTGCACGAGCTCGGCCTGCCCTTCCGCGTTGAGCGCGTCGACGATCGCGATGAGCGCCTCGCGCGCCGCCTCCTCCGCTTGCTCGGCGCGCGCGCAGACGATCTCGAGTGTCTTGGCTACGTGCGGGAGCGGCGACGTCCGCAGAAAATCGACGACGTACGCGACGCGCAGCCCGGCGTCAGGCATCGCACGGGTCGCGCGGACGATCGTCCGTGCACACGCGCTCGCGTCCTGCATCGTGCACTCCGAACCTTCGCCTAGAAGCCGAGGTCCTTCGGTTTGACTGGCCCGGCGGGCGGCGGCTTCGCGCCCGACGCGACGGGCTTCGCCGTGGCGGGCTGCCCGGCCACGGGGCGCTGGCCGCCGGGCTGCGGAGGCGCGACGGCCACCGGCGCGGTGCTCGCGCTCGGCGCTTGCGTCGCCGTCGCCGTCGCCGTCGCAGCTGCCGTCGTCGCGGCCGTCGACGTGTCGCTGCTCCCGGCGGTGCTGGTCGCGGTCGTCGTCGTGGTCGCCGTGGCGCTCGGCTGCGCCGCAGAGGCCGGCGGCCCC
>JBBQXV010000249.1:0-13712 GCA_038209335.1 Polyangiales bacterium | reverse complement strand
GCCCTCCGACGAGACACCCGCGGCGCGCGCTGGCGTCGACAAGAGAGCGCGCGCGTGGCTCTTCGCGGAGTCGGCGTGTCCCGTCGTCGCCGGCTCGCCCGTTCGTGCCGCGCCGTCGGCCGAGCGCGTGGCGATCTGCGGCGCCCTCCAGCTCGTCGAGCGCGTCGCGACGCAGGCGACCGATCGCTTCAGCGCGCTCATCGCGCTCCACGACATGCTCACGGTGGCGTCGTGGGCGATCACGCCGCCCGTGCCTCGTACGCGCGTAGGAGCCATGTCGTTTCGCGTCGACGACGATCTCGCCGACAAGATGAAGCACCTCGCGGCCGCTCGTCCGCTCGTCGTGATCGCCGCGGGCTACGCGATCGCGCTCCTCTACGCTTCGCCCGACGCGGCGCTCGTTCGCGCGCGCATCTGGCTCGCGTTCGGCGACGCGCCGCTCGACGTCATCGAGCGCGAGCTCGCGCGTCCCGTGACCGCAGCAGCCGGCCCTACTTCTTCTTCGCCGCCGCCAGCTTCTCTTCGACCATGATGTCGGCCACGCGGTACGTCGGCGCCTTGAGCTTCGAGCTGCGCTCCGCGATGTCCCAAATCGTGTCGTAGATCTTCAACGTCGCCGTGCGGCTCTTGGCCTCGTCGTAGCCGAGCACCTCTTGCGCGACGTTGACGAGCCCACCCGCGTTGATCGCGTAGTCGGGTGCGTAAAGAATCCCGCGCGCGTGAAGATCGTCGCCGTTGCGCGGCTCGGCCAACTGGTTGTTCGCGGCGCCTGCGACGATCGTCGCTTTCAACCGCGCGATCGTCTGATCGTTCAACGCCGATCCGAGCGCGCACGGCGCGAAGACGTCGCACGCTACGCCGAAGATGTCGTCGAGCGAAACGACCGTCGCGCCGAGCTCACGCTGTGCGCGCTCGGCCTTGAGCGCGTCGACGTCGGCGACGGTGATCTTCGCGCCGGCCGCGTGAAGCTCTTTGCAGAGGTGATACCCGACGTGTCCGACGCCTTGAATCGCGACGTGGACCCCCTTGAGCGAGTCCTTACCGAGCTTGTGCTTGACGCACGCCTCGATGCCGCGCCGAACGCCGAGCGCCGTGAACGGCGACGGATCGCCCGAGCCGCCGTGCGCCTGATCGACGCCCGTGACGTGCTTCGTCACCGTGCGCAGAACCTCCATGTCCTCGAGCCCGGTGCCGCTGTCCTCGGCGGTGATGTAGTGCCCGCGAAGGTCCTCGATGAAGCGCCCGAACGCGCGGAAGAGCGCGACGCGATCGAAGTGCGCCCGCGGATGGATGATGACGCTCTTGCCGCCGCCGTGCGCGAGGCCGGCCAGCGCGGCCTTGTACGTCATGCCGCGCGCGAGACGGAGCGCGTCGATGACCGCGTCCTCGTCGGAGTCGTAGTTGATGAAGCGACAACCGCCGAGCGCCGGTCCGAGTCGCGAGTCGTGAATCGCGATGATGGCTTTGAGCCCCGTCGCTTTGTCGAACTTGAAGTGGACCTCGCCGTAGTCGTAGGCCTTCAGATGTCCGAAGAGATCCATGACTACGGATGTCCCGGCGGCATGCCCGGCATGCCCGGCGGCATTTGGAATCCCGGCGGCATCTCCATCGGCTTCGGCGCACCGCCGCCCGAGTCTTTCGCGCCACTGTCCGCACCGGCGTCGGCGGGACGCTGGAACTTCGCGAGCTCGGCGAGGATCCAATCCGCGGTCGGCTTGCCGACGACGAAGATCGCCGGGTTGCCGTCCTTGAACGCGTAGCGCGACGTGCCGTTGGCCGCCGGCTTTCCGATCTTCAAGACGATCTTCGGCGCGTTGTCCTTGAACGAAATCGTGATCGTGCCCACGGGCGAATCGGCCCCGGTGTCCGACGCCGGCTTGCCGTCGCCGAAGTCCTCGGCGTTGACGACGTGCATCTCCTTGACGAGATCCTTCGCGCGCTGATCGTCGAAACGAGCGATCGGCTTGCCGTTGAAGCTGCCGCCCCACTCTTTCTCGCCCTTGGTGAACGAGAACGTCGACATGCCCGCGTCGCCGCTCTTGCTCTCGATCGCGATCGACGTGACGTTCCCTTCGTCGAACTTGAGGACTTCCTTGTCGCGCCAGTCCTTCGGCTCTTTCGTGTAGAGGTACGACGAGAAGCCGCTCGACGCGTAGACGACGCCGTCCTTGCCCGCGACGGTGATGAGCTGGCCGAGCGCGCCGGTCGTGCCGGCCATGATGTCGGTCTTCTTCTCGGCGCCCTTGAAGGCCTGGACGTGCACGGCCTGATCGGGGTCGAGCTTCTTCGCCTTCTTGACCTCGTCGTCGAGCGTCATCACGACCTGCTCTTTGACCTTGAGCGTGCCGAGGTTGGTGACGATCTCTTTGACCGACTGCGCGTTCGCGGGCGCGCTCACGGGCTTCGTGAGGACCCACTTGTCGTCGTGCTTCTCGAGGACGATCTCGTCCTTCTTGCCGTCCTTGATGACGAGCTTGTCGATGTCGTCGGGCGAGCTGATGACGGGGAAGTCGGCGGACGATGCCGCGACCGGCCCCGTCATGCCGAGCTTCTTGTCTTTGTCGGCTTGCTTCCAGACGAAGTAACCGAGCGCAGCGAGGACGACGACACCGATGATGATCAACCGGTCACGAGACATGATTTTTCAAACCTCTGGTCAGATCGAGCTCGATCAAGCGAGCGAAACGTTGGCGCGCGCATTCATGCGCATGCGCCAGCGGAAAATCCCGTAGAGAACGAACAGCAGCGGAATGCCCGGGATGAGCGTCCACGAGATGCGAAACTGCTGCGACTTGCGAGCCTGCCGCGTGTCTTTGTCGTTCTTCTCGGCGTCCTCTTTCGTCATTCCGTCTTTCAAGTCCTTGGTGAACTTGGAGACGTCGCCGTAAACGAGCGCCGGCTCTTGGATGATCTTCGCGGAGACCGCGAGAAGATCGGTGTAGCCGATCATCCAGTCGAGGGTGTTCTTGAACGCGAGGATCGTGTTGGTGATGATCTGCTGCGCGTACGGACCGGCGAGCTGGAGCAGCTGACGGTCGCCTTGCGGCGGCATCTGCATCCCCATCATCTGTTGCGGCATCTCGGGGCCGTTACCGGCGCGCGCGAGCGGGTTCGCGAGGAACTGCGACGACGCGAGCACGAAGACGCGCGACGGACGCGCGCTCTTCTCGGGCGCTTCGATCCCCTGCTTGTCGCCGCCCGGGAACGCGGTCTTGATCGAACCTTCGAGGTAAGCGCCGATCGTGAACTGCCCCGTCTCGCCCTTGGGCCGCCAATCCTGGAACGGCTTGAGGTCGGCGGTCTCGCCCGTCATGCGGACGGTGCGCGGCGTCGTGCGCATGACGACCTTGGGCTTCGCGTCCGGCTGCTTCTCGGAGTGCACGACGATCGACGACGCGAACGGCACCGCGAGCTGCTGCATGCGGAAGATCGGCTGGAACGACGAGTCGAGGAGCTGCTCGCCGCCACTGAAGCGATCGTCGTCCTGGACCATGAGGAACTGCGGCATCGGCAGCGTCCCGACGCCCGTCTGCGTCTGCACGTTGACGCGGAACGAGCGCCCGAAATCGAGGAGCACGTCTTTGCGCATCTCGATGCCGTAGCCGTCGAGGAGCTTCTCGAGGCCGTGCGTCTGGAGCGACGCGTTCATCGTGTGGTCGCCCGACTTGACGTTGACCGCGCCCGCGAAGATGGCGAGAGACTTCCCCTTCATCACGAACTGATCGATCCGGCGGAGCTCCTTCTCGTTCAGCTCCTTGCCCGGCTGCGTGATGATGAGCCCTTCGATCGACTCTTCGATCTCTGCGTCGCCGTTCTTCAGGTCGACGTCGGCGATCTCGTAGAACGGAAAGTTCTGCGTGATGATCCCCTGGATCGCGAATTTTCCCATCTGCGACGGCGCGAGGTTCGCCTCGGTCAGCTTGATCTCGTCGTGCCCCGAGAGGACGCCGATCTTGTGCTTGATGCCGTCGCCTTTGTACGTGAGCGAGCGGATCTTGTTCGAGATCCAGAACTCGAGCCCGATCGTCTGATCGGGCGACGGCAGGTCGAGGACATCCTGGTTCTCGGCGTACTTCAGCACGAGCCCCATCACGCCCTTCTTGATCCCGGCCTCTTCGTCGGTGTCGCTCACCTCGGCGAACGGCTGCTCTTGAAGGCCCGCCTCGGTCGCCTTCTTTTTCGTCTCTTCGTCCTTCGCGTCGATGATTTGGTACTGAAACTTCCCGCCGCTCGAGTCCTTGTAGTCCTGGAGCAAATCGCGAAGGTCGCGCACGAAGGTGTCGAGCTTGGGAAGACCGCGCGTGACGTACGCGTCGACCGTCAGCGGCTGCTTCATGTTGTGAACGAGGTTGCCGCTCCCCTTCGACAGGGTGAAGCGCTCGGTCTTCGTGGTGTCTTTGCGCGCCGACACGCCGAAGTAACCGAGCGTGTTGAGCGCGACGAGGATGAGCGCGACGACGACGAGGAGAACGCCGCTTTCGGTGGCTGCTTTGGTTCGCTTTTGCATGACTAGCTCAGGACCACTTCCGGCTCTCGAGGGAGCGGAACGCGAAGAGGAGGCAAATCGTGGTGATCGAAAGGAAGTAAACGACCGCCTTCGAGTCGATGAGGCCGCGCTCGAAGCCTTGGAAGCGCGACTTGAAGCTGAGGAACGTGATCGCCTCGCCGATCCAACCGCGCGTCCCCTCGGCAAAGAAGCCGATGGCGCAGAGGAAGCCGAGCGTGAACGCCGTGAGGAAGAATGCGATGATCTGGCTCTCGGTCAGCGCGGAGAAGAGGAGCCCGACCGCGAGACCCGCCATCGAGAAGAGAACGAGGCCGAGGTAGCCCGCCGTCACCGGACCCCAATCGAGCGGCCCGAGATCCCACGGCCACTTGAAGAGCATGACCGGGTAGAGGAGCGTCGCGACGAAGAGGATGAGCATCATCGCGAGCGCGCCGAGGTACTTGCCGAGGATGACCTCGCTGTCGCGGACCGGCATCGTGATGAGGAGCTCGAGGGTGCCCGAGCGCTTCTCTTCCGCGATCGCGCGGGACGTGACGAGCGGGATGATGATGATGCCGAGCCACAGCGGGAAGAACTCGAACATGTGGTTCAACGTCGCGCGGTCGGACTTCCAAAAGCTGGCCGAGATCGGGCCGAGGTCGTTGAAGAAGTAGAGGCCCAGCGCCAGCATGCTTCCGCCGAGGACGACGTACGCGACGAGCGAATCGAAATACGAACGGAGCTCGCGCCCCGCGATCGTCATGACGTTCGTCAGTCCGCGCATCGCACCCGCCGTATCGGCCGGCGCGACACGCTTGACCGCTCCGGAGGGCTCCGGGGACTCGGACTCTTCGTCCTCTTCCTCTTCGGTTTCCTCTTCGTCGCGTTCGTTCTTTTCGTCGATGGCCTTTTCCACGTCTTCGTCCTTCTTCTTCGCGTCTTTGACTTCTTCGGTGCTGGCCATGGCGCTTACTTGCCGCCTTTCTTGCCGGACGACTTGGACTTCTTCTCGTCCTCTTCTTCGTCGTCCTCTTCTTCTTCCTCTTCGTCCTCTTCTTCGTCGTCCTCGTCTTCTTCCTCTTCGTCTTCTTCGGCCGGCGCGTCCACGTTGCGATTGCGGCGCTCGTCGCCGATGGTCAGCGAGCGGAAGACGTCTTCGAGGGTCTGCGAATCGCGGTGAAGCTCGAGGAGGACCCATCCCTTGTCGGCGATGAGCTTGAAGAGATCCGGGCGGAGATCGACGTCCTGCTCGCTGATGACCTCGTAGGCGTGCGCCTTCTCGTCGGTCGGGAGCTCGCTCATCTTCTTCACGCCGTCGATCGCTTGGAGCGCGGCCTCGACCTCGCTTTGGTTCGGCAGCGGTCCGCGACCGCGGTACGCCGTCTGGCCCGTCGACTCTTGCACCGACACGACGTAGCGAACGCGCCCGCTCTTCGCGCGGATCTCGTCGAGTGGACCGTCGGCGACGATGCGCCCCTTGGAGACGAT
The DNA here is from genome assembly GCA_038209335.1 of Polyangiales bacterium. Classification (GTDB taxonomy): domain Bacteria; phylum Myxococcota_A; class Polyangia; order Polyangiales; family Polyangiaceae; genus JBBQXV01. The sequence continues at coordinate 7,738 of JBBQXV010000249.1, read as the reverse complement.
GATCGCGCGCGCGCACGCCGTTTCGACCTCGGCGAGGTTGTGCGTCGACAAGAGCACCGTGCGGTCCTGACCGATCTGCTTCAGGTACTCGAGGAACTCCTGCTTCTCGTTCGGGTCGAGATCGCTCGTCGGCTCGTCGAGGATGAGCACGGGCGGATCGTGAATGAGCGCCTGCGCGAGACCGACGCGCTGGCGATAGCCGTGCGACAGGTGCCGGATTTCTTTCCCGAGGACCTGCGCGAGGCCACAGACCTCGACCACGTTGCGCGCGCGCTTCTTGAAGGTCGAAGCGTCGAGCCCCCGGAGATCGCCCGCGAACTTGAGGTACTCGAGCACGCCCATCTCGAGGTAGAGCGGCGCACGCTGCGGGAGGTAGCCGATGTTGCGGCGAACCTCGAGCGGCTCTTCGAAGACGTCGTGGCCCTTGATGCGCGCGGTGCCGTCGGTCGGCGCGATGAAGCACGTGAGGATGCGCATCGTCGTCGATTTGCCGGCGCCGTTGGGGCCGAGGAATCCGACGATCTCGCCCCTGTTTACCTCGAAGTTGATCTTGTCGAGTGCGCGGAACGACCCGAAGCTCTTCGAGAGGTCGTTCGCATAAATCATCACGTCGCTGGTCATCCGAGGCTCCGAAAGACGAAATTACAGGGAAAATTGCGGCGTACGGCGCGTAGCGCGCGCATCCTAGCGATGAGCCGGGGCGTGTCAACCAGGGGCGCGCGGGGCTCACAACCGCCGCGGGAAAGGGATATTCCCAACACCCCCATGGAGCGGATGCCGGCGTCGTGTGCGAATTGCGTTACGCCTGTGGAAATTCTTCGCATTTGCGTCTTTCTGCCACACGAGCGCATCCTTAGGGCCGATGGGGGAAGCGGGCCTCGAGTACAGAGTCGAAGATCGGTCGGTGCTCCTGCCGCTGTATCGCCGTCTCCTCGTCACGCCGACGTTGCGCTTCATACCGGCGCGCCTTCATCCGAACTCGATCACGCACGCGGGGCATCTGCTTTGTTTGCTCGGCGCGGCGACGGTCGTGTGCATGGGCGCGTCGAGCGGATGGTCGTTCGTCGTCGCGGCGATCGGCGTGCAGCTCTACAACTGGTGCGACAACGCGGACGGCGCGCACGCGCGTCGCACGGGGCAATGCTCGGCGATGGGCGAGCTGCTCGATCACGGACTCGACGTCCTCAACGTCACGTACATCGCGTACATGAGCGCGGTGGCGCTCGGCTCGCCGCCGATGTGGTGGCTCGCGCTCGCGATGGTGATCACGTCCGCGTCGAGCGCGACGTACTGGGAGCAAGCCGAGACTGGCGTGTTTCGCCTCGGGCGGCTCAATCAGGTCGAGTCGCTGACGCTCTTGTCGATCGTCCTTCTCGTGAGCGGCGCGTTTGGAACGAGCGTTTGGGAGCGCCTCGCGATCGGCCCCGTGACGGCGCGCCTCGCGATCACGGTCTTCACGATCGGGGCGACGCTCGTCGGAATCGTGCACGGGATGTGGCGCGTGTCTCGCGCGCGCGGCCCGATGCGCGTGTTTCCGATTCTCCCGCTCGCGGCGTTCCTCACGGTGCTCTGCATCGCGGCGAGCACGGGCGCGATGTCGCTGCTCGCGGCGGTGATCGTGGGCAGCGTGGGGAACGCGTTCTTCGCGCTGCGGATGTTGTCGATGCGATTGCGCGGCGAGCGTCCGCGCTTCGAGGTAGGGCTCGCGCTCGGCGCGTTGCTCCTCGTCGCGCTCGTCGTGTGGCGTCTCGTGGGTCGTCCGGTCGGGCTCGTGAGCGACGCAGGGTACGCGGTGAGTGCTGCGATCGTCTTCGGCGGCGCGTCGCTCATCAACGCGCGCGAAGGGGTGAAGCGCGTCGTCGTGCTCGACAGCGCAGTGTCCGGCCGCGGCTGAACGTCCTAGGGCCCCGCGTCCATCGCGTCGAGCAGCGCGCGCGCCTCGCGCTGACGGTATCCGCCGTACGTGCCCGCGGCGAACGGTGCGAGCGCGGCGCGTGCCTCCGCATACCGCGCGAGGCGGACGAGCGCGAGCGCCCGGTTGTAGCGCGCTTCGATCGCGAAGCGCCCGCTCGGGTACGCGCGGAGGTAGTCGTCCCAACCGCGCAGCGCGGCGGCGGCGTCGTGCGCGACGAAGTGTGCCTGGTGGGCGCGCAGGTAGAGGGCGTCCTCTTCGCTCGGACCCGCGTCCGGCGTCGCGACATCTTTCGGCACACGGGACGGCGCTGCTACGGGCGCTCGCGGGATCGGAGTGAGGGCGGGGCCGGCGTCCGGTGCGGTCTCCACCTCGACGATCGGCGCTGCGTCGCTCGAGGTTGCGCTCGCCGTGATCGACGGGAGCGCCGACGGCGGCGTCGCGACGGGCTGCGCGCTCCGCTCGGGGCGCACGAGCGCAGTGACGTGCTCGATCCATCCGGTCAATCGTCCCGTCGACGCGGCCCACGCCATCGAGACGACGAACGCTGCGGCGAGCGGCGCGATGGCGAACGCGAAGATACGGCGGCGCTTTCGCTCGACCAACGCGACCGCGAGGACTCGCGCGCGCGTGCGCACGGCCGCGTCGCTGCGCCCGTCGTGACGATCGCGCAGAGCGCGCGCGGCGCGATCGAAGAGGTCGTCGCTCATCGGCGCTTCTTCTCGAGGGCTTCGCGCAGCTTGCGCTTCGCGTGGAAGACCCGCGTTCGCATCGTCGCTTCGGGGGCGCCGACGATCTGCCCGGCCTCGGCGCACGTGCGCTCCTCGACCTCGCACAGCACGATCGCGACGCGTTGATCGAGCGGCAGCTGATCGAGCGCGTGCTCCAGCTCCGCCGCGAGCTGTCGGGCAGCTGCGCCGCTCTCCGGGCTGCGCATCGAGTCGGGTGGTTCTTCCGCGAGCCGCCCGACCGCGGCGCGGCGGCGCATCGCCGAGCGCACGTGATGACGAGCGTGGTTTGCTGCGATCGAGAGGAGGAACGAGCGCAGCGGGGCGTCGCCTCGAAAGCGCGCGATCGACTGGCTCAGCGCCACGAACGTGTCCTGCACGAGGTCCTCCGCCGCGCTCTCGTCCCCGAGTAGCCGGCGCGCGAACGCTCGCACATTGATGTGGTGCGCGTCGTACGCCTCGCCGAGGGCGAGCAGATTGCCCGCGCGCAGGCGCGCGACGAGGCGCGCCTCCGAATCCGCCGAGTCGACCACGGCGAACGAAGATAGCCCAAGCGCTGCGTGTGCCTCTCCCACTCTCGGCTGTGCCCGCAGCGCGGCCGATCGTTCAATCGATTTTCAGAAGGTCCCTCCGAATCCCGCGATGGCGCCGCCGGGGACCATGGCGAGCCGGAAGCGGCTGGCGAGGAGGGCGCTGGGCTCCGCTTTGCGACCGATGTCGTTCTCGTAGACGCGCAGCGCGTGCTCGAGGGAGCCGTTCGTCGCGAGGAAATAGATGCCCATGCCGATCTCGAGCGCGCCCGTGCCGACGTCCATCGCGCCGTCCACGCCCGACGAAGCACCGAGCGCCGACGTGGTCAGGCGGAGCGTACCGAGCGTCAGCATCAGCGCGCCCACCCCGATCAAGAGGCCGCCCGTGATCCGGCGGCTGCGGCGCTCGGTCTGCGCGTAGTCGGCCCAACGCGTTTCGATCGCCTCCTCGCCCGTCCCCTTCTGTCGCGACTTCCAAAGCGTCTCGAGATCGGTCGTCCAGAACAACGCCCCCACTCCGAACGCGATGAACGCGCCGCCGGTCGATGCGACCCACACCCCACCGGCGCCGGGCGAGCGCGTGTGCATGTAGATGCCCGCACCCGACGCGACGGCACCCGCCGCGATGAAGCTCCACCCCAAGGTGACGCGTTGTCGCGTGTCTTGTTCCGCGTAGTACGCGAGCGTCGCGTCGAGCCTTCGGGGATCGACCTCGATCGGTTCCTTCGCGTCCACCCGCGTCGTCGGCGCCGGCACCTTCGGTCCGCGTTTGCGCAGCTCTGCGGCGAGGTCCGACGCCTCGTCGCGCGCGAGGTTTCCCGCCAGGAGCACCGCCGCTCGGCTCGTCGCCGCCGCGTCCGCGGGGAGCGGAACGTCGCGCGTGATGGGCGCCCCCTGCGCGCGGTAACTGACCACGAGCTTCTTTGCGTCGCGGTCGATCGCCACCGAGACCGTCCCGCGCGCGGACGTCGCCCGCGCGTCATCGGGCGCGACCGCATCCATCCCGAGCTCGTCGGCGATCGCTTGGCGCAGCGCGCCCGCGTCGAGCTCGGCCGCGCTCGGGTCGATCGCGACGACGACCACCGCGCGAGGCGGGCTCTGCGCGCCAGCCGGACGAAATGCGACGAGCGTCGCGAGGAGAAATAGAACAGCGAGGAAGAAGCGAGGCGTCGTCATTCGTGGTGCTCGCCTCCCAGTGCCCGATGGCGGCCGGTTCGTTCAATCGAAAATGGGAGGACGCGCGACGTGTCCGCGTCGTCCGCGCGATCCATGCGAGCTTCGCCTCTTAGGCGCCCGTCGAGATCGTCGCGACGACGCCGAAGTGATCCGTCGGAAACACGCCGTCGATCGGCGCGTCGAAGCACAGCTTCGCGTCGAGCACCTCGCCGCGTCCGCGATCGTCGGGGCCGCGTACGAAGATGTAGTCGATGCGGCGATCCGGCTCGCGCATCGGCGCAGCGAACGGATTTCGTTTGCAGAACGTTTGTCCGGGCGAGCCGTCGCCCGCGACGAGGAAAGCGTCTGCAAAGTACACGCTCTCGCCGCCGAGCGACGTGAGGCCGCGCATGTAGCGCATCTCGTCGGCATCGGGCGCGGCGTTGAAGTCGCCGACGACGATGGGAGAGAAGCCGCTCGTCGGCGCGAGCCGCTTCACGCGAGCGGTGACCTCGCGGATCTGCAGCGCGCGCACGTTCCCCTCGTGGAGCTTCCAGTTGAAGTGCGTCGTGAAGAACGGGAGCGCTCCGAACGGCGCGGTGATCTCGGCGAAGAGCAAATTGCGAAACTCGTCGGTGCCGCCGCGCGGGAGCGCAAAGACTTCCGTCCGCGTGATCGGCCAGCGCGACAAGATCGCGTTGCCGAACGGATAGCCCTGATCGCTCGGCGTGCGGCCGAACGCGACGTGGTAGCCGAAGCCTTCGGCGAGCTCCGCCGCTTGATCGAGTCCATCTCCGTCGGTCGCGCGCACGACCTCTTGCAGACCGACGACGTCGGGCGCGAGCGCCTTCAGCCCCGCGCGAATCGCCGCGCGTCGCTCAGTCCACGGCGCAGAGCGATTCCAAATGTTGAGCGTCGCGACGCGGAGCGAGGGCCTCATGAAGCGCGACGCTAACACGCTCGGCTTCGCGCCTGGTTCGCTCCTCCTCGAGCGCATCGGGGCTCATGAAGAAGAGGCGACCAGGCGGCGGCGTCGGGCGAACACCCTGCTGTCGCATCTGTGCGACGTACCTCTTTTGCTCCGTGAAGACGACGAGCGCGCCCGGATCCGCGTACGGCTCGGAGAGCCACGCCTCGCGCGAAATCTCCGGCACTTGGAAGGCGTACTCGTCGCGCCCAAAGCAGGGATTCTTCCCGCCTTGCCACAGCTGCGCGCAGTCGCGACAACGATAGAGCCGCGCCACGTGCGTCGCACCGCGGCCCTCGTGAGACGCGCTCGCTCCGACCGGATGCGTCGCGACGAGCTCGAGGGTCGCGCGAATCTCCGGTGTCTCGCGCACGCGCGCGGCGACGTCCTGCCGACGAAGCGCGAGAGGTGCATAGTGCAAGCAACGGCACATGGGATGCTGAGTGGTACGCGGCGTTGCGCGGCGTTCTTCCCTGGCTGCGCGCGTGGTCAGCGCTTGGAAAGGGGCTCGTCGAGGAGCTCGTAGAGTGCCTCGATCATCCTCATGTGCGCGCGCGCCGGGCGACCGAAGCCGTCCGCGTGCATGAGATCTTTCGCGAGCTCGTGCACCGCGGCGGGGCGCGCTTCGACGAGCGCGTGCTGGACCGCTTCGATCATCTTCGGACCGAGCGACGTGTGCACGGCGAACAGATCCGACGGGATTGGTCCGGCGTGGGCGACGATGTCGACGGCGTCGTGCGGGAGACCGCCTTCGTCTTTGTATCCCGAGCGCGCGATCTCGACCGAGCCGCTCACGAAGTTGAAGCATGTCGCGCCGACGTCGGCGTCGCCGTTGCGAAGCGCGCGCGCGACCTCGGCGTGGCTGCGCACGAAGATCTCATCGCGGAAAGCGTCGACGAGGCTGACCCCCTTCGCGCGCAAGGCCGCGCGGATGACGACGTAGCCCGACGCGCTCTCGCGATCGACCCACGCCGCCCTGACGCCGCGCAAATCCGCGAGCGTCTTCACCTTGCCCGAGCGCATCGTGAGGAGCCCGGTCATGTAGCTCGTCGTCCCGTTGCGCACTGCGATCGCCGCCGGCGCGGCGCTCCCCGATCGCACGACCCTCGCGGCGCTCAGCGGCGGGAGCCACGCGAAGTCGACGAGCCCTTGATCGATCGCCGTGACGAGCGCGCGGTAGTCGCCCGCTTTGTGAAGCTCGATCGGTTGGCCGACGACCGAAGCGAACGCATCGGCGAACGCTTGCACGCGCTCGGTTGCGCCGGTGTCACCGCCGAGCGGGATCAACCCGAGCCGCAGCCGCCTGTGCACTTTGCAAGCGTATCACCAACCGCACTTCTCGTTCTTGTTCTGCTCCTTGAGCCACGCGCGGAGCGGCGCGTAGTACTCGAGCATCGCGGACGCATCGCCTTTGCTCTCGCCGAGCATCGCCATCGCCTCGGGCCACGGTTTGCTCGCGCCGACCGACAGCATCGCGAGGAGCTTGTCGCCCGCCGCTTTGTTTCCGTAGATCGAGCACGAGTCGATCGGCCCGGTGTACCCGGCGGCCTTGCACAGCGCGCGATGGAATTGAAACTGGTAGATGCGCGCGAGGAAATAGATGACGTACTGCGAGCTCGCGGGGATGTGGTACTTCGCGCCCGCGTCGAAGTACTCCTCGCCGCGCGCTGCCGACGGCGCGATGCCTTGGTACTTGGTTCGAAGGTCCCACCAGGCCTTGTTGTACTGATCCTTCGGCGTCTTTCCCGAGAAGACGTCCCATCGCCATTTGTCGATGAGGAGACCGAATGGCAAGAACGCGATCTTGTCGAGCGCGCTCTTCATCATCTGGTTGATGCGCCCGTGATCGCCCTTGGGCACTTCGGCGATCAGGCCGAGCGTCTTCAAGTATTCGGGCGTGACGCTGAGCGCGAGCGTGTCGCCGATCGCCTCGTGGAAGCCGCCGTTGGCCCCTTGCTGAAACAGGATCGGCAGCTTGAAGTAGCGCGAGTAGTAGTAGTCGTGACCGAGCTCGTGGTGGATCGTGATGAGATCGTTCTCGGTCGGCTCGATGCACATCTTGATGCGCAGATCGCCGGCCGACGACACGTCCCACGCGCTCGCGTGACAGACGACCTCGCGGCCTTGCGGTCGCGTGAACTGCGATCGCTCCCAAAAAGTCTTCGGCAGCGGATCGAACCCGAGCGATTTGAAGAATGCTTCGCCGAGCTCGACCATCTTCTTCGCGTCGTACTTCTTCTCGCGTAACGCCTTGCTCACGTCGAGCGACGGCTCGCCCTTGAACGGCTCGAGCAAGTCGTAGATGTCCTGCCACTCCTGCGCCCACATGTTGCCGAGCAGGTGCGCGGGGATTGGCGCGCCGTCGGGGACTTTGTCTTTGCCGTACGCCTTTTGGAGCCGCGCGCGCGTGTAGCAATGAAGCTCGTCGTACATCGGCTTCACGTCG
>JBBQXV010000248.1:0-13899 GCA_038209335.1 Polyangiales bacterium | reverse complement strand
GCAGAGCTGAGCGGCGGGCAGAAGCAGCGCGTCGGGATCGCCCGCGCGCTGATGAGCGATCCGCCGGTGCTCCTGATGGACGAGCCGTTCGCAGCGCTCGATCCGATCCTGCGCGCCGAGCTTCAAACGGAGCTCGCGCGTCTTCAGCAGACGCTCCAGCGGACGATCGTCCTCGTGACCCACGATTTACTCGAAGCGTTTCGTCTCGGAACGCGCATCGTGCTGATGCGCGACGGGCGCATCGCGCAGGAGGGCGAGCGCGACGATTTCTTGAAGCGTCCCGCCGACGAATTCGTCGAGCGCTTCGTCGGCGCGCAGACACGAGGGCTCGCGTGATCGCGCGCCGCGTGCACGTCGCGATCGCGAGCGTGATCGCCGTGATGCTCTTCGCGGTCACGGCACGCGCAGACAGCGGGATCGTCCGCGTCGGCGCGAAGAACTTCACCGAGCAGCTCCTCCTCGGCGAGATGATCGCGCAGACGATCGAAGCGCACACGCCGCTCGCCGTCGAACGGCGATTTCAGCTCGGCGGCACGCAGGTGACGTTCGAGGCGCTCCGCGCGAGCGCGATCGACGTCTACCCGGAGTACACCGGCACCGGCCTCCTCACGATCCTGAAGGAACCGCCGCCCGCCGATCGCGACTACACGCGACGCCGCGTCGACGAGGGATTCCGCTCGCAGTTCGGCATCGCGTGGCTCGCCGGCTTCGGCTTCGAAAACACGTACGCGCTCGCGGTGCGCGAGAACGACGCGCGCTTCGCGGGCGTGCGCACGATCACCGAGCTCGCACGAACGCGCGAGCTCGCGCTCGGCGGCACGCACGAGTTCATGGAGCGCGCCGACGGCTTCGCCGCGCTCGCCGCGCGCTACGGTCTCGTGCTCCGCGACGGCGGCGCGACGAGCCTCGATCCCGGCCTCCTCTACGCGGCGATCGCGAACGCGCAGGTCGACGTCATCGCGGCGTTCTCGACCGACGCGCGCATCAAAGCGAACGCGCTGCGCGTGCTCGACGACGATCGCGCCTTCTTCCCCCCGTACGAAGCAGCGCCGATCGCGCGCGTAGCCGCGCTCGCCGCGAACCCATCGCTCGGCCCGGCGCTCGCACGCCTCGCCGGCATCGCGACGAGCGACGACATGCGCAGGATGAGCTACGAGGTCGACATCCGCGGCCGCCTCGCAGGAGAGGTCGTGTCGGAGTTCTTGCGCGAGAGGAAGATCGTGACCGCGTCTTCGTCGAGCGCGCAGACGGCGTCGGCGAGCGGACCCATCCTCGATTACTTCTGGGACAACCGTACGTACGTCGCCGGCCTCGTCCTTCGCCATCTGCTCCTCACGCTCATCGCGCTCTTCGTCGCGACCCTCGCAGGCGTCGCGCTCGGCTTCGCGGTCGCGCGCAGCGATGGGCTCGCGGCGATCGTCTTCCCCGTCGTCGGCACATTTCAAACCGTGCCGAGCCTCGCGCTCCTCGGCTTCCTCGTTCCGGTCCTCGGCATCGGCGTGAAGCCGGCGCTCGTCGCGCTCTTCGTCTACGCGCTTCTCCCGATCGTCCGGAGCACGCACGCCGGGATCCGCAGCGTCGATCCGCGCTTCTGCGACGTCGGCCGCGGCATCGGGCTCTCCGAAGCGCAGATCCTCCGGCGCATCGAGGTCCCGCTCGCGCTCCCGACGATCCTCGCCGGGGTGCGCACGAGCGCCGTGATCCTCGTCGGCACAGCGACGCTCGCGTCGCTCGTCGGCGCAGGCGGTCTCGGCGATCCGATTTTTCGCGGCTTGAGTAGCTTGCGCGCACCGACGATCCTCCTCGGCGCGATCCCGGCGGCGCTCCTCGCGCTCGCCTTCGACAAGATTCTCGGAATCATCGAACGTCGCGTCGTCTCCCCCGGCCTCAGGAAGAAATGAGAATGAGAGAAGAGAAAATCGCGTTCACGAGCGACGGCCTCGAGCTCGACGGATCGATCTACCGCCCCGACGTCGACGCACGCACCGAGCTTCCGATCGTCGTCACGTGCTCCGGCTTCCAAGGACTGAACGCGATTCACCCGGCGCGATTCGCACGCGCGTACACGCGCAAGGGGTACACGTGCTTCGGCTTCGACTACCGCGGGTTCGCCGCGAGCAAGGGCGAGCCCGGGCGTGTGCACCTCGAAGAGCAGATTCGCGACATCGTCAACGCGGTCGCATTCGTCCGCAGCACGCTCGCGCCGCGACGGCTCGTGCTCGCGGGATGGGGAATGGGCGGCGGGCTCGTGCTCGAAGCGGCGCGCGTCGCGGAGGGCGTCCACGCGCTCGTTGTGATGAACGGAATGTACGACGCGATCCGCGTGCAGAAAGCGCTGCGCGGCGACGACGGCTGGCAGAAATTCCGCGCGTGGCTCGACACCGAACGCACGCGCCTCGTCGCGGGAGGTGAGCCGCGCAAGATCGATCCGTTCGACATCTACCCGCTCGATCCCGAGACGATCGGCTACGTCGACGGCGTCCTGCGCAAGCACGCTGCGTTTGGTCACGGCGTCTGGCCGAGCTTCGCCGACTCGCTGCTCCAGCTCGGGCCCGAAGCGCGCTTGCATCACCTCGCGACGACGCCGATCTTCGTCGCGCACGGCGATCGAAACGCGCTGCATCCGCCGGAGGAAGCGCGCTCGCTCTTCGCGCGCTACCCCGGTCCGAAACAGGCGCACTGGGTTCCGGACGCCGGACACACCGAGTGGATGCTCGACGACGATCCGAAATTCGTCGCGCTCGCCGACGCGATCGATCGCTGGATGCGCGCGCTCGCGTAGTTACTTCTTCGCGGCGCGCGAACGCTTTGCGGGCGCGAGCGACTCGTCGCGGAACTCGCCGCCGTCGGTGAACTTCGCCGCGGTGATCACCGTCTCGATCGACGCGACCGCCTTGGTGCCGATCTGCTTCCCGAGATCGTTCCACTCGTACGCCTGCCCGTCGGACGCGCCCGGCGCGATCGCGTAGTTGTACGGCAACGTCACGTGCGCGAGCTGCGTGCCCGCCTTGTCGTAGACGTAGAACTCGAGCCAGCACATCTTCACTTCGCGATCGCTCGTGTTCTTCACGTTGAACGTGAGCTTGCTCGGCGCCTTCTTGTCGTACGTCGCGGTCGTCGTGCACGCGGCCGCGGCGTCGGCGGCGGTCACCGGCTTCGGTGGCGTGGTCGGCGGCGTCGCGGAAGGCGCGGTCGACGGGAGGGTGTCCGGCGAAGGCGTTCCCGACGATGCGGATGGCGACACGTCGGTCGCGGGGATCGGCGACGGGACGGTGCTCGACTTCGGCGAACCACCGCACGCGGCGAGGACGACGAACGGTGCGAGAACGGCGAGCGCGGCGAGCGAAGAGCTCGGGAGAAATCGGTTCATGCGAGCGTTCTACCGCAGTTCGGTCGCTCGCGGAGAAACGGGTAGAGTGGCAGGTTGATCGCGCCGGCTGTCGGTCGCGATTCACCTCGTGAGGCCGGGATGAAGATCGATCGCTCTGTGTTCCTGTTGTTGACTGGTGCGCTCGCCGCCGTGGCGTGCGGCGCGACGCAGACGCCGCCGCCCGCGCCACCAACGGCCGATCCCGCGTTCCCAACGATGAAGCAGACGCCGACGGCGAGCGCCACCGCGCCGCCTGCGCCCGTCGTCGAAGCGCCGCCGGCGCCGACGCCTCCGCCGACTCCGAAGCCCGATCCGAAACCGATGGCGAACAACGTCGAAGACGAGAAGGCGTGCGGTCACGGGAAGAAGATCTTCAACGCGACCAAGCCCGCTTGCACCGACGGCGGCCCAGCCATCAACTGCAAGGCGCTCGGCCCCACCTATCCTTCGAAGGAAGGGTGCACCTCGGGCGCCGCCGCCGTGCAGATCTGCGGCGACTACAAATCGGCATTCAAGCCGCGGATCGCCGCGCAGATGTTCACGTGCGTCGCGCGTCTCTCGCCGGAGAAGAAGTGCGCCGAGTGCAACTTCCACACGTGCGCGTACGACGCGCTCATGGACGCTTGCCCCGATCCGACCGCCGACGCCGACTGCACGGCGATCGCGAACAAGTGCGACGGGCTCGACATGGCGCGCTGCCGTGCGTTCCTGTCGGGCATGACCACGGTGGGACGCGACTCGGTGAAGGCGTGCATGGCGAAGAAATGCGACAAGGGGCTCTTCGATTGCGCGCAGGAGGCAGGTTCGAACTGACGTTAGCGCGTTGACGCTCGAGCCTTCGCACCCGAGAGAACGCGACGTTCGAACGACGGCACGTCCGCTGCTTACGGCGGTGCCATGCGAATCGCCGGGCTCGCGATCGATTCTTTCGTGCTGTGCGCGGGCGCGCTCGTCGCTTTGTCCGCGTGCAGCGCGACGCCGTCCGCCGGCGCGTCGTTCGACGCGAGCTCCGGCGATGCGGCGGTCGACGCCGACGTGCCCGATGCGCGTGCAGATGCGTCCGGCGACGCCGCGGTGGACGCGGGAGCTTGCGTGCTCGACGTCGGCGCCGATGCATCCGCGTGCGAAGCGTGTCGCGCGAAGAAGTGTTGCAACACCGACTCCGCGCAAAAGGCAAAGCCCGGAACGTGGACGAACAGCGCGCTCCAGATCTGCTCGGCGAACTCGTGCGCGACCGAGTGCGCGCTCGCGGCGCCGAAGTGCGGCGGCATCACGCCCGATCCCGCGAGCTGCGTCGACGCGCTCGACGCGAAGTGCTGCGCCGAGGTCACCGCGTGCGGGCAGAGCGACGAGTGCGTCGCCGTCATCTACTTGTGCATCGACGATCAGGGGAACGATCCGGCGTCGGCGGCGTTTCGAACGTGCGCCGCGCGGTACCCGCAGGGGCTGAAGTTGTTTCGCGCGCTCGACGCATGCTTCGGCACCGTCACGTGCCCATGAGACCCCATCGCGGGACCCCGTGGCGTTTTCGCCTTGCGTGGCGCGATGCCGCACCGAAGCGGCGATTTCCCGACGAATTCACGTGGCTCAGAATTCGCCCTCTACCCCGCAGCCATGTCCACATCGAGCGTTCGCACGCCGGTTTCGAGTTGGGACGTCCCGCGCGTCGGCGAGGTCGTCGCCGGGAAGTACCGCATCCTGAGCGTCCTTGGCCAAGGCGGCCTCGCCATCGTCCTCTCCGCGATGCACGAGCAGCTCGAAGAGCGCGTCGCGCTCAAGATCCTCCTGCCGGAGTGGAGCGACAACGAGGACGTCGTCGCGCGGTTTCTCCGCGAGGGGCGCGCGTCGATCAAGATCCACAGCGAGCACGTCGTGCGCATCTTCGACGTCGGCGAGACCGACACCCGCGCTCCGTTCATCGTCATGGAGTACCTCGACGGGAACGATCTCGCGAAGGTCCTCACCACGAAGGGCGCGCTGCAGATCGAGACCGCCGTCGATCACATCGCGCAGGCGTGCGAGGCAATGGCGGAAGCGCATGCGCTCTCGATCATCCATCGCGATCTCAAGCCGGCGAATCTGTTCCTCACGCACCGCGCGGACGGCTCGCCGTGCGTCAAGGTCCTCGACTTCGGGATCTCCAAGATCGGAAAGCGGCACTCGCGGACGTTCGCGATGACGAGCCCGTCGATGGTGATGGGGTCACCTCATTACATGTCGCCGGAGCAGCTGCAGTCTTCGGCCGCCGCGGACGAACGCTCGGATGTTTGGGCGCTTGGCGCGTGCTTGCACGAGCTCTTGGCGGGGGAGCCTCCGTTTCAGGGCGACACGGCGCCGGAGCTCTGCGCGCACGTGCTGACGGACGCGCCGCCGCAGCTCTCGGCGTTGCGCGCGGACGTCCCCGAGGGGCTCCAGGCGACCGTGCTCACGGCCTTGGAGAAAGAACCGTCGAAGCGATTTCCGAACGTGGGAGAGCTCGCGAAAGCGATCGCGCAATATGGATCGCCAGTCGCGGTTGCGTCGGCGGAGCGCGCGGCGCGCGTGCTCGAGCTCTCCGGGATCGCGCGGACGTCCGACGCGGGCGGTGTCCAGCACGACGCGACGCGCGTTTCGACGTCGCACATTCGTGAGATCACGGACAGCGACGGCTACCGCGTTCGCAAAGGGCATCCGGTGCTGATCGGCGTGACGTTGATCCTGCTCCTCGCGGGCCTCGTGATCGGCGCATTGTTCTTCGTGAAGCCGTCGCTGTTCCGCGGTCCGGTGGTCACGTCGCCGCCGCCGGCCGCGGCCGCCGCCACCGCAGCAGTGGCGCCCCCTTCGTCGTCCATCGAGATTTCTCCGCCGGAGGTCGCGGCGCCGAAACCTGCTCCGCCGCTTCCGCCGGTTCCGGCGGTTCCGGTCGCGACCACGCGACGCCCTCAGGTCCCGACCGTCGCGTACACCGCGCCGCCCGCCGAGCCCGCGATCCCGATCGCGACGGCGACCGCGCTGCCGGTCCCGCCCGCCATCCCGACCCCAACCCCGACCTCGACGGACGGTCTCTTCGACGATCGAAAGTAGCCATGCACGCCTCTCGATTTCTTCGCCGTACGCGCCACGTTCTCGTCGCCACCGCATTCGCCGCGACCGTCGCCGGCGTGTCGAGCGTCTCCTCCGCCGCCGATCCCGCCGCAGCGCAATCGCTCTTCGACGACGCCAAGCGGCTCATGAAGGCAGGGCGCTACACGGAGGCTTGCCCGAAGCTCGAAGAGAGCGGCCGGCTCGATCCCGGCATGGGGACACTCTTTCAGCTCGCGGACTGCTACGAGCACGTGGGGCGCACCGCGAGCGCGTGGGCGGCGTTCGTCGAGCTCGCGGGCCGCGCGAAAGCTGCGGCGCAACCCGCGCGCGAGAAGGCGGCGCGTGATCGCGCGAACCTGCTCGAACCGAAGCTGCCGCGCTTGATGATCCGTGTGCAAATGAGCGGCCCGGACGCGATCGCCGGGTTGGCGATCACGCGTGACGGCGAGCCTGTTGGATCGGCGCAGTGGGGAACGGCGGTCCCGGTCGACCCCGGCGAACACCGCATCGCCGTGAGCGCGCCCGGATACAAGTCGTGGCTGAGCACGGCGAGCCTTCGCGGCGACGGAAAGACCGTCATCGTCGTCGTGCCGCGTCTCGAGGCCGAAGCGATCGCGCCTCCGCCTGCGCCGCCGGTGCCGGTGCCCCAACCCGTCGCATCCGAAGCCCGTCCCGCACCGCCGCCGCCCGCGCCCGTGGTCGCGGTCGATACGAGCCGCGGCTCTGCGCAGCGAACGACCGGCGGAGTTCTCATCGGCTTCGGCCTCGCGGGGCTCGCGACCGGCGGCGCGTTCGCGCTCGCGTCGCGGACCACGTACGGCGCGTCGTCCCCGCACTGCAACGGAAACCTCTGCGACGCCACCGGCGTGCAGCGGCGCGACGAGGCGCGCACGTACGGCGACGTGGCGACGATCGCGCTCGGCGCCGGCGCCGCAGTCTTCATCGGCGGCGTCATCACGTACGTCACGGCGCCGTCGTCCACGTCGCATGCGGTTCCGACGACGTCGCGCCGCGCGCAGGTCGCGCCGATGATCGGCCCGGGCGTGACGGGCGTCAGCCTCGGCGGGAGGTTCTGATGACGATCGGTATTCCTCGCCACGCCGTCGGCGCGACGCTCGTCGCGCTCGGTCTCTTCGCGTGCAACTCCGTGCTCGGCAACGATCCCGGGATCCTCGACGTCGACGCATCCGTCGACGCCGCGGCGTTCGACGTCGTGACGTCCGACGTCGCCGACTCGATGCCCCGGATCGATGCGCAGCCGATGAGCGACGCCGCACCCGCCGTCGACTCCGCGCCGCTCGCCGACGCCGGACCGACGTGCAGCGCCGGAAAGAAATACTGCTTCGGCGCGTGCGTCGACACGAACGATCCGCTGTACGGCTGCGCGACTGGCGTCTGCATGCCGTGCTCGCTCCCTCGCGCGAGCGCGACCTGCGCGGCCGGCGCTTGCACGATCGGCACGTGCCAAGCGGGCTACAGCGACTGCGACGGAAACGCCGCGACGGGATGCGAGACCGATCTGTCGCAACCCGCGCACTGCGGCGCTTGCAACGCCGTGTGCCCGAGTGGCGCGCCGATCTGCTCCCCCTCCGGCGCGACGTTCGCGTGCACGACGGGATGCACGGCGCAGGCGCCCACGCTCTGCACGAACCAATGCGTCGACCTCGCGACGAACGCGACCCACTGCGCCGGCTGCAACACCGTTTGTCCGATGCCGATGAACAGCGTTGCATCCTGCACGCAATCGCAATGCTCGTTCGCGTGCACGACCGGATTTCACAAGTGCACCGATCATTGCGCGAGCAACGTCGATCCGGCGACGTGCGGATCGTCCTGCACCGCGTGTCCGAGCGGCGCCAACTCGACCGCGGGATGCAACGGGACGAGCTGCACGCTCGCTTGCAGCGCCGGCTTCGCAGACTGCGACGCGAACCCCTCGAACGGCTGCGAGGTGACGCTCGCGACCGACAACGCGAACTGCGGCGTCTGCGGTCGCGCGTGCACCGGCGCGTCGATGTGCGTCAGCGGCGCGTGCGTGTGGCCGCCGGACGCGAGCGCACCGGATTCGGGCGCCGCCGACGCATCGCCCGCGGACGCCACCGACGACGGAGGATGATTCGCGGCGTGGAGCTCACGAATCGTTTGCCTGTCCTGGGACACGACGAAATCTGTCCGCGACAGGACCGAGAGCGCAAACTCTTCGGCAAATGCGCTCCTGAGCCCGCGGCCCGCAGCTTGCTCCCGCGTGGCATACTCAGGGAGAAGCGATGGAGCCGACTGACCTCACGATCGAGATCCTGAAGGGCATTCGCGACGAGATTCGCGAGACGCGGAGCGATTTGTCCTCGAGGATCGGCGAAACGAATTCACGCCTCGACGAAACGAACTCACGCCTCGACGAAACGAACTCACGCCTCGATGAAATGCGTGGCGAGCTATCGCAGCGCATCGTCGCTTCGGAGATCCGCACCGCGACCGCAATCACCGATCTCGCCGGCACCATCCGCGAGATGACAGGCGTCCTCCGCACGCAAGCGGATCTGCGTCCGCGCGTCGAGAAGTGCGAGCGCGACATCGACGAGCTGCGCCGACGCGCCGGCGGCACCTAGTCACGGCGCTCGCCTCTCACGCACCGTTCATCATCTGCGCCCGCAGATTCGCCTGCTCCCACGCCGCGAGTCGCGCGTCGGCGTGGACACCGCCGAGCGTGACGAGCTGATCGTCGAGATCGAGCACCGAGATCGCGCGCGCGCGGACGACGCCGAGCTCGACGACGAGGAACGCGATGAACGCCACGAAGGCGATGGCGGGCCATAGCAACCAGGTCAGCTCTTCCGCCTCGACGAGCGCGAGGCCGACCGGCGGCGCGACGACGGCGGCGACGAGGATCGCGATCCAGATCCATCGAAGCAGCACCCCGTGCGACCAGCGCGTACGGCACGGGCGGCAGAGCGGGATGGAGAGCGGGAACGTTCGGAACGTGAGCGCGATCACGACGAGCGCGAGGACGCATCCGAATGGCAGGAGCAAGAATGCCCACGACGCGAAGAGCTTGAACGTCGTCTGTCGCCGGACGAGATCGTGGCGCGCTCCGCACTTCACGCAGACATCGGGGAGCGGCGCATACGGCGACATCACGAAGTCCTTGCCGCGTGAGAACGCTACGAACGGCGGGTACGACGCGAGCGGTGGGGCCGCGGGCGGATCGGGGACCGCATCGTGCAGCGGCGGCGCATACGGGTTGGCTTCGTGCGATCCCACGCGGAGACCTTTACGCCAGGCGCGGCGCGGACGCGACGCTAGGCGATTCAAGTGCGCCGATTCGCCGCGGAGAGCTTGACGATCCCCCGTTCTCGCGGTTCGCTTTGTGCGGCATCACATGCAAAGCGGGGGGGCACCGACGTCGGATCTCGAACGGCAAGGAACGGTCGTCGGGGGAAAGTTTCGTCTCGAGTCGCTGGTCGGGCGCGGCGGCATGGGCTCGGTGTGGAAGGCGACGCACCTCGGGCTCGGGCGCACCGTCGCCATCAAGCTCGTGTCGCGCGATCTCGTGCGGTCGCGCGAGGCGCTGCGGCGCTTCGACGCCGAGGCGAAGTCGGCGGCGCGGCTGCAGTCGCGGCACGTCGTGCAAGTGTTCGACAACGGCGTGCTCGAAGACGGAACGCCGTACATCGCGATGGAGCTCCTCGAAGGGCAGAACCTCTTGCAGCGCTTGCAAGCCGATCGCGTCATCCCGCTCGACGAGACCGTGCACATCCTCGCGGGGGCGGCGAAGGCGCTCGCGCAGGCGCACGCGGCGGGGATCGTTCATCGCGACATCAAGCCCGACAACATCTACCTCGCGGTGTCGCCCGACGACGACGGGTACCTCGTCAAGCTGCTCGACTTCGGGATCGCGAAGGTCGCGTTCAGCGACACGCCTGCGCACGAGTCGACGCGCACGGGGGCGCTCATCGGGACGCCGCACTACATGAGCCCCGAGCAGGCGCGCGGGCTCAAGACGCTCGACTACCGGACCGATCTCTATGCGCTCGGACTCGTCGCGCACACGCTCCTCACGGGCAAGGTCGCGTTCAACAGCGAGTCGCTCACGGATCTGATCGTGCGCATCTGCACGATGCCGCTGCCGAGCATGCTCGCGACGGCGCCGTGGTTGCCGGCGACGATGGAGGCTTGGTTTCAGCGGGCGTGTGCGCGCGAGCCGGGCGACAGGTTTCAATCGGCGCCCGAGATGATCGACGCGCTTCGAGCCGCAGCGAGCGGCGCGCGCGCGACCGAAGGGTGGAGCGGGCATCAGGTGTCGGCTCCGATGCAGTCCGCTCCGATGCAGTCCGCTCCGATGCAGTCCATGCCGCAGCGGATGTCGATTCCGAATCCGCTCGCGGCGACGGCGCTCCACGGGACGCCGCCGCCTGCGACCGCGACCGCCGCGCCGCTCGCGCAGAGCATTGGAGAGACGCGGCCCGCGGGCGTTCCGGGATCGCGCACCGGGCTCGTCGTCGCGGTGATCGCGCTCGTGATCGTCGTGCCGCTCCTCGCCGTGGGGGCGTTCTATGCGCGCGGTCGATTCGCGTCGGCGCCCGCGAGCGCGACGAGCCCGCTCGCGTCGTCGATCGCTCCGCCCGCGGCGTCGGCGCCGCCGATCGCATCGACGCCGAGCGCCGAGCCCGCGGCGAGCGCTTCGGCGACTCCGAGCGCATCGTCGAGCGCGCGCGCGAATCTTCGTCCGCCGACGACTCCGAGCGCGACCACGCAGCCCGCCGGCCCGAAGACAGCGCCCGCGACGACGAAGATCGACCTCGGGTATTAGTAGAGATCATGATCGCATCGATCCCCCGTCGCGTTTCGAGGCGCGTCGCGCCGGTCGTTCTCCTCGTCCTCGCCGCGGCTTCGATGTCCGAGCGCGCGCGCGGCGATGGACCGGGCGCGCCGAGTGACGAACAGCGCTCAGCCGCGCGCATCCTCGGCACCGACGGTGTGAAGGCCGCGATGGCGGGCGATTGCGTCACCGCGGTCGACAAGCTCACGCGCGCCGAAGCGCTCGTGCACGCGCCGACGACGGCGGTGCCGCTCGCCGAGTGCCAAATCAAGCTCGGAAAGATCGTCGCGGGGACCGAGATCTTGAATCGCATTCTCCGCGAGCCGCTCGCGCCGAACGCGCCGCCGTCGTGGGTCGACGCGAAGCGCCGCGCGCAGCCGTTGTTCGACGCGGCCGAGCCGAGGATCGCGAAGCTTCGCATTCACGTCGATCGTCCGTCGGGGACGCAAGGCGATCCGGAGGTGACCGTCGACGGCGAGCCGATGAGCGCCGTCCTCCTCGACAACATTCGTCCGACCGATCCGGGAAAGCATCGCATCGAAGCCAAGCAGACCGGGTTCTTCCCGGCGTCTGTCGACGTGACGCTCGGCGAGGGCGAAGCGAAGACCGTCACGCTCGCGCTCGAACGCACGCCGGGCACGGCGCCGACGCCGACTCCGAGCGCCACGACCGCACCGACGACAGCGCCGACCACCGCGCCGACGACGGCACCCACGACGACGTCGCGACCTCCGCCGACCGGTCCGAACCGCACGCCGGGTTACGTCGTGATCGGCTTCGGCGTCGCGGGGCTCGCGGTCGGATCGATCTTCGGTCTCCTCGCGCTCAACAACAAATCGAACCTCGACAAGTCGTGCCCGACCAAGGTCTGTCCGTCGACCTCGCAGACCGACATCGACGGCATGCACACGAACGCGATCCTCTCGACGGTCGGCTTCGCCGCGGGCGCGCTCGGGGTCGGCATCGGCGGCGTGCTCCTGTTGACGGCGAAGGGGAGCGACGAAACGCCACCCGCGCCGACGACGGGCGGCGTGACGGTGCGTCCGTGGATCGGGCTCGGCTCGGCGGGCGTGAGCGGGAGCTTCCAGTGATCGCCGCGCGCAGGATCGTGACGGCGCGAATCGTCGGCGGAGCCGTCGGGATCGCGCTCCTCGGCGGCGTCGCGCTCGCGTGCACCGCAATCGTGAGCGACGGCGACTACAAAGTCGGCTCGGCGTGCAGCGTCGCGCCGGACGACGGAAAGTGCGCGCTCTGCCTCGAGACGACGTGCTGCGATCCGTTCTCCGCGTGCCTCGACGACCCAAAATGCATCGCGCTGCAGAAGTGCACCGCCGACTGTGCAGACGACGCGTGCCGCAGCGGCTGCAACGGCCAGTACCCGTCGGCGGTCGCGAAGGTCACGGCGTTCGACAACTGCGCGTCGAAGAGCTGCTCGGTCTGCTCTCTCGCGGGCATCGGCGATCCATGCGCGACGGACACCGAGTGCGCGTCGAATCACTGCCTCGGACGCTGGTGCTCCGTGGTCTGCGCGCACGACAACGAATGCTTGGGCAACTTGGTGCACGGCAAGAACATCGCCGGACAAAAGAACGCGTGCATCGTCAACAAGCTCGATGTGAAGCAGTGCTTCCCCGGCTGCGCGACGGACAACGACTGCAGCAACTTTGCGATGACGACGTGCCAGTCGACCACGTCGACGGACGGGACGAACACGCGCGTCTGCTCGACGTCGAGCCCGCCGCCCGACGGCGGATAGTCAGGCGCGCTTCAGTTGAGGAGCGAGCGCGGAATGTCGTTCGCGGCGTCGCCGTCGGGCGCGGCCGGATCGTCGGCGAGCGCGCGCGCGGCTTCGGCCTTGTCGGTGTACTGCTGCCGGCGTTTGTCGTCGGTCTCGCGATCGGCCGCGCGATCCCACTGACGTGCAGCGTCGCGCCACATCTGCTCGCGCGCCGTTTCGTCCCTGGCCGACCGCGCCTTCTGCTCCGCTGCTTCTGCTTTTGCGACGTGAGGGTTGCGCCCGAAGCTCATCGTTTCACCTCGGCGAGAGGTATAGCCCGCTTCTCGCGCGACCGCTCGACCGCTGCAGCGACGAGGTGCAGGACGAGGAGCGCGCCGAGCGACGCGTACGCCCAGCCACGCGGCGGGAGCGTGGAAGCGTGCGGCAGATCGGGGAAGCCGTAGTACCTGCCGACCGAGTGTGTCGCGAGATCCGTCAGGATGTGATCCGCGCCGGCGATCGCGATGCACGCGGCGACGATGATCGTGAGCGCGACGCCGCCGAACGGCGCGAAGGCGCTCGGCGCACCGGGGACGACCGCGGCGACGACTCGGGTGGCCGCGCGCCATCGGCCGAGGATGGTGCCGACGACGTAGGCGAACAACGTGGCGATGAGAACGGCGAGGAGTCGCAACGGTACGAGCGGATGGATCGCGGGGCCCGACATCTCCGAGACGACGAACGCGACGTCGACGGTCGCGATCGCCTCGAGCTCTTCGGCATCGCTCGGCGGCGAGATGCTCGCGCGCGTCCCGTGTTCGAGCGCCGCGCGTTCGGCGCGCGCGACCTCGAGCCAGTGATCGCGACCTCGACTCGCCGGCCTCGACGCGAGCCATCGCGCGACGTCGGGCGCGGCGTCGGCGTCGGCGG
>JBBQXV010000247.1:0-14054 GCA_038209335.1 Polyangiales bacterium | reverse complement strand
GAAGAACCCATCCGCGCTCACCGCCGCGGGCTGACCGTTCACCGTCACCGTCGACGCTTTGTACGCGCGCCCCGCGACGATGAAGCTCGGCGTGTCGACGATCGCGTGCGTGCTCGGCGTATCGACGCGCAGCGGAAGCACGGTCACCTGCGCCGTCACGGTCCCTTTCTGCGCGGTGCCCCCCTTCGGCGTGACGACGTACGCGACCTCTTTCCGAAGTCGTCGCTCGTCCGCAGAGCCGTCCGCGTCGGACGTGAGATCGAGCGCGTAGACGCCGACGCCGCTCGCGTCGAGGCTGAGCGGCTTGTCGTCGACGCGCACGTCGGTTCCGGGGAGCGCTTCGACGCGCACGCTGATCGCGGGGCGCGGTCCGTCGACGGTCCCGAGATCCGCGTGAATGCGAAACTGAACCGGCACCGTCAGCTTCACCGTTTCGTTTCGGCCCATGCCTGGGCGCTCGAGCTTCAGCTCGATCGGATTGTCGCCGACGTGCAGCGGGAGCTTGAGCAAGAGGATCGCTTCGTGCGCGTTGAACGTCGCGGAAGCGTCGTTGAACGTCGCCTTCGTTCCGTCGGCGCATGCTTCGCAACGGAGGCGAAGCACTTCCTTGCCGTCCGCGTCGAGCTCCGGCTTCGCGCTGAGCGGAGGCGCGGCGCGCCACATGAAAAAGATCGCGAGCCCACCCGCGAGGAGCAGCACGCCGAGAAGAATCGCGACCACCGCGACGGGAATCCCGCGCCTCGGCGGGACGATCGGCGCGGCCGGCGCCGTCTCCCGATCGACGAGCGGCGCGGGCGCCGGAACGATGTCGACGGGCGGCGGCAGCGGACCACGCACGAGCGGTCGCGACGGCAGCGAAGGTCCAGCGCTCGCGTGAACCGGCGCGATCCCCGGCATCGCAACCCCCATCATCGTCTGGTTCTTCGACGCGAGCGACGCCGGTGCGGGCGCATCCTTCTGCACGCCGGGTTGAATCGGTGCGATCCCGGGCATCGCCACGCCCATCATCGTGTTCTTCGGAAAGCGCGCATCGAGCGCGGGCGCAGCGGCGGCCGGAGGAATCGGAGCTGGAGGAGTCGCCGCGGGACCGAGGAGATCGGCCGCGGACAATCCCATCATCGTTCGCTTGTCGGTCGCGAGGCGCGGCACCGCGGCAGGCGCGGGGGACGAGGGAGAAGGCGCGGGCGCGACGACGACGGGCGTGGGCACGTGGACGGGGGCGTCGTTCGTTACCATCGTGCTCGCGAGCGGATTCGGCGGCGACGCCGGAGCACCGGGCCCATCCCGCATGATGAACGTGCTCGCGAGCGGATGCGCAGCGGGCGATACGACCGGAGGAGTGGCCACGGGCGCGCCCGGTGCGAACTCCATCATCGTGCGCGCGCGGTCCGGCATCGCCATCGTCCCCGCGAGCGCGACCGGAACGCGCGGCGGCGGCTGAGGCGAAAGCGCGGCCGTCCCGCCGAGCGTGGGGTCGACAGGCGACGATGTCGGCGGAGGCGGCGCGGGATCGGTCGCAGGCCCGACCTCCGTCACTGCGCCGCACTGGCCGCAGAACTTCGCCCGCTCGGGGAGTTCGTTTCCACACTGGGGACAGGCGCGCGCGGCCATGGAACCGCTGGGACTATAGTCGACGAAGAGGTCGAGTGTGAGCGAACAGGCGAAAACCGCGTCGCGTGAGGTGGGGCGAAAGGGCGGCGAAATGCGAGAACGAAGAACGCCACCAAAAAGCGACTGTACGAATTTTGTTCTCGTCTTGGCGTCGAGGCGTTGTACTCTTTTCCTGGACGATTTCAGTGCCGCCGCTTCGCGTTCGGAGGAGAGCGAGAAGCAGCGAGCGGGCGCGGGGACAGACAATCGGCTTCGAGCCTTAGGCTTTTCACAAACAAGGAGAGATGCAGATGCGTAAGCAGACTTGGATTCGGTTCGGACTTTCGTCCGTGATTATGGCGAGCGCGGCATGCGCGGCGGCTGGAGTTGGCTGCAGCGGTGACGACAACGTGATCGCGACGACGAGCGACAGCGGCAAGGACGGCACGACGGGTTTCGAGGGCGGCGCTGACACCGGCCCCGGCATCGACTCCGGCGACGGCGGCGGCAACGAGGGCGGCATGGCCAACCACGCGAAGATCCTCGCGGTGAACGCAACCGGCTACGGCCCCGACTTCCGCTTCTGCTTCGGCACGGGCACGATGGCCGACGGCTCCGATCTAGCGGTCAGCCCAATCGCCGCGCTCCCGCACGACGACTCGAACCTTCCTCAGGGCAAGACGTACCCGGGCCTCTACGCGGGCGCCGGCGGTCCGTTCCCGGATCTCGTCGACCTCGAGCCGAAGGCGCTCACGGGCTTCCTCATTCCGATGACCGCCGCAAACATCACGGCGCTCGCGGGTGACGTGAAGAGCAGCGCGACCGAGCGCGCGTGCGACGTCCTCATTGGCAACAAGGGTCAAGGCGGCGTCCTCGCAGCGGGCGCGTTCTTCAAGATCCCGACGATCCCGGCGGGCACGTTCAAGAAGAGCAACTCGTTCATGCTCGCGCTCACCGGTTGCGCCGCGGGCGACACCAGCCCGAGCGCATCGGGCAACAACGGCAAGGCCAAGTGCGGCGCCGCGTACGACACGGCGGTCGGCAACATCGGCCTCCGCATCGTGCAGCTCGATCGCGTCGTCGCCGACACAACCAAGCTCGGTCTCCAGGTTCTCCACCTGGCGCAAGCGGTCGACGGCTTCGTCTCGATCTCGAACGGTGGGTTCTTCGACCAAGGCGTGAAGACCTTCATCGGCCTATCGCGCGACGATCTCGACGGCGGAAATCCGCCGAATGCACCTGTGGGGAATGGCATCAACTACGGCGCGTTCGTGCCGGAAGGCGGGGTCGCGGCTCCTGAGGTTTACGCAAACGCCGACTACGCGCACGCAGTCGCGTACGCGAAGATCTTCGGCTACCACACCGTTCCGGCCAACGCGGATGCAGGCACGGACGCAGCGGTCGTGGCGATCCAGGCGGGACAAACGGCGGCGTTTCCGTTCGGCGCTCTCCAGAAGCTCTCGTACGGCTCGTTCGACGGCGGCATCGGCGTCGGCCCTGCAGGCGCTCCGGTCTACCTCGCGAACGGAAACTACACGCTCATCTTCCTCGGCGATCCGACCGCGCAGCAGCTCATCGTCGACGGCGGCATCAACCAGGCCTACGACGGACACGGGATCCACTTCGTGATGTTCCCGAACGATCCGGCGCTCCCGAAGCTCTAGTAGCTAGGTAGCGTAGGACCGGAACGACGGCGTCGCGCGTAAGCGCGGCGCCGTTTCTCTTTGTGTGGGCCGATCGGGTCGATGAGAAGCGGCCGTGCGGGCACGTTGTCGGCTGCTAAACACTGGCCATGAACCGGTTCGGCCTCGTTGTCGTCGCCTCTGCGCTTTTCTGCTCGACCGCTGCGTGCGGCCTCTTGTTCTCCTCCTCGGACTCGCCGCCCGGTGTGAGCGGAGCGGACGCAGGCGACGCGGACGCAGGCGACGACGATGGATCTCCTCTGATGGGCTGCGTCCCGAGCAAGACGCCGAAGGAAGACGCTTGTGTCGTGAACGACGTCTTCGGCGTCTTCGTCGCGCCGTCCGGAGACGACAGCTCGCAAGGGAAGAAGAGCGCGCCGTTCAAGACGATCGACCGCGGAGTGGAAGCGGCGACGCGTGGTGGCAAACGCGTCTATGTATGCGCTGCGACGTACGACGAAAAGACGGTGCTCGATGCGAGCGCGAATGGCGTGAGCCTCTTCGGCGGCCTCGCGTGTCCGTCGATCGCGAGCGACGGAGGCGGCACCGCAGCTGCGTGGACGTACACCGGCATGCGGGCGGTTCTCGCGCCGAGCAGTCCGGGCGTCGCGCTCAAAATCGACGGCGTCACAAAACCGACGACGGTCGAGGATTTCGAGATCACCGCGCATGACGGCGTCGCCGCGGGCGAGTCGAGCATCGCGGCGTTCGTGAACGGATCGACGTCGGTGACGTTCCGTCGCGTGAAGCTCGTCGCCGGAAACGGAAACAAAGGGACGGACGCCGATCCGGTGGCCGGTGCTCCTCCGACGACGAGCGATGGAAACCCGGGGAGCGGAAACACCGGCGGTGCCGCCAAGACGTGTACCTGCGCAAACGGCGGAACCACCACGGGTGGCAAAGGCGGAGACACCAACATGGACGGCCAGGGCGGGCTGCCGAACCTCGGCGGCGCGCCGCCGAACGATGGTGCGGGCGGGAGGTTCGCCACCCCGGCGGATATTGGTGCGGGGGCGGGCAAAGGCGCGGGGGGCGCCGGCGCGGCGAACGTCGGCGCGATCAGTGCGAACGGGTGGGCGCCGACGCGCGGCTCGAACGGGACGAATGGGACGCCCGGACAAGGAGGAGGTGGAGGCGCCGGCTCTAACCTCGCCGGCATGGCGGGGGGCAGCGGCGGGTGCGGCGGGTGCGGAGGACTCGGGGGTCCGGGCGGCGGCGGCGGCGGCGCCAGTATCGCGCTCGCGACCATGGCGTCGACGGTTATGCTCGACTCATCTACGCTCATGGCCGCGGTGGGCGGCGCGGGCGGCGCAGGCGGATCAGGTCAAGCCGGAGGGGCCGCAGGCTCCTTCGGGACCGGCCCGGGAGCTGCGGGTTTCCCAGGCGGCAGCGGTGGTGCGGGTGGTGGCGGCGGTGGCGGCGCGGGCGGCGTCTCGATCGCGATCGTCTACAGCGGAACGCAACCGACGCCGATGAACGGCGTGACGACGACGTTCGGCGCACTCGGTCTGGGCGGCCTCGGCGGCGTCGGCAAAGGATCGGACGGAACGAAGGGCACGAACGGCGTCGCGGCCGCAACGATCGGATTCTGATCGCGCGACACGACGCATGACGAAAACGCGCGACGCCGGGTTCACCGCCACGACTTGATCACTGGACCTGATCGGACCAGAATAGGTCACGTGAAACAGGTCCGCATCTCCGAGCTGAAGAGCCACCTCTCGGAGCACTTGCGCTCGGTCGAAGCGGGAGAGGCGATCGAAGTCATGGACCGGGCGCGAGCCATCGCGCGGGTCGTGCCCTTGGAAGGCGAGGCGTCTGGGCTCGAGCTGATGCCGGCGGAGCGCTCGTTCGAGTCCGTGCGACGTCTCCGCATGCCGCGCGCAAAACTCGCGTTCGGCTCGCTCGTCGCGCTTCGTCAAGAGCGCGGATCGCGGTGAGAGCGTACCTGGATTCGTCCGTCGTCTTGCGCGTCGTGCTCGGAGAGCCGGGCCGACTCAAGGAGTGGTCGCGCATCACCGACGCCGTCACGAGCGAGATCGCTCGCGTCGAGTGCTTGCGCACACTCGACCGCCTGCGCGTCGCCGGAGGCATGCCAGATCGTGAGATTTCGCGCCGGCGCGCCACGGCGATCGAGATTCTGAGCGGCGTCGAGATGGTGCGCGTGAACCGCGCGGTGCTCGATCGGGCCGCGGATCCATTTCCGACGCAGATTCGAACGCTCGACGCCCTGCATGTCGCGAGCGCGCTCCTCGTGCGCGCACGCTTTCCGGCGTTGCGCTTCGCCACACACGACGCCGATCTCGCGATGGCGGCTACGGCGATGGGATTGGCCGTCATCGGCGTCGCGTGACGTAGCGTCGCGTGCCCGATCCGGACGTTGCCGCCCTCACGGAACCAAGTGGCGCCACTCGGAAACGAAATGGCGCCCGCAGAGAACGCGTCGGCGCCCTCAAAGAACGCGTTGTCGCCACACCCCAGCGACGGCCATCCCTCGTCACGCCGTGAGCCCGCTGCGCTATGGTTTCCTCCGTGCGCGTCTACGTCCTCAACACCGGCTCGTCCGGCAACTTGACGATCATCGAGTCGGGCGGCGCGCGCATCGTCCTCGAGGCGGGGCTCAATCCGACGGCCGCCGCGACGCGCATGCGCGTGCTCGGCGCGGAGCTCTTTCCCGCCGGCGCGCTCGGGATCGTCGTCACGCATCACCACGGCGATCACATCTCGCGCCTGCATCCGCTCGCGAAGGCGCTCCGCGCGCCGATTCATCTTCACGCCGGCGTCGACGCACCGCGCATCCGCGATCGCTTCGACGTGAAGACGTACGTACCGGGGACGCGCTTCTCGATCGGCCCGTTCGACATCGACACGATCCTCATCCCGCACGACGCGCCGCAAGTCGCCGTGCGCGTCGCGGCCGGGGATCGCTCGTTCGCGCTCTGCACGGATCTCGGGCACGTGCCGCGCGGACTCGCGGCGCTGCTCGCGCGATGCGACGTCGTCCTCGTGGAAGCCAACTACTGCCCGGTCATGCTCGCCGAAGGCCCGTATCCACCGCGCCTCCGCGAACGCGTCGCCGGCCCGCTCGGACACCTCTCCAACGAGGCGACGGCCGAGCTCGTCGCCCAGCTCCGCAATACGCGCGTCGCGCGCGTCCTCCTCGGTCACCTCTCGCGGCACAACAACACGCCCGCGCGTGCGCTCGAGATCGTCCGCGCGCGCGCAGGCTCGCTCCCGGTGGACGTCGTCCCGCACGGCGCGCCGATGGCGTTCGACGTCGAGCGTTGCATCTCGAACGCACCGTTCGAGCAGCTCATTCTGCCGCTCGCCGTCTGCTCCTGAACGGCACTTAACTGCAGACGCTGGCGCGTCGCCGCCCATGCGGGTAAGAACGCAGCATCATGGCCGAACGAATCGTCCACTGCCGTCTCTTGAAGCAAGATCTCCCGGGCCTCGATCGCGTTCCGTACAAGAACGAGCTCGGACAAAAGATTTACGACGAGGTCTCGAAGGACGCCTGGAAGAAGTGGCTCGGCGACTCGGTGAAGTTCATCAACACGTACCGCGTCGACCTCGCTTCGCCCGAAGGGCAGAAGTTCATGTTGAAGCAAGCGGCGATCTACTTCGGCTTCGAACAGGGGGATCCTGCGGACACGGCGTTCGTTCCGCGTGAAGAGAAGTGACGATGGGGCAAGCTCCGCCGCGCTCCGTGCCGCCCCCTCCCGCTGACGAAGATCGCGCGATGCCGCTCGGCGTCGATGGGTTCGCGTACGGCGATCTCTTCGCGCCCGCGCGCCTGCGCGATCTGCACGACCACTTCGACGCATGGTTCAAGACGCACGCGCCCGCCGACTACGCGCGCTTCGATGCGTACCGCGCGTGCCGCGGCGAAGGGATGACGAGCGTCGCGAAGAGCGAGGCGTTGCTCGCGGCGTCGCCGCACGTCGGCGCGTACGTCGCGCGGCTGTTTCAAGTCGAGCCCGAGGCCGAGGCGCTTCGCGAGTCGGTCCTCGCCGACGATCCGATTTGGCGCTTCAAAAAAGAGTTCGCGAAGAAGCGCGTGCTCAAGGCGGACGCCGGAAAAGCGTGGACGGGGAAATCAATCGAGCTCGCGGCGACGATCGCAAAGGCCGCGATGGAAGCGGCCGGCGGGATCGCGGTGAACGCGACGACCGACGAAGAGCTCGCGGTGTCGCGCGCGGTGATCGCGCTCATCGAGGTCGACGAGGTCGCGCGCAAGGCGGCGAAAGCGGGCGGCGCCGAGTGGACGGACGTGCTTCGCGCGCGCGCGAACAAAGTGCGCGCCGCGTTCGCGACGCACGCATCCGACGTGTGCGCGGTCGGCGTGTCGGGCAGCCCGAGCGATCTCGAGAACGCGCGCGTCGTCGCGTTCGCGCTCGACGCATGCGAAGCGTGGCTCGCCGCGCGACGCGCCGATCACCACGATCCGGCGCACCGCTGGGCCGCGTTCCACACGCCGAAGACGCTCGACTACGAGCACCTCGTCGAGATCCGCCGCCCCGATCCAAAGATCCCCGAGCTCTTCGTTGGCCCCGAGCACGAGCGCCGCCAGCGCGGCGGGTTCACGCTGACCGATCGCCGCGGCGGTCCGCGCGAGGTCGAAGAGCAAATCGACTACTGCCTCTTCTGCCACGATCGCGACAAGGACTCGTGCTCCAAGGGACTCGTCGATCCCAAGACGAAAGAGACGAAGAAGAACCCGATCGGTGTAAAGCTCGAAGGCTGCCCGCTCGAAGAAAAAATCTCCGAGATGCACGCTATGCGGCAGAAGGGCGAGTCGATCGCCGCGCTCGCGCTCGTGTGCATCGACAATCCGATGCTCCCCGGCACCGGCCATCGCATCTGCAACGACTGCATGAAGGCGTGCATCTTTCAGAAGCAGGAGCCGGTCAACATCCCGCAGATCGAGACGCGCGTGCTCACCGAGATCCTCGCGCTCCCGTGGGGGCTCGAGATCTACGGCCTCCTCACGCGATGGAATCCGCTGAACGTCGCGCGCCCGTACAACAAACCGTACTCGGGAAAAAACGTGCTCGTCGTCGGGCTCGGACCGGCCGGGTACACGCTCGCGCATCACCTCGCGAGCGAAGGGTTCGGCGTCGTTGCGGTCGACGGCTTGAAGCTCGAGCCGCTCGCCGAAGAGCTCGTCGGCACGCCGGAGCGCGGTCCGATCCCCATTCGCGATTTCAATGCAATGTACACGGAGCTCGACGAGCGTGTTCTCCTCGGCTTCGGCGGCGTCAGCGAATATGGAATCACGGTTCGCTGGGACAAGAACTTCCTCACGGTCCTCTACGTCACGCTCGCCCGGAACCAGCACATCAAGCTCTTCGGCGGCGTTCGCTTCGGCGGGACGCTCACCATCGAAGATGCGTGGGCGCTCGGCTTCGATCACGTCGCGATCAGCGCGGGCGCAGGTCGGCCGACGCTCATCGACATCAAGAACAACTTGTCGCGCGGCATTCGCAAGGCGTCCGATTTCTTGATGGGGCTGCAGCTCACCGGCGCGTACAAAAAGAGCTCGCTCGCAAACCTGCAGATCTCGCTTCCGGCGATCGTCATCGGCGGCGGGCTCACGGCGATCGACACCGCGACCGAGCTCCTCGCGTACTACCTCGTGCAAATCGAGAAGGAGGCGGATCGCTACGCGCACCTCGCGAAGACGCACGACGACGCGGCGATGCGCGCGCTCTTCGACGACGAAGAATGGGAGACGCTCCAGCAGCACTTGGTGCACGCGCGCGAGCTCTCGGCGGAGAAGGCGATCGCGAAGAGCGAAGCGCGCGACGCGAACGTGCAGCGGTTGCTCGAGTCGTGGGGCGGCGTGACGCTCGTCTACCGCAAGTCGCTCGCGGACTCGCCGGCGTATCGGCTCAACCACGAAGAGGTCATCAAGAGCCTCGAAGAGGGCGTGCGGTACATCGAGAACATGTCGCCGACGGAGGCGGTGCTCGACGATCGCGGCGGCGTGAAGGCGATGAAGTTCACGCGCAAGGACGGCTCGGAGGTCGAGCTCCCGGCGCGAACGGTGTGCGTCGCGGCGGGGACGAGCCCGAACGTGACGTACGAGAAAGAATTTCCGGGGACGTTCGCGCTCGACAAGCGCGGGCAGTTCTTTCAAGCGCACGCCGCGCACGTCGAAGCCGGCAAGCTCGCGCTCGCGCCGACCGCCGACCTCAGCCTCGGGTTTTTCACGAGCTACGCGAAGGAGGGACGCTGCGTGTCGTTCTACGGCGACAACCATCCGCACTACGCGGGGAGCGTCGTGAAGGCGATGGCGAGCGCGAAGGACGGCTATCCGCACGTCGTCGCGCTGTTTCCAGAGATGTCCGCGCCGGTCGACGCGGCGACGCAGGCCACGCGCGACGCATCGCTGGCGAAGACGTTCGCGCGCCTCGAGGACGAGCTCATCGCGCGCGTCGTCCAAGTGAACCGCCTCACGAAGACGATCGTCGAGATCGTCGTCAAGGCGCCGATGGCCGCGCGAAAGTTCGAGCCCGGGCAGTTCTATCGCCTGCAAAACTTCGAGACGTTCGCGCCGATTGTCGGTGGAAGTCGCCTCGCGATGGAAGGGCTCGCGCTCACCGGCGCGTGGGTCGACAAAGAGAAAGGGCTCCTCGGGACGATCGTCCTCGAGATGGGCCACTCGTCGCGCCTCTGCGCCGCGCTCGAGGTCGACGAGCCGGTCGTGCTCATGGGACCGACCGGAACGCCGACCGAGATCGGCCACAAGGAGACCGCGCTGCTATGCGGCGGCGGCCTCGGCAACGCCGTCCTCTTCTCGATCGCGCGCGCGTTCAAGTCGATGGGGAGCAAGGTCATTTATTTCGCCGGTTACAAGCGCGGCGAAGATCTCTTCAAGCAAGACGACATCGAGCGCTGCACCGATCAGATCATCTGGTGCACCGACGGCGGCGTCGAGATCCCGCCACGTCGACCGCAAGACGCGCACTTTCGCGGCAACATCGTCGACGCGATGTACGCGTTTGGCGTCGGCAAGCTCGGACCGCAAGTCGCCAAGCTCTCCGAGGTGAACCGCATCATCGCGATCGGCTCCGACGGCATGATGAACGCCGTTCAGCGCGCGCGCGGCGCAGCGCTCTTGCCGCTCTTGAAGCCCGGTCACCTCGCGATCGGCAGCATCAACTCACCGATGCAATGCATGATGAAAGAGATCTGCGCGCAGTGCCTTCAGAAGCACAAGGATCCGGTGACCGGCCAAGAGACGGTCGTCTTCTCTTGCTACAACCAGGACCAGGAGCTCGACCGCGTCGACTTCGGTCACTTGCGGCAGCGGCTGCGCGTCAACTCGATGCAAGAGAAGCTGTCGAACGCTTGGCTCGATCAGCTCCTCCGCGAGCAACCCGATTTGATTCGCGTCTAGGCCAGTCTCGGTCGCGTCAGCGCGGCACGCCGCCGAGCGTCGCGCAGCCCGTCACGACGTCGATTTGTCCCGCGTGATCGGCCTGCACGGTGCCGCACGTTCCGCCGCAGAGAACGATCCGCGTCGGCGCCTTGGGATCGTCGTAGTGCCAGCCCGTCCCGCCCATGCAGCTCTGGTTGTACGTGAGCGTCGCGCCCGCGCCGCCGCCCGGTGTGTAGACGACGTTGACGCTCGCCACGTCGAGCGTCTTGCCCGCAGGGGGCGCGGGGAGCTTGAAGTCGCACGCGAGGGTCGCGCCGCGGATGACGTTGAGCGCCGTTTGGAAATCGCTCGCCGTCTTCGTCGGGTTGCCGGTCGCGACGATGAAGGCCTTCGCCGTTCCGCCACC
Source organism: Polyangiales bacterium (assembly GCA_038209335.1). GTDB lineage: Bacteria > Myxococcota_A > Polyangia > Polyangiales > Polyangiaceae > JBBQXV01. The sequence goes on along the minus strand of JBBQXV010000247.1, from coordinate 2,989 downwards.
GACCGCGATCGCGTCGAGCGACTGCACGTCGTTGCCGACGCCGATGACGTACGTCTGAAGCGTGGACGCGGTGCCTGCCGCGGCGGCCGAGACGTTCTGGACGCTGCTGTTGCAGTCGTTCGGGATGCCGTCGGTCGCGAGCACGACCGCGACCTTCGAGCCCGGATGCGCGGCCTGCTGCGTCTTCGCGTATTGATGCGCGCCCTGGAGCGCAGGGAGCGTCGGTGTCCCGCCGTTCGGCGCGAACGTGTCGATCGACGACTTGAACGCGGGCGAGGGGAGCATCGTCATCGGCACGAGCGGCGTCGCGTACGAGTTCACGTCGCACTCGTTGGCCGACTTGAAGAACTGAATCGACGCGCTCAGGCCCGCCGACTTCGGATCGTTGAAGAACGTCTCGAGCCCCGCGACGATCGTCGGCCACTTCGAGTCTTGGGCCATGCTGCCGGAGCGATCGATCATGAAGACGAGGTAGACGGGGACGAGCTCGGCCTTCGCCGTGGACGAAGCGCACGTGGCGCTCACGCCGCCGCCGTCGCCGCCGAAGTTCGTGCCGCCCGGATCGGGGTTGCCCGCGCTTCCGGTGCCGCCGTTCCCGCCGTTTCCGTTCCCGTTCCCATCGAATGTCGAGCCGTCGAAGCCGCTGCACGCCGCAATCGTCAGACCGATCACCGACGTGAACCCAACCGCCAAAACGCGCGAGATTGACACGGGAGCCTCCACTTTCTGCTTTTCGAAATGCGGCGACCGCAGTGCGCGTCCGACGCCCCTCGGAGGACGGTCAGTGCAACGCCCGTTCCACGCGATCCGCGGAGTGCGGTAGACGTGCGCTTTTCCTCTCGCGATCGCGAATCGAGGGGCGGTGCCGCGTGCCCCGTGCGAGGCTCCCCCATGCGGGGGCCACCGCCTGGGCATTGAGTCATCCAGGGTGATGTTGAACAGTCTCATCGGACCGAAGACGTGAAGAGCCCTCATCCGTTCGCTGCCGATGGGCTGATTTGGCGTCGCCTCGCGCACGCCGGAGCGGCGCACGGCCCGGCATGGTTTCGTCGGTACAGCCCGCCGCTCATTGGGCTGGCGTTCGCCGCGGCGATGCCGGGCGCGCGGCGAACCGTGGCGGCGAACTTGGCGAGGATCCGCGGCGACGTCGGCGCGCTCCGCAACGCCGTCGACGTCGCGCGGACGTTCACGGAGTACGCGTCGTGCCTGACCGACGCGCTCGCGGGGGACGCGCGCGGGACGGCCGACGCGATCGTCTACGGCGAGCGCAACGTCCTCGCAGCGCTCAAGCCCGGACGCGGCGCGGTGTTCGCGACGGCGCACACCGGAGGTTGGGAGATCGTCGGACCGCTCCTCATGCGAGACACCGGACGCTCGGTCGTGATGGTCATGGAACGCGAGCGGGTCGCCGCGGCGCGGCAGATTCAAGACGCGACGCGCACGCATCGCGGCCTACAGATCATGCACGTGGGCGACGATCCGCTCGCGTCGCTGCCGCTCTTGTCGCACGTCCGCGCGGGAGGAGTGGTCGCGCTCCAGATCGATCGCTCGCCGCCTGGAATGCGGACGCGATCCGTCACGCTCTTCGGGCGGCCCGCGACGATTCCCGAGGGGCCGCTTCGCATCGCGCAACTCGCGGGCGTTCCGCTCTTGCCCGTCTTCGCGTCGCGCACCGGCCATCTCCGCTACGCGGTCCGCGCATTCGAGCCGATTTTCGTTCCGCGACGCGCGTCCGCAGCCGAGCTCGACGCCGCCGCGCAGCGCCTCGGCGACGCGATGGCCACGTTTCTGAGCGCCCACCCGACGCAGTGGTTTCGCTTTCAGGATGAGGGGGTTTCCCCGAGCCTTTGAAGGGCAAGATGAAACAATCCGCGTTTCGTACTTGGCGTCACCCGGCGCGCGTGCGACAAACCGCCCCCCTACCATGTCGACGCGATTTCACATCGGCGCGAAGGCCCTCCGCGGCGTGATCACGGCGTATGCGAAGCGCTTCGACCTGCTCGAAGTGATCGTCGCGCTCGAAACGCCAAAGGGGAAGCAAGCCGCGCTCGCCCCGAGCACCGCGACCCTGAAGAAGTGGCGCAAGACGACGCCGCCTAGCTTCGAGTTCACGGTCATCGCGGGGCCGCATGTCGGCCGTCTCAAGTCGGGGACCGAGCTCGAGCGCGAGCTCAGCGCGGCGAAGACCGCGATCGACTTGCTCCACGCGCGCTGCTTCCTCGTTCGCACGCCGCCCGAGGTGACGCCGAGCGCGCTCGCGCGCGATCGCCTGGGAAAGCTGTTCGATCGATTCCCCGCCAACGTTCGCGACGTGACGAGCGTCGTATGGGAGCCGAGCGGGCTGTGGGAGATCGAGGACGCGGCGGTCGCGGCACGAAAGTGGGGCGTCGTCCTCGCGGTCGATGCGGCGCGCGAGCCGGTTCCTGCGGGGCCGGTGGCGTATGCTCGGCTCCGCGCGATGGGCGAGACGCGCGCGTTCGGCCCGTCCGCGCTCGATCGCATCGTTCGCGCGATCGGTCCGCGGCGCGATGCGTACGTCGTTCTCGAGACCGACGGCGCGCTCGACGAGTGCAAGCGACTTCGGACGATCGCGCAGCGCGCTCGCAAGGACGACGAAGGCGGCATGTCGCGGCTCGTTCGGCCGCGCGGCGGGATCGTCGTTCGCGACGACGAGCAGGAATGACCTCGACGCCCGGCGGCAGCATGGCCAGCCGGCGGCGCGCGGCAGCCGCGTCGGCGATGCAAGGTGCGGTGGCGGAGGTGGCAGCAGAAGCACTCGTGCGCGGTAACGCGATCGACGCGGTCGCGGCCGGCGTGTTCGCCGCGGCGGCCGCCGATCCCGGCGTGTTGCTCGGACCGATCCAGATTCTCCTCGGAGGCGCCGGAGCGGGGCTTCGCGCGATCGACGGACGGACGCGACAGCCGGGCATCGAGCAGGCGAGGCCGCGCGGTTTTCGCGACGAGGACGTCGTCGCGCCCGCCGCGCGTG
>JBBQXV010000246.1:0-14100 GCA_038209335.1 Polyangiales bacterium | reverse complement strand
ATGCAGAGCGCTTTCGTTCGAGCGCGACGCGATCGATCGTCGCGAGGCGATCGGCGCACGCGCGACGCGCGGTCTCGAGATCTTCGGCGCGCGTGACGAGGCCGTCGATCTGCGCGCGCACCGCCGCGAGCGTCACGTCGTTGCGCGTCGCGCGTCGCGCCGCGAGCGCCGCGGCGTACACCTGTCCGATCGCACTTCGCCGTCGCGCGCGCGCGAACAGCGACGCAGCGACACCGAGCAACGTCGCGAGCGCCAACCCGGCCACGCTCGTCAACGCGTACACGGTCGAGCGCGCCATCAGCGGAGGCGGAGGCGGCGGCGCCAGCTCGAGGTCCATCGTGACCGCGCCCGTCAACGAGCGCGCGAAATCGTTCGTCGTCATGAGCCGCGCGTGCGCGAGGGAGACGATGCGCGGAACGAGGCAAGGCGACGCGACGCCCTCCGCCGCGCACGCGGACCCTTCGACGCCCTTCGCGACCAATCGCCACGATCCCCCCGAGCTCGACACCGCGACGTAGAGACCGCCCGCCTCCACGTCGAAGAGATCGACCGGACCGAAGACCGTCCCGTCGTACGACGTTCGCACCGAGCCGCCGATGACGAGCGAGTCGCCCGACTGCATCGGCAACGGCGTCACGCGATCCAGCGCGACGTTCAGGTCGGACGTGTCGGGGCGCGGCATGGGAGCCGTAGCCGAAGCAACTCCCGCCACGAGCACCGCGACAAACGTCACGACCGCACCGAGCCCGAGCTTCATCGCAGGTACCCATAGCCGGAGCCGCGAAGCAGAATCGCGAGCGGCAGCGCGTCCTGCATCCGACCGGTGCCGTCGATCGTTCCCGAGAGCCGTGCGAGGCGCGTCGCTTCTTCCGCGAGCATCGGCTCGTGGAGCATCTCGGCGGCGCGCCGCAAAATCTCGGCTCGTTCGTCGAGGATCCTCGCCGCGCCCGCGCGCCCGCCGTGGTCAACGAGATCCGCGGCCTGCATGATCGCGTCGCCCGCCGCGAACGCCTGCGCCGTCTTGAGCACGCTCGCGTTCGTCGTCCCCGCGCTCTCTTCGTCGCTCGGCGCGTACTTGATCTTCAACGGGATCTCGCGCGTCACGTTCTGGTGCGTGATCCGATCCTTGTACCGAATCTCGATGCTCGCGATCGGTCGCTCGCCCGTCCCCGCCGGCAGCTGCAACGTCAGCATCATCGCGTGCCGATCGTCGCGCGCGAACGTCGGCATGAAGAAGCGCATGCCCCCCTCGGCGTCGACTTGCCGATCCTGTTTGATCTGATCCTTCTTCAGCGCCTGCTTGTCGATTTGGATCTCTTGCTGACGCACTTGCCACGACTCCGCGTCGCCGAGCTGCCGCGATCCGAAGACCCTCGTCGGCGCGACGTCGGGGCGAAGGCGGACGCGCACTTCGACCGCTTGCGCGACCGGCACGAGCCGCGCGTCGAATTCGCGCGCGAGCGCCGGAGCGATCTGCGTCGAGTCGGCGAGGTAGTAGTAACCGCCGGCGCCGCGATCGGCGACGGTGCTCATGAGCGACGCGTCGAAGTTGTCGCCGAGCCCGAACGAGCTCGTCTGGATCCCGTCTTGGAACGCGCGCGCGCTGCGATCGGCGATCGACGCGGGGCGCGTGTCGCCGGCGTTCGCGTGACCGTCGGAGAGGAACATCACGATTTTCACAGCGTCGGGTTTGATGCTCGCGGTGTGCGCTTGCGCGTAGCCGAGGTCGAGGCCGGCGCTGATGTTCGTGCCGCCGTTGGCCGTCACGCCGTGGATCTTCGCGAGCGCCCACGCGCGTCGCGGACCGATGACGCCGTCGGGGATGAGCACCTCGGCGTCGTTCGAGAACGTCACCATCGAGAAGTCGTCGTTTGGATCGAGCCTCTGCACGAGCGCCTCGGCGGCGCTGCGCGCGTTGTCCATCGCAGCGCCTTGCATCGAGCCGCTCACGTCGAGCACGAGGTGCACGGACAGCTGCGCGCGCGCGGGCATCACGTCGGTCGCTTGCATGCCGATGCGCACGTTCAAAAATCCACCGTTCGGTCCCATCGCCGCGCGCTCGGTGTCGACTTGGAAGGCCATCGCGCCGCTCGTCGGCTTCGCGATCGCGGGCGAGTAGCGCGCGCCGAAATCACCGACGAGATCTTTGTTCGCCGCCGGGATCGTTCCGCGCGCGAGCGCCGCGTCGAACGCCGCGAGCGCCGCGCCACCGGGGCGGTACGTCGTCGCATAGCGCGCGTTCGGATCGAGCCGCGGCGTCGGTTGCTCCGCGGGTCGTTGAGCCAGCGGCGCGGTCTGCGCGGGAAGCGGCGGCTTCGTCTCCGGTCCGAACATGTTTCCCATCGCCGTGCCGGCCGGCGGCGGCGGCGGCGCGCCGGGCGCTCCACCCCACGCGCCGTTCTTGTCCTTCCCGTCGCCCGCGGGGAGCTGCCCGATGATCCCGAACTGCTGCGCTTCGTTCTGGCCTTGCTGCCCGTGCGTCGAAGGATCCGCCGGCGCGTTCGGGCTGCCCATCTTCCCCTCTTCGCCCTTCGCGCGCGTGCCGGTGGCCCCCTCCTTCTCTTCTTGCTGCGGAGCCGACGCCTTCTGCTCCGACGCGCAACCGACGCTGAGCACGCCCGCGCCGATCAGCGCACAAAGAAGCCCTCTGTGCCACGCAGGCGCGTGGCGCTTCATCTCGAGAATCATCCGAGCCTTCCTGTCTTGTCGCCGCCCTTCGATGAGGGCGGCTCGTCATGTGAAACGATTCACGCAGAGAAAGGATCTCCGCGGAGGGGTAAAAGTTCCCGGAAGCTCCACGCTTTTCCCTAAAATCGGCGCACGCCATGCCTTCCGACGACACGGATTTCCTCGCCCGCGCGCGCGTCGCCGCTGCCGCCATCGCTCCTCTCGCCGCTCGGATCGAGACGGAGCGCCGCCTCCCACCCGAAGCCGTGCGCGCGCTCGTCGACGCGGGCGCGTTCAAGCTGTGCGTGCCGCGCGCATACGGTGGCGGCGAAGTGTCGCTCGCCACCGCGCTCGCCGTCTTCGAAGAGATCGCGCGCGCCGACGGGTCTGCCGGTTGGTGCGCGATGATCGGCGCGGTGTCGGGGCTCATGAGCGTCTATGTCGACGACGACGTCGCACGCGGCATCTACGCACCTGTCGACGCGATCACCTGCGGCGTGTTCGCGCCGATGGGACGCGCGACGCGCGTCGACGGAGGATTTCGCGTAAGCGGGCGATGGCCGTTCGCGAGCGGCTGCGAGCACTCGGCGTGGCGAATGGGCGGCACCATCGTCGAAGGCGATCCGCCGCTCGCGAGCGGAGCCCCTGACGTGCGCAACATGATCTTCCCTGCGAGCGACGCGCGCATCGTCGACACGTGGGACGTGAGCGGCCTTCGTGGCACGGGCAGTCACGACATCGAGGTCACGGACGTCTTCGTCCCCGCGTCACGCAGCTACTCGCTCATCACGGAGCGCGCGCGCCACTCCGCGCCGCTGTACGCCATGCCGCTCTTCGGCGCGATCGCATCGGGAGTCGCCGCGGTCGCGATCGGAATCGCGCGCGCCGCCGTCGACACGTTCGTCGACGTCGCGAAGGCCAAGCAACCGCTCGGCGCCAGACGAAGCATCGCGCACCGCGAGCTCGTGCAGCTCCACGTCGCCCGCGCGGAGGCAAAGCTCCGCGCCGCACGCGCCGGTCTGCACGACGCGATCGCCCAGGTCGAAGCCGACGTCCGCGCGCACGGCGCCGCATCGCTGAACACGCGCGCCCACTTCCGCATCGCATCGGTGCACGCGACGACGGAAGCCGCCGCGGCCGTCGATCTCGTCTACGAAGCCGCGGGCGGCTCGGCGATCTACGCAAAGAGTCCGCTCCAACGTCACTTCCGCGACGTCCACGTAGCGACGCAGCACGTGATGGTCAGCGCAACGACCGCGACGCTCGCAGGTCGCGTCCTCCTGGGAATCGACACCGACACGTCGACGCTCTGACGCGATCGCTCCTCAGAACGAATCGGTGAAGCCTCGCGGCGCGAGCGCGCGCAAGTACGCGACGAGGCCCTTTGCCTCGACGTCGTTCACGGCCCACTTGTGACGCACTTGGGTGATCGGGTTCCCTTCGACGAGGACGCCGGTCGTGATGACACTCACGATGTCGCCGTCGGCCGCCGACGCCATCTGCGACGGCGAATGATCGATCCCGCCGTTCGACGAATGGCACTGGACGCACGCGGGACCCGACGATGCGGTGTTCATGTAGCGCTGCTCGCCCGTCGACCACTCCGAGGCCGCGTACGCCGCGATCGCCAACGTCGCGGACACCGCGTGCCCGTGCGCGCTCGCCGTCAGCGTCAACGTCCCCGCCTTCTTCGTCGTCACGATGAAATACTTCCCGTCGTCTTGCGACGTGTCGACGAGCGTGGCCGTCGCGATCGCGACCATCGTCGGATCCGAAGCGCTCAGCGTCGCGTCCTTCGAGCCGTAGACCGCGACCGGCACGCGGTACATGTGCACGCCGTCGAATCCCGAGTGCGTCGAGCCCGGCATGATCTGGAGCACGACGGACGGATCGTTCTGCGGCGGAGCTGTGCCCGCGTCCGCGCCTGCCTGCGACGAGCTTGCGGGCGGCGTCGGATCGATCGGTCGTCCGTCCGGGCCCGAGCACGCGATCGCACCCGCGGATGCGAGCGTGCACGCGAGCAAGGTGAGCGTGCTTTTCATCACTTCGCCACCGCGCGCAACCACCTCCGCCGTCGCGCCGCGATGAGCGCCGCCGCTGCGAGCGCGATCGCCGCGCCGCCCGCGCCGCTCGACGATCCGACCGCTTCGACCGAGCAAGCGTTCGTGTCCGCCGGCGTGAACCCGTGCCATCGCGGCGTCGCCGCGCCTCCATCGCTCGCCCCCGGCGGCGTCTGCCCCGGACCGCCGGTACCTGCGTCGTCTCCACCTTGCGACGGCGGCGGTTGCTGCGGCGGCGGATCGCCTCCACCGCTGTCTCCGCGAGGCGGAGTCGTGCCCGCGTCGGTCGGCGCCGGCGACGTGGTCCCGAGCGGCTTGCATGTGCCTGTGAGAACGCCGGTCGCGATCCACGCGCACTCGACGATCGCCGCTTCGTCGGGCGTGAACGTCAGGTCCGTCGCCGCCGTGAGCGTCCCGCGCGCCGCGCCCGCGAAGTCGGTCGTCGACGTAAAGTAGTGGAACGCCGCGCGGTACCAGAGCTGCGCCGATCGATCCCACCCGATGCCGCGCTGCACGACCGTGTGCGAGACGTCGTTCGTCCCGCCCATCGTCATCAGGTACATCGCGTTGTTCACGATCCCCGAGTTCGTGTGCACGCCGCCGTTGTCTTGCGTCGTGTTCACGAGCTGCGTCATGTGCGCCGGCTGCATTCCGTTCGCGGGATGAATCATGTCGCGGAACGGATGGTTCGTGAGCGACAGCCCTTCGCCGAGCTGCCAGTTCTTCACCGGATCCGGCTGCGCGGAGTGCTCGACGAACGTCCCGAAGATGTCCGACACCGCCTCGTTCAACGCGCCCGACTGCTTCTGATAAACGAGCGCCGACGTGTTCTGCGTCACGCCGTGCGTGAGCTCGTGCCCGACGACGTCGAGCGACGCGGAGAACGCGCGAAACTGCGTTCCGTCGCCGTCGCCGTAGACCATCTGTGTGCCGTCCCAGAACGCGTTGTCGTAGCGGCTCTGAAAGTGAACGCTCGACACGATCTGCCCGTCGTTGCCGTCGATGCCGGCGCGAGCATGATGCGTCTTGTAATAATCGTAGACGATCCCCGCGTAGAAGTGCGCATCGACTCCGGCGCCCGCGCCCGTAACGCCCGTGTCCCACGCCGACGTCGTCGTCGATGTGAGGAGCGTCCCCGGCGTCGTCTGCGACTGCGCGCTCGTGTACGTGACGATTCCGTTCGGCGTGCGCGTCGTGTCGCGGAGCTGGTAGCCGCCGGTCGCCGTCGCGATCTGCAGCGCCTTCGTGTCGCCCATCACGCCGGCCCCGGTGCCGGCGATCGTCTGGATGTCGTCGTACTTCGAGAGCACCTCGCCCGACGCCGCGTCGATCGCGTACTCCATCTTCGACGTCCAGTAGCCGCCGGTGCGAAGCTGCACGCGGTACGCGAGGCGCGGCGCGCGCTCGCCGTCGGCGAAGACGATCGGCGTGGCGACTGGCGCGCGGCTCCACGACATCGCGCTCGTCGGAAGGTCGTTCGCGAGATCGCTCGTGGCGCGCGCGATCGCTGCATCGGAATCGATCGCTGCCGTCGTCGTGATCGCGTCGAGACCCGGCACCCAGTGCGCGTCGATCGACGCGAGCGCGCCGCTCTTGTCGAAGTGCGCGTAGAGCTCGCCGCCCATCACCGGCACGCCGCGCGTCACCTGACGAAAGCGCGCGTGCGTCATCCCGAGATCGTCGCGCTCTTCGCGAGCCGCTTCGAGCTCGCTCGCCGGATCGATCATCTTGAAGAGGTCTTTGTGCTTCGTCAGAAACGCGACGACGGTCTGCGACGCCGTGGCGCCGTCGGCGATGCGCACGTTCGACGACGCCGACAAATGCTCCGGCGTCCCGAGCTGCGCGTGAATCACGGCGGTCCATCGCGCGCCGGTCTCGCGTTCGAGCCGTTCGAGCGCCGCGGAAGTGGACGCCGCGGGCGCCGAAGGCGCTCCGTCGTTCGAAGCGTCGGTCACCGCGCAACCCGACAGGAGCATCAGAACCGCAAACGTCGACCCTTGGCGCATGACCAGGGCATTGCGAGCTTCGTACCCGCGCGCGCCCGACCGCGCGTGGCGCAACGCTGCAGCGCAGGTGGACGTCGAAGTGTCCACGCACCGTGATTTCGGCTGCAGTTGCGCACGACTGGCGGAGCCCGATCGCGGCGCCGACACACCCCCCTGGTGCGCGTGATCCAGGCGACGAGCGTTCGCGGGCTACAGCATCGCCGTGAATTTGCACTGTACAGCCGTCGAACATGTAGGAGCGATCGTGCGCGATGCGCGTTCGCCGCCTTTCATCCGCTGGATTCTTCGGTATAGCTACGCCGCGCTCTTAAAGAATCTCGAGGAGGAAGTCATGACGATCGTTCGCAAGTTGTTCCTGTGCTCAGTGGGTATCGCGGTCGCGGTCGCAGCGGGTTGCGGTGGCTCGACGAGTGACGGCGGTGGCGGCAACGTCGACGCCGGCACGGGCACGGACTCCAGCGTCGCAGCCGACACGTCGACGGGGGCGGACACGGGGACGACGCCGGACACCGGCGGCGGCATGGGCACGGTCGCGTGCGGCATGGGCTCGATGTGCGACGTCGCGACGCAAGTCTGCTGCGTCACTGCGGGCGAAGGCGGTCTGTCGACGGCCTGCACCGGCAAGACCGCGTGCACGGGTGGCGCGATCGCCTGCGAGAGCTCGTCGAACTGCTCCTCCGGACAAGTCTGCTGCGTGACCCTCGGGATGGGCACCATCGAGGCGACGTGCGGCGCGGGACCGTGCGCGCAGGGTCAGCTTTGCGCGATGTCGTCGGAGTGCTCGATGGGCGAGGTGTGCCGGCAGAGCCAGATCGGTCTGAACGCGTGTCTCCCGCCGCGGATGGATGGCGGCACGCGCGACGGCGGACGACGCGACGGCGGTCCGGCCGACGCGGGTGGCGGCGGCTGATTCGCGACTGAGCTCTCCGCGAGACGCGCTGTCTCGTCGAGATCTGCAGAGAAGCCGTGGCGCCCCGTTCGCGCCGCGGCTTCGACGCGTTTGGCCTCGCGACGGCTCGCGCATTTCACCGAGCCACGTGTCATTCCGTCAAAAGATCCACGGAGTGAATCGCCGCGTGAAGCGGATCGTCGATAGGATGCTGCGCGCGAGCATCGAATGACGAAAAGCGATCTTCGAACCTCTGCCCTTGTCGCGTCACTCGTGGTGACCATCGCGGCGTGCGCGCACGGCGGGCTCTCGGCGGTGTCGCCGCCGCCCGTGCGTGCGAGCGCGAGCGCGTCGCCGTCGTCGTCCGCGCCGTCGTGCCCGGCGTGCACGACGGATCCGACGCGCTACTTGCGTCAGCTCTCGCTCGATCTGCGCGCGCGGCCGCCGTCGATCGACGAGCTCGAACAGGTCGAGAAGTCGGGCGAGGTGCCCGCCGCGATGATCGACGCGATGCTTCGCTCGGACGACTTCGTCGCGCAGGTCGAGCATTGGCACAAGGCGCTCTTGTGGCCGAACATCGACGGCTTCCACGTGCGCGGCCAGCCGCTCGTCGCGTCCGACTTCGACGACAAGACGGGACGACAGATCGGCGGAACGTTCTCGCCGGATCCCGCGCTCCTCGAAGACGGTCCGCCGCCGAAGGGGACTCCGCCGTCGAAGCGAAAGGCGCCGCACGGCTTCGTCTTCTACGGCGACAACAACGTGACGCGCCTTCTCCGCGGGACCGATCGCGGGCTCGGTTGCGATCCGACGCTCGAGTACCCCGCGCCTTCGCCGTCGGGTCAGAAGCAGCCCGTGTATCGAGTCACCGGGAGCGACAAGAAGGCGCGCACCTACTCGTTTTACGACGACGACGGCGTGCCGCTCCCGTACCACGACGCCGCGCACTGCCCGAACTACTGCTCGAGCAAGACGCCCGAGGAGCGCGCGGCGAAGGACTACAAACAGAAGCGCGAATTCTATTTTGCGATGAACGCGAAGGGCGCGGACAAAGATCCGCACGAGCTCGATCCGGCTGCGATGCATTGCCCGGAGTCGCATCCGTACCGCGTCGTGAACTCGTGCGTGAACACGCTCCTGCCGAACGATCCGGAAAATTTCTTTCGCGAACGCCGCGAAGGTTTTCGCAAGATGCGTCACTACTGGTCGGGCAAAGGCGATGTGCGGACGTGCGCGTACGAAGCGCAGACACGCACCGCGAGCGTCCGAACGGGCGCGAGCTGCGCGTCGCTGACGCTGCGCGATCCGTCGTGCGGATGCGGGCCGGACGGGACGTATTGCATGCCGTCGGTCGCGTTCAACAGCGGGATCGCGTCGCGCGCGGAGTACCTCGTGCGGAGCGCGCTGAACGAAGAGCCGCTGCGGATCGTCGCGTCGGTCGTCGGTCGCGACGAGGACTACTTCGACATTTTTCGAACGCGCCGATCGTTTCTCAACGGGCCGCTCGCGTTCCTCTACAAGAACCAGCTGCCGGCGGTGCAGGGGCTCGAGATCGGCGCGCCCGCGCCACCCGACGCGATTCCGACGGTCGCGTACGACGACGTCACGTTCCACGAGTTCGTGCGAAACGCGGAGCATGCCGGTGTGCTCACGACGGCGGCGTACCTCGGGCGCTTTCCGACGTGGCGCGCGCGCGTGTCGCAGTTTCGAACGGCGTTCATGTGCAGACCGTTCACCCCCGCGAGCGCCGCGCTTCCGTCGCCCGACGACGCGTGCACGCGCGAGCCGAACCTCGCGCGGCGATGCGGCTGCAAGAATTGCCACTCCGCGATCGAGCCGATGACGGCATGGTTCGGTCGATGGGCCGAGCGAAGCGCGAAGTACCTCGCGACCGACGAGTACCCGTCGTTCGATCCGTACTGCCAACAATGCGCGCTCACCGGGCAAGGGTGCACGCCGCGTTGCCGTCAGCAGTACGTGACGAGCACGGTCGACGCGGATGGCGCGCGCTACGCGGGAACGCTCCGCGGATATTTGTATCGTACGAAAGAAGAAGAGAAGCGGATCGACGAAGGGCCGCAGGGGCTCGTGTCGAGCGCGATCGCGTCGGGCGAGCTCGAAGCGTGTGCGGTTCGCAACGCATGGTCGCGCCTCCTCGGTCGCACGATGAGCGAGAACGAGATGGGCGCGGTGCTCCCGGATCTCGTCGTCCTCTTCGCCGGCAAGCGCCACAGCTACCGCGAGCTCGTCCGCGCGATCGTCACGTCGCCCGCATACAGGAGGGTCGATTGAAATCTCCCGCCCTCCCGTCCTCCCTGTTCAAATCTCTCCTCTCGTTGACGCTCGTCGCATGCGGCGCGACGCCCGTGCCACGAGCGAAGGAGTCGCCGGGCAAGGCAGTCGACGTGCAAGCCGCGACGTCGATGCCCGACGGACATCCCGATGTTCCCGTCGGCGATCCCGCGTCGAACAACGATCGCGTCGGGCGCGCCGCGCGTCGGCTCAATGTCGAGCAGCTTCGCGCTTCGCTCCTCGCGGCGACGGGGTTCACGTGGGTCGCGTCGCGTCGCGTGTCGGATCCCGATTCGCCGACGGGGTTCTCGCAGCTGCCGGACGCGGACATGCTCGAGGCGTTCGCGGCGACGCTCGGTCGGCCGGACTACGTGACGTCGACGAGCGAGAGCATCGAGCCGGCGGTGACGTTCGCGAAGCTCGCGAGCGATGCCGCGCGTGTCGCGTGCCGGACCGCGGTGAAGGCGGACGTCGAAGGGAAGTCGCCACCGCCGCGGATCCTCCGCCATGCCGGAGCGACCGACACGCGCGCGTCGAACGAGTCAGCGATCCGCAAGAACCTCGGTTACCTCGCGCTTCGTTTTTGGGGACGTCACGTCGCGCCGGAGGATCCGCAGCTCCTCCCGTTGCTCACGCTCTTCGATAAAGCGTCGACCGCGGCCGCCGGCGTCGACACCAACGGGACGAAGCGCGTCGCCGCGTCGCCTGCCGACGGCTGGCGAGCCGTGTGCATCGCCATGGCGACGGACCCGCAATTTCTCACGTACTGACGATTGGCCGTACATAGGTGCAAACATGAGCCGAAAATACGCGCGACCAGGGTTCTCACGACGCGATCTCCTTCGCGGTGTTCTCGCTGCGAGCGCGGCTGGGTTCGCGTCGCGGCTCGGCATCGAGCGCCTCGCCTCGGCAGCGACGGCGCGCGAGACGACGCGACGGTTCGTCTTCGCGTATTTCCCGGGCGGGTGGGACCAGCTCCTCTTCCTCGATCCCCGCGACACCGAAGCGAACGAAAAGCGTTTTGACGACTCGAACCGCAGCACGACGTTGACCGAGACGCGCTACGCGAACCTCGAAGGGCACAACGGGTTCACGCCGCGGCTGATCAAGGCGGGCAACCTCACGTTCGGCCCCGCGACCGAGAAGCCCGCGTCGCCCGCGCCGAAGCTGTCCAAGTACTTCGAGAAAATAGCGATCGTGCGCGGCATCAACATGGGGACGCTCGGGCACGAGGTCGGGTATCGGTACTTTCTGACGAGCAAGTTCCCCGCGGGGAACACCGCGCGCGGGACGAGCATCGCGAGCGAATGCGCGGCGCAGATGGGATCGTCGGCGCCGCTGCCGGCACTCTCGCTTCGCGTCGAGAGCTACAACGATCGCTACCCGGGGCAGTACTCGGCGATGCGCGTCGACAGCATCGACGATCTGCTTCAGGTGCTCGACCGCGGGAAGGACTTGCTCGAGCGCGACGCGGTCGAAGAGGCGCTCGCGGACTACGCGAAGACGGGGACGTCGTGCGACGTGAACGTGTACGACCGCCGCGGGATCTTGTCGCGCATGCGCGGCGCGGATTCGACGGCGCATTCGACGCTCGCGTCGCAGCTCGCGCAGCGGTTTCGGTTCGTCGGGAGCGACGACGAGGCGAGCCAGAAGGTGCGCGCGCAGTACGGCTTCGGGAAAGGCGACGCGGGATCGCCCGGCGCGCGCGCGGCGTTCGCGGCGCAGGCGATCAAGCAATCGGTCGCGCAGTGCGTGTCGCTCGTCATCGGCAACGGCACCGATACGCACTTCGTCGGCAACCCGAACCACGCCGACGCGCTCCATCCCGGGATCGCCGCGCTCGCCGCGCTCATCGACGATCTCGCGAAGAGCGACGCGCCCGCCGAGCTGGCGAAGGCGACGGGCGGAAAGAGCTGGCTCGATCACACGACGATCCTCTGCTTCAGCGAGTTCTCGCGCACGCCGCTCTTCAATCAATTCGGCGGACGCGATCATCACCTGACGAGCTCGTGTCTTCTCGCCGGCGCCGGCATCGTCGGCAATCAAGTCGTCGGCGCGTCGGGCGAGGTCGGGATGGGGTCGGGGCGCTACGACTTCAAGGCGCGGCGCGTGGTGTCGACGGGCGGCGAGAACATCTTGCCAGAGCACATCGCGGCGACGCTCCTCGCGAGCGCTGGGCTCGATCCTTGGACGCTCCGCGATCCCAAGCCGCCGATCCCTGCACTGCTTCCGGGCGGCGGATGAAGCGTTACGGTCTCTTCGCCGCGATTCCGATCGCGTGCGCGATGCTCGCGGACACGGCCGAGAGTGCGGCGCCGGTGTGCGCGCCGCTACGGATCGAGCCGGCGCGCGTGAAGATGCCGACGCTCGGAGCGACGCAGCTCCACGCGGTCGGTGGATCGCGCGCGGCGGTGTTCTCGATCGACGGCGACGCGCTCGGCGCGGAGATCGAGCCGGGCGGCGGCCTTCGCGTGAGCGCGCAGTCGGGGACGATCTCGGTCGTCGCGCGCGACGGCCTCTGCAAATCCGAAGCGCGCGCGCAGGTCGACGTCGTCGGGCCGTTCGTCGTCGAGCCGCAGTCGATCGCGATCGCGCGCGGCGGCGCCGTGACGTTCGCTGCGCGCGGCGCGCTCGGCGACGTCGGCTACACGCTCCTCGACGCGCCCACGCACGGCGGAAAGACCGGCAGCGTCGATGCGAAAGGGACGTTCACCGCGGGCGATGTCGACGGCGCCTACCACCTCGTCGCGCGTGACGGCGGCAGCGGTCGCGAAGCGCGTCTCACCGTGTCGGTCGGAAAGGCGTCGCCGCTTCGACCGCGCGCCGCGATCGTCGCCGTCCCCGCGGGCGCAAAGGTCCGCCTCGATTGGCGCGGCGGATCGGGGAGCGTCGACGTCGGCGCGATCAGCGGCGGCGGCAAAGCGAGGAGCGACGCGGGCGTCGTGACGTTCGACGCGACCGGCACGAAGCCGGGATTCTCCGACGTCACCGTCACCGATCGCTTCACGAAGGAGACGTCGAAGGTGCGCGTGTTGATCGGCGACGTCGTCGGCGCGTCGTCGACCGTGCGCGGAACGCAGACCGGCGCGGGCGACATGGCGAGCGGCGACGTCAACGGCGACGGCATCGCCGATCTCGTCGTCGGTCACGCCGAGCGCAGCAAGACCGCGTTCGAAGCGGGCGGCATCCTCGTCTACTACGGCAAGGGCGACGGCACGTTCGTCGAGCCGCCCGACGCGATCGAAGGCGACCACGCGGGTGATCGCTACGGCTCGGTGCTCCTCGTGCGCGACGTGAACGGCGACGGCATCGACGACGTCGTCTCCGGCGTGCCCGACGAAGATCTCGGCGAGAGCAAGCGCGGCGAAGTGTCGATCTTCCTCGGCGCAAAGGGCGGCCTCGAGCGCGACGCGGATCGCGTCCTCGCGGGCGAAGCGGCGAACCATCGCTTCGGGAGCGCGATCGCGATGGCCGATCTCACCGGCGACGGCGCGCCGGAGCTCGTCGCGAGCGCGCCGGGCGCACGCAGTCCGTTCCAGATGACGTGCGACGGCGGTCGCGTCTACGTCTACCGCAACGAAGCGAAGAAGCGCGGCGTGATGGCGGCGATCCCGTGGCAAGTGATCGAGATCCGCGACACGCTCTCCGACGATCCCGAAGCGCCGGTCGCGTGCGCAGCGACGCCGCTCGGCGGTGGTCGCGCGCTCGCGCTCATGGACATGGATGGAGATCGCGCGATCGATCTCGTCGTCGGCGCGCCGCTGTCCTCCCATCCGGCGCCGGGCAAATCGCACGGTTCGGTGCTCGTGTACCGCGGGACGAGCGAAGGAAAATTCGAGAGCGAGCCGAGCTGGGCGATCCATCTCGATCCGGCCACGAGGCCCGACGGTGCGGCGTTCGGCAGCGCGATCGACGTCGTGCGTGACGGGCCGAGCGCGACGCCGCTCCTCGTCGTGAGGTCGGCTTCGTATCAGCCGAGCGGAGCGAAGGGGCAGGGGGCGCTGTGGATCTTCGCGCCGGGATCGCTCGGCGCGCCGGCGGCGAGCGGATCGCACAAGGTAAAGAACCTGACGACGAAGGTCGCGCGCGTCGTCGTCGCGCCCGATGGTGTCCGCGGCTTCGCGCGAAGCACCGCGCTCGCCGATGTCGATCCGCACGCCGGGCTCGAGTACGTCGTCGGTGTCGC
>JBBQXV010000245.1:0-14104 GCA_038209335.1 Polyangiales bacterium | reverse complement strand
TCGAAGAGGCGCCGCGCGTTCGCGAGCTGCGGCGCGACGTCCCCGAGCAGCTCGACGCGATCGTGCATCGCATGGTCGCGAAGGATCCTGCGCGCCGCCCGCGCGACGGGGCGGAGCTCGGGCAGTGGCTGAGCGGGATGTGGAAGACGCCGGCGTCGGGGCGGAGCACGCCGCTGTCGATGGCGCTCGGCGCGAGCGAGCAGCGCGTGGTCACAGTGCTCTTGGCCGCGCTCCCGCGCGCGACGGCGCCGTCACCCGACGACACCGATTCGACGCGCCGCGTACGTCCAAATTTCGAGGAGCTGTCCGCCGCGTCTCCGCGCTTCGGTGTGCGCGTGCACCCCCTCGCCGACGGCACGGCGATCGCGCTCGCGCCGGACGACATGAGCGCCGCGGATCAGGCGTCGCTCCTCGCGCGCTTCGGCAAGCACGTCGTCGAGCTCGTACCGGCCGCGAGCGTCGCGATGGCGACCGGGATGGCGATCACGGGCGGGAGACTCCCGGTCGGCGAAGCGATCGAGCGCGGCGTTCGGATCGTGCGCGTCGCGGCGCCGGGTCGCGGCGTCTACGTCGACGACGTCACCGCCGCGCTCATCGCGTCGCGCTTCGACGTGCGCCGCGACGGCGACCAGCTCGTCGTCGAAGACGCACGCCACTCGCTCGACGCTTCGCGACCTCTGCTCGGTCGACCGACGTCGTGCGTCGGACGCGATCGCGAGCTTGCGATCCTCGACGCGACCCTGGCCGGATGCGTCGACGGTGGCGGCGCGAGCGTCGTCCTCGTGACGGCGCCGCCCGGCATCGGCAAATCGCGCCTGCGCCACGAGTTCGTGCGTCGTCTTCGCGCGCTCGCCGACGTCACGTCGCCGACGATCCTGCAGTGCGCTGGAGATCCGCTCTACACAGCGACACCGTACGCCGTCGTTGCGCAAGCGGTGCGCCATGGCGCGGGCCTCCGCGAGGACGAGCCTCCCGAGATCACGCAGCGGAAGCTCGAGGAGCACGTCGCGCAGCACGTGCACGACAAGGAAGAGGCGACACGCGTCGTCGAGTTCCTCGGAGAGCTCGTCGGCGCTCCGTTCGACGACGACGAACGCCTGCAATTGCGCGCCGCGCGAGAGAGCGCCGGGGCGATGGCGGATCAGATTCGCGTCGCGTTCGAGACGCTGGCGCGCGCGTGGTGTGAACGCGCGCCGCTCGTCCTCGTCCTCGAAGATTTGCATTGGGCCGATCGCGAGTCGATGAAGCTCCTCGACGACGCGCTACGAAAGCTGAACAGCGCGCGACTGTTCTTGCTGGCGCTCGCGCGGCCCGACATCCACGAGCGATTTCCCGGATTGTGGTCCCGTCGTGGCGTCACCGAGATTCATCTTCCGCCTCTCGCCGAGCGCGCGTGCGCGCGAATCGTGCGCGACGCGATGGGCGACTCCACTGCGCGAGACAGCGTCGGGCGGCTCGTCGCGCGCTCCGAGGGGAACGCGTTCTTCCTCGAGGAGCTCATTCGCGCCGCGATCGAAGGCGAGCGGTCCGGAGATCTCCCGAAGTCGTCGCGGAGATTCGACGCGCTCCCCGAGTCGGTCATCGCGGTCGCGCAGGCGCGCCTCGAACGACTCGACACGACGTCGCGCAGAGTCCTCCGCGCGGCGAGCATCTTCGGCGAGGTCTTCTGGCTCGAAGCGGTGAGCGCGCTCGTCGGTCAGCTCCCGTCGCAGGTCGAGCCGATCCTCGCCGCGCTCATCCAGCACGAGACGATCGTCACCTCCGACCATCCGCGCCTCGCGGGAGCGCGCGAGCTGGCGTTCCGGCACGGGCTCCTTCGCGGCGCAGCGTACGCGACGCTGACGGAGGACGACCGCGTGCTCGGTCATCGCCTCGCGGCGAAATGGCTCGAAGGCGCCGACGAAGATCGCGAGGTCGTCGCGATGCATTGGCTCGAAGCCGGCGAGCGCGCGCACGCGGCCGACTGCTTCGCGCAGGCGGGTGAGTCGCACTGGGGGCGCGGGCATTCGGACATCGCCGCGCGGTGCATGGTGCGGTCGCTCCTCGTATCCAACGCGCGCGAAGAGAAGATCGAGGACCTCGCCGCGCGCCTCCGTCTGCTCGCCGACGCGCTCGAGGCGACGCGCGGCATCGACGCCGGCGACGTGACGAACGGGCTCGAGCGACACGTCACGTTCGCGACGCGCGCGAGCGATGCGACGCCGGGCGTCGCCGTCGTCCACGCCGCACTCGAGCGCGCGCTCGACGCGCTGCGAGAATCGACCAACGCGACGATCGTCACCGAGTCGATCGCGCGCGCAGGCTACGCGCTCGGCGCGCTCTCCGATTTTCCGAAGGCGCGCACGCTTCTCGACGAGGCCGCGTCACGCCTGCCGGAAGACGATCCGCGCCTCCAAGCGGTGTGGACCGCCGCGGGACAGGTCGCGCTCTGGCAGGGCGATTTCGGCCGCGTCGTGGACCTGCTGTCGAAGGTCGACCTCTCCGAGGGAGGGCGCATGCAGGCCGAGACGATGCTCTCGCTCGCGACCGCGGAGGTCGCGGTGAACGGTCACGAGGCGCTCGCGCAGAGTCTCGACTCCGTGCGACGCGCGGAGCAGCTCGTCGCGGTCGCGAGGGAGAGCCCGCTCTACGAGGTGCTGTGCCTCAAGGCGCGTTTTCTTTGTCTGTACTTCGCCGGTGAGTACGCGCGCGCCGCCGAGGTCTCACGCTCGGCCGTCGATCTCGCGAAGCGGACCGGTTTCCGATCCGAACAGAGCTTGCACCTCCACAACCTCGCCGAGCAGCACATTCGACTCGGCAACCACGCGCTGGCACGTGACGCGCTCACCGCGTCGCGCGAGCTCGCGTCGGACATCGGCAATCAAGGAGAGGGACACGACGAAGTGTTGCTCGCATACCTCGACGGCGTCGACGGCGAGTCCGCGGCCGCGGGGCGAATTGCCACGACTGCAGATCGCTTCCGCGACGCAGGCGATCCGTGGGGCGAGCTGCATTCGCGCTATTGGCTCGGACGCTTGTTGGCATCGCGCACCGACGCACGCGCTCCCGACGAGCTCGGTCGCGCGCTCGAGATCGCGCGCGGTCTGAAGATTCGCGCGTATGCCGACGACTGCGAGAGCGCCATTGCGCGCATCGGCGGTGGCGCGCTCAGCCCCTTGAGCGCATAGTAGCCGCCTCCGTGGGCGATCGTCGGGCGTGACGACCGTGCGCGCCCCACTCCAGCACGTGCGCGCTCGCTCGGAGGAATCATCGATATCGCCAACAATGGTACGGGTGCGATCCGCAGAGTCGCCCTGCTCGGCAATCACGTGCCGCGACAATGCGGAATCGCCACGTTCACGACCGATCTGACCGAAGCGCTCGCCGCAGAATCTCCCGACGTCGATTGCTTCGTCCTCGCGATGAACGATCAGGGGCGCGTGCATGCCTATCCGCCGCGCGTTCGGTTCGAGATCGCCGACGGCGACTTGCCGTCGTACCGACGCGCCGCCGATTTCCTCAATGTCAGCACGGTCGACATCGTGTGCGTACAACACGAATATGGAATCTTCGGCGGCAAGGCCGGCGGCCACGTCCTCGCGCTCTTGCGCGAGCTTCGCATGCCAATCGTCACGACGCTCCACACGATCCTCACCGAGCCGAATCCCTTTCAGCGCGGCGTGATGGACGAGCTCACGCAGCTCTCCGAGCGGATCGTCGTGATGAGCCAGCTCGGCGCGAAGATCCTGCGCGACGTGCACGCCGTCCCTTCGGGGAAGATCGATCTCATTCCACACGGCATTCCGAGTGTCCCGTCCGCGCCACGGAGCAAGCACCAGCTCGGCGTCGAAGGCAAACGGGTCATCCTCACATTCGGGCTTTTGTCACCCGACAAAGGGATCGAGCACGTCGTCGACGCGATGCCCGCGATCCTCGAGCGCTACCCCGACACGGTCTACATCGTCCTCGGTGCGACGCATCCGCACATCCGCGAGAACCACGGCGAAGAGTACCGCCTCATGCTCGAGAGCCGCGCGCAGCGCCTCGGCGTCGACGGGAACATGATCTTTCACGACAGGTTCGTGAGCCTCCCCGAGCTCACCGAGTTCCTCTCCGCCGCCGACATCTACATCACTCCGTACTTGAAGCCCGAGCAGATCACGTCGGGGACGCTCGCGTACGCAGTCGGGTCGGGCAAGGCAGTCATCTCGACGCCGTATTGGTACGCGAAGGAGCTGCTCGCAGACGGGCGCGGCATCCTCGTCCCGTGGCGCGATCCGGCCGCCATCGCACGCGAGGTCATCGGTCTCTTCTCCGACGACGCGAAGCGTGCCGCGATCTGCAAACGCGCCGCCGCGGCCGGCCACGACATGCTCTGGCCCGCGGTCGCGCAGAGCTACCGACGAACCTTCGAACGCGCGCACGCCGATCAAGCCGATCGCCGGCGCACGGTGTTCCAAGCGAAGACGCTCGCAACGCGACCGGCCGAGCTCCCCGCGATCAACCTCGACCACCTTCGCCTCATGACCGACTCCACCGGAGTCTTTCAGCACGCGACGTTCGGCGTCCCGCGCTACGAAGACGGCTATTGCGTCGACGACAATGCGCGCGCACTCCTCGCGATGGCGCTGGTCGAAGACGAAGGGAGCGAAAACGCGAAGGTCGTTCGCGAGCTCTCGTCGCGCTATTTGGCATTCGTCAATTACGCGTTTCATCGTCGTCTCGGTCGATTCCGCAATTTCATGTCGTACTCGCGGCGATGGATGGAGGAGTGCGGCTCCGAGGACAGCCACGGCCGCGCGCTCTGGTCTCTCGGCACGGTGGTCGGACGCTCGCGAAGTCCGGGACAGAAGAGCCTCGCAGGCGAGCTCTTTCACGCGGCGCTCCCCGTCGTTCAGGAGTTCGCGAGCCCGCGCGCGTGGGCGTACACGCTCTTCGGGATCGACGAGTACCTGCGCGCGTTCCAAGGCGAGAGTGGCGTGCAAGCGCTGCGAAAGACGCTCGCGGACAAGCTCATCGACATCTACCGACGCACGAAGGCTCCCGATTGGCTGTGGTTCGAAGAGCGGGTCACGTATTGCAACGCGCGACTCTCTCAGGCGCTCATCGTCTCCGGCTCGCGCATGAACGACGAAGAGATGACGGCGGCGGGGCTCGAGTCGCTCGATTGGCTCGCGAAGCTTCAGACGGGACCGAACGGTTACTTCGAGCCGGTCGGGTCGAACGGATTCCATTCGCGTGGTGGCACGAAGGCGGAGTTCGATCAGCAACCGGTCGAGGCGTGCGCGATGGTCGCCGCGTGCCACGAAGCGCGTCGCGTGACGGCCGATCCGCGCTGGGCGGACCACGCGCGCCGCGCGTACTCGTGGTTCCTCGGTCAGAATCACCTGCAGCGCTCGCTCTACGACGGCGCGACGGGCGGATGCCGCGACGGGCTCCACGCCGATCGCCCGAACGAAAACCAAGGATCCGAGTCGACGCTCTCGTTCTTGATGACTCTCCTCGAGATGCGATCGGCCGATCGCGACATGACCGAACGCCCGAGCCAGGCGCGACTCCCCGCCGACTCGTGGAGCGACTCGACGTCACCCACGGGACCGGAGATGAACGAATGACCACCAAGCGCGTCTACGAGACTCTGTTCGTTCGTCACCCGACGAATCCAATTCTCACGGCCGCGGATTGGCCGTATCCCGCGCACAGCGTTTTCAACGCGGGCGCGACGCGTCTGCGCGACGGCACGACGCTCCTCTTGTGCAGAGTCGAGGATCGCCGCGGGCACTCGCACCTGTGCGCAGCGCGATCGGCGAACGGCATCGACGGCTGGATCATCGACGAAGAGCCGACGCTGCGTCCCGATCCCGAGAACTATCCCGAGGAGCTCTGGGGGATTGAAGACCCGCGCATCACGTACGTCGAGGAGCTCGGCAAATACGTCATCGCGTACACCGCCTTCAGCAAAGGCGGGCCCGGCGTCGCGCTCGCGCTCACCGAAGATTTTCGTCGCTTCGAGCGCTACGGGCTCGTCATGCAACCCGACGACAAGGACGCCGCGCTCCTCCCGCGTCGCATCGACGGGAGCTTCGCGCTCATCCATCGTCCGATGACGGACTCGGGCGCGCACGTCTGGATCTCGTTCTCGCCGGACCTTCGCAACTGGGGCGGCCACAAGCTGATGCTCGCCGCGCGCAAAGGCGGATGGTGGGACGCAAACAAGGTCGGGCTCTCGCCGCCGCTCATCGAGACGCCGCGCGGATGGCTGATGCTCTACCACGGCGTACGTCACACCGCGGCCGGCGCGCTCTACCGACTCGGCGTCGCGCTCTTCGATCTCGAGAAGCCCGAGCTCTGCATCGCGCGCGGCGACTCGTGGATATTCGGTCCCGAGGCGTCGTACGAGCGCGTCGGCGACGTCGGCAACGTGGCGTTCCCGTGCGGCTACACGATCGGCGCGGACGGCGACACGATCCATCTCTATTACGGCGGCGCCGACACGTGCATTGCGCTCGCGACCGGGAGCATTCGCGCTGTCTTGCGATGGCTCGACGCCAACGCGTCGCACGAGGTGCGCACCTCGAAGATCCCGGGAGACGAGTTGCGCTAAGACGTCGGTTGTATGCTCCGCGCGCTCGAACGTCCGTGGCCGCGTCTGGCGCTCTTCGCGATCGTCACCGTGGTGTGCGCGTCGTTCGTCCCTCGCGTCTGGTGTGGCCGCGGCGTGGACGCGATCCATCGCGGCGATCGCTCGGCGCAAGAGCCTCTCGCGCGAGCCGTCGCACACGCGATCCGATCCGGCGTCGGCGTTTCGTCGTTTCACACCGGCAGCGCGCGGTTCGACGGCGAGTGGACCCTCGCCACGCACCAGATGGCGGCGCTCGGTCTCATGCAGGTCGCGCTCGCGCATCCTGAGCTTCGTGCCGAGCTCCTCCCCGCGATCGAGACGTGCGCGGAGCGCGTGCTCGATCCGGCGTCGACGGCGTTCGGCGCAGAGGCGTGGGGAGAGCGCGGGCTCGACGCGCTCGGGTCGACGAATGGTCATGCGTACCTCGGCTACGCGAACCTCGCGCTCGGTGCGCTTCGCGTGCTCGCACCGAACAACCGCTTCGCCGCGCAGCACGATCGGCTCACCGAAGCGCTCGCACGGCGGCTCGACGCATCGCCGCACGGGATCGTCGAGACCTACCCGCGCGAGGCGTACCCCGCGGACATCGCCGCCGTCGTCGGATCCATCGGCCTCTACGATCGCGGCGCGGGCGGCGATCACCGCGCGCTCCTCGCGAAATACGCGACCCCCATGCGTGCATGCTGCATCGATGGTGCGTCGGGCCTCGCCTTCCAATCGATGAACGCCGCGAGCGGTCGACCCGCTGGTCCGCCGCGCGCGTCCGGCACCGCGATCGCCGTCTACTTTCTTTCGTTCGCGGATCGCGTCCTCGCGCGCGATCTCTTCGCGGCGCTCCGCACGTCGCAGCGCGCGGAATTCCTCGGCTTCGGTGGTGTCCGCGAGTACGCGCGCGGGCACGTCGGGAGCGGCGACATCGACTCCGGCCCGGTCCTCTTCGGCGTCGGCGTCACCGCGAGCGCGTTCACCCTCGCCGGCGCGCGCATGTTCGGCGATCGCGATCTCTACGAGGCGATCTACCGCACCGCGAACCTCTTCGGCGCGCCCGTCGACGTCGGCGGCCGACGACCGTTCGCAGTCGCGGGATCGATCGGCAACGCGATCCTCCTCGCGATGCTGACCGCGACGCCGGAGCTGCCGTGATGATGAAGCGGTGGTCGCCTCGCCGCGCGATCGTCTTCGCGTCGATCGTCCTCGTCGTCGACGGCCTCGGTGGTTACGCGCTCGACGCGGTCGGCGTCGTCCCGCTCGCCGTTCCGTTCCTGCTCGCGCGGCTCCTCGCGCGCTTCGTCGTGCCCGGCATGATGATCGCGACGCTCGTGATCGTGGTCGTGCGCGCGATCACCGGCGCGCGCGCGAACGGTTCGGTTTCTTCGCGCTGACGACGAACTCGAAGAGCTCCTTCTTCGATGTGCGCTTGCGGATGGTCTCGATCTTCGCCCGTTCGAAGCCCACCTCTTCGAACATCGCCGCGAAGATCTCTTCGACCGGGAGCATCACGTCGTAGAACTTCGAGTTGCCGACGATGTAGTGGACCGTTCCGCCGGGAGCGACGACGGCGAAGAGTGATTGGCAATGCGCCATCATGTCGTGAAAATATTTTTCGACGTAGCGGCCGAGGACGTCGCTCGTCTTCCCGATCTTCGCGACGATTGCATCGAACCGCGCGTACGGGATCGATGCGTTCGCCTCGGGCGTCCACTTGGCGACATTGCTCGTCGCGCATCCCCACGTCCCGCCGATCGCCTTCCAATCGAGCTCGCCCGCGGCGCGACCGTCCTCGAGGTAACCGAGCCAGTACATGTACGGACGCAGCTCGCGGATGTAGCTCATTCGATTCGGATACGGAGGCGACGTTATCACGCAGCCGTAGCTATCCCGATCGAGCTTCGTGCGGAGATCGCGCGCGTCGCAGTGGATTGGCGAGGGGACGGCGCGGATCTCGGACGCCGCAGCCGCGGCGATCGTCGCTATCGATCGCTCCCAGGTGTCGGCGACGTCGGCGTCGCCGTCAGCGATGGTCTTCTTGAACGACATGGACTGGTGCCCGAAGCTCACGTTCGCGTGCGCGATCATCGTGCGACAGAAGGCGATCTTCAGGAGATCGACCGACGGCGTCGATGCGTCTTCTTCCGCGCGGCGAATGACGGCCATCGCGCGACCTAGCGCGGACAGCGTCGGCGCGGACCACCACTTCTCGATCTGATGTAGCGGCGGCGTCCACGGCGTCGCGCCGTTCGCGCGGCGAATCGCGTCGGCGACGACCCCGGCGCGACCGACGAACGCCTTTCGATCGCGCGCCGCGTACGAGACGGTCTTGGCGCGCGCGAGCCACAGCAGAAACGGATTGATGTCGGTCGTGTCGCACGCGACACCGCGCTCGGCGCACACGAGCGCGGTCGTCCCCGTTCCGCAGTACGGATCGAGGAGCCTCGTCGCCGGCGTCGCGTGCCGCTCGAGCAAGTCCGCGACCATGTGGACGGAGTACGCGGGCGTGAGTCGGAGCCAGCCGTAGCGCGTCTCGCGGAGATTCCCCTTGAACGTGAGGTGGTCGAGTCGGCCGAGCGGCTGCGCCTTCATTCGAAGGTGCGTCGTGCCAGAAGACGCGCCCAGGTGCGATGGTTTTCCACGTCGACCTGCTACGCTTCGTTACGATGAGAATCGGGTGGGGGTTCGCGATTGTCGCGACGTCGGTCGTCGCGTGCGGCGGTGATCCGTTCACCGCAGCGTCGTCGAGCGATGGCGGTGGCGTCGGCGACGCCAGCAGCGACGGCGCGAGCGGCGACGGAGGGACGGGCACCGACGGGGGCACGAGCGACGGCAGCGTCGGCGACGCCGGCACGACCGACGGAAGCGTGATCGACGGCGGACGCGCCGATGCTGCGCCGTGCACGGCGACATGCCCAACCGGCTTCACGTGCGTCGGTCAGGCGTGCATCGACGACGCGGCCGTGCATTTCTCGCCGACGCAAAATCCGGCCGGCAACTGGACGTATGGATGGACCGCGCAGCTCGCGTCGACCTTCACGCCGTACCTCCTTCATTCGAACGTGCAGACGACGCTCCAGGTGTGGGATCTCACGCTCGGGACGCTCACGCCGAGTGTCTTCTTGAACACCGGAAACGCGACCACGATCTACGGCGGCAACTTCACGATGCCGGCGGGGAGCCTCGGGTTTTATCCGGGCGCGAGCAACGAGCACTCGATCGTCCGCTGGACGGCGCCCGTGACGGCACGCTACGCGATCGACGCGCTCTTCACGGGTCTTTGCGGCGCCAACGCGTCGCCGGTCACCACCGTCAGCGTGACCGTGCTCATCAACGGCTCGGTTCAGATCGGCAAGACGATCAACACCAACGGCGGACCAAACGCCGTTCCGTTCGTTCAAGCGCACAACCAGCTCAACGCCGGGAGCATCGTCGATTTCATCGTCGACTACGGAAACAACGGCAACAACGCCGCCGATGCGACCGGTCTCCGGGCGGCGATCACCACGGAGTGAAGCGCCGCGCGAGATGAGACGCTTCGGTAGCGCCTAATGCTCCCTTGGCCGTCTACGGTGTGGATGGGGGACGAGGTGTCGCTTTGAACCATGCATCGATCGCTGCCATTTGCCTCCTCACTGGATACGCCGTCGCCGCTTGCAGCTCCACGCGCGCGACCGACCAAACGCCCGCGCCCGACGCCGGGCCGACGGTCGACGCCGGCACCGTCTACTCGCTGAGCTTCGGTCCCGTCACGGTCCAGCCCGGCGAGGAGAACACGAAGTGCCTCGTGATGCGCCTCGGTAACGATCTCAAGCTGCACATCGGCGCGCTCCACAACGTGCTGAGCAACGGCTCGCACCACATGATCGTCTACCGGAGCAACGAGACGGTCGAGCGCATGACCCCGTTCGCGTGCACGCCGTTCACCGACACGCTCGATCCGCAGAAGGGATCGACGCTCGTCGTGACGCAGAAGCACGACGACACGCTCGCGTTGCCCGACGGCGTCGCGTTCGCGCTCGAAGCCAACCAGATGATTCGGATCGAGGTGCACTACATCAACGCGACACCATCGCCGATCGACATCAAGGCGACGACGACGTTCGTGACGATGGACGAGACGCGCTTCAAAGACGAAGCCGACTTCCTCTTCGTCGGCGATCCCGACATCTCGCTCCCACCGAACGCGAAGACGACGCTCGGGCCGATCTTCTTTCCGCTGCCTGCCGAGTACGACGGCGTGAAGTTCTTCGCGATCACGGGGCACGAGCATCAGCTCGGGACGAACGTCAGCGTCTCGGTCGCGGCGAACGGATCGGACCTGGGCAAGCCGGTCTACGACGTGCCGGGTTGGCTGTGGAACGAGCCGAAGACGATGGTGCAAGATCCGCCATTCACCATTCCGCAGGGCGGCGGGTTTCGCTTCTCGTGCGAGTGGAACAACACGTCGACGAAGACGGTGAAGTTCGGTGAATCGGCGAACGACGAGATGTGCTTCTTCTGGGCTTACTACTACCCGTCGCAAGGATCGAAAGTGTGCATTCACACGAACCGCGTGAACAACGGGATCGACCTCTGCTGTCCGGGGCCGAACCTCTACTGCGCGCTCGTCCTCGACCGACTTCGCGACGCGGGCCTCTGACTCTGCGCGGCTTGAGCTAGGCTGCTCGGGACCGCGATGCCTCTCGAATCCGCCTTCGTCGACGACTGCCCGTACGGCCCAGGTGGGCTCCTCATCGACGACGTGCTCCGCATCGATCGCGACGCGGGCGTCGTCGTCGCGCGCATGACCACGCACGACGATCTTCCGCTCACGCGCGAGCAGCGCGCGCATCCGGTGCGCCATCCGCGCCACGTGTCGGGCGGGCTGATGGTGCACATGACCGGCATGGTCGCGTTCGTTCACGCGTACTACGTCCTCGATCTTCGCCACGCCGACGGATGGATCGGCTACGGCGGGCGCATCCACTCCGCGCGCTTCAAGTCGCTCGCGCGTCCGGGCGATCCGATCGAGCTCGAGTGCCGCGCGACGCAGCTTCGGCGCGGGGCCGAGAGCGTCCTCGCGCGGTACGCGTTTCGTTTCACGCAGGCGGGCACGCTCGTCTACGAAGGCGACCAGACGGCGATGTGGAAGAAGGTCGCAGAGGTCGCGACGCTCGCCGCAAGCGATGGCGCTGTAACCACTACTGAGGAGAGCGAATCTCCGTCGGCGGGATGACGAGCATGTTGTCCGTCGGCGCGGTCGCCGGCACGGACGCGCTCGACGTCGTGGCGCTCGCACTCGAAGGCGGCGCGGTCGCGACGGCGGTCGGCGGCGCCGCGCTGGCGGCGGGCGCGGGCTTGCCACCGACGAGACCAGCGACGCTGAGCCCCGCGCCGATCGCGACGACCAGGAGAACGACGAACGCCGCGACGTAGACCATCGTCTTCCCCGATGCTCGCGGAGCCGCGCCCGCGGGCACGCTCGGCGCGCGTGAGGGCGAGGGCGAGGTAACCGGAGGCTGCGACGCGAACGGAATCGGCGGCGGCGTCTTGCGCGCGCTCGCGGCGTGCGACGCCGACACCGGAGGCGGAGGCTCGTCGAGCACGACCTCATCGAGCGCGCCGAGCTGATCGATCTGGATCGTCGCGTTCGGATCTTTCGGTTTGTCGATGCTCATCGCCCCTCGAGGCCGCGACGCCGTCGCGCCGCACCGCGGCGACGAAACGGCGTCCGTTCGATCCGTACTCTGCCATGATGCGCGTGCTTTCTCGATGCGCTTTTCACTCGCAGCAACGCTCGCCGGCGCGTTCGTCGTCTTCCCGCGCGACGCCTCGCCGCAAGAGCCGATGGCCGATTCGCCGGGCTTGTACGGCGGTATCGCGATCGCGGCGTCGCTCGAGCCGTTCGGATCCGGGACCGACATGCAGCGCCACTGCACGGATCTCGGCGCATCGGACTGCGGCACGCCGATGCCGCTCGGGGCGGGATTCTTCGGCTATGTCGGGTGGGCGCTTCCGCCGTTCGGCGTCGAGGCGATGCTCGCCGGCTTCGCCGACTACGATCGGCCCTCCGCGCACTACGACGGCGTGACGCACGCGCCACACGGCAATCCGCTGCTCGCGGTCCCGAAGCGCGACGAGACGTTCATCATCTTTCGCGGCGGCGGCGCGCTCGCGCTCCGCGGTCGCTACACCTGGGAACGCCCGCGATGGAGACCGAGCGTCGCGGCCGGGCTCGGCGTCGCGTACCGCTACATGGCGCTCGAACGCGAGGTCACCGCCGACGGAGGCCTCGAAGATCGTCCGTACTTCCCGACCGGGACGCCGTACCTCTCACCCGCCGTGACGATCGACGGCTCGATGCACTACCGCGCGACGCCGAAGGTCGCGTTCATCTTCGGCCTCGGCATCTGGATGGAGACCGCGTGGTCGAGCACGCGGTCGGTGGCGGATCCCAGCCGCACGCTCGCCGGCAACTCCCACGTCGCGCCGATCGCGACACCGGCGTACGAGATGGCGCACGGTCTGCAAATCTACTTCATGCCGTACGTCGGTCTTCAGCTCGGGCCGTGAGCGCCGTCGCTAGCGACACCGCGGCGCCCACTTCAGCACGACGTCGGGCGGCGTGACGTGGCGATCCATCGCGTACGACGCGCCAAAGCCGAACATGTACCGCACGTCGAGGCACGCTTTGCCGCAGAGCCTCACGCGACCGCGATCGAGATTCCATCCGTCGGTGCCCGACGACTCGGAGCATGCCGGGTTGTACGCGAGATCGACGCGCTTCGATCCGAGCAGGTCGAAGTAGCTCACCTTGGTCGACGCGAGATCGCCTGTCGTGTCGATCTCCGGCGGCACGTCGTAGAGGCACGTCGCGAGCGTCGCGATCACGGCGAGGATCGCCGCCTGAAAATCCTTCGTGTCGAAGCTCGCGTCGCCGAACGTCCCCGCGCCGGCGCGCGCCGTCGTGATCGCGTCGAGGAACGAATCGCGTCCTTCCTGGTTGGTGTCGAGCGCCGGCTTCATGAGGATCGCCGACGTGTGAAGGCCGAGCTGGAGCCAGCCGCTCCGCGCGAGATCCTCGATTCGACCCAGCGTCGGCGCGCAATGCGACGTCAAATCGCGATTGCCGAGGACGAGGATCTCGCGCCGAGCGAACGGCGTTCCCGGGAGATCGCGGAGCGCTTGGTACGCGCCGTTCGGGCGCAGCGCCGCATCGAGGTAGAGCGGGCGATCGCCGACGTCGACGCGCGACGCGTCACGAACGAGCGCGGTGATCGTGGCGCGAGCCTCGTCGGCCGGCGCGAACGACACGCCGTCGGGCGGAGCCGGCGCGGCGAACGCGTTCGGATCCGCGTTGCAATCGGACGACGCGCTCGGAAGGAATCGAAACGCGACGAGCGTCGTCCGCAGGATCGGCGACGCGAGCGCGAGATCGAGCGTCTCGGCGATCCCCTTCGGTCCGAAGAGATCGCGCATGCTCCGCGAGCGATCCATGAGCACGTAGAGCGCGTTCCGCGTCGGCGCGAGATC
>JBBQXV010000244.1:0-14109 GCA_038209335.1 Polyangiales bacterium | reverse complement strand
CATCGGGCGGCGCCAGCGGACTCTGCGGCGACTCAGAACACGCGACGATGGCGGTCGGTAGGAGAAACATCAACGCGAACGATTTCATCATCACAAAACTCTCCCAATTGGACTGAGTTGTTCTTGTGCCAATGCACTAATGGGCGCAGCAGCGAAATCCTATTGTCGTATCGGCATAGAACCTGAGTGGCTTTTGCGGAGGCATATCAAATTGACATGTCGCCTGATTAGTTTTGAAATCAAATCCAAGGGTTGGACAGATGTCCGTTTGTCCGGTCGCGGTTGAGCACGAATCAACCCACTCGGAGACGTTTCCGACCATGTCGAATACGGTTGCGAATGGCGAATCGGGCGAGTGGCATTGCCTGGCGGTGCCAACGGCGACCGGCCCCTGCGACCCTACGCCGGCGTAACTCGAGTCGACGCAGCGCCCGCTAGAGAAACCGGTGCCATACTCGTATGGGTACTTCCCTTGGCTCGTGCATGCGGAGTACCATTCGGACTTCGTGACGTCGGCGAGATCGCCGGGCGCCACCGGCGAACCACCGACGGCGCCGCACAAGTGTTTTCCGGCCCATTGGCAATAGGCGCGAGCGTCGCACCAATCCACGCATCGAACGGGGTCGTGTGGGTGTTGAACGACGTCGTTCGTCGATGCACTGCAGCCAAAGTTGGTCGTGTCGGGGCCAAAAGACATGTTCCAAGAACACTCCGCTGGCTGGCCGATCGTGTTCCCAGCAGAGGCCGCAATGAAGGCGGCGTAGTGCTCCACCGTCACCTCCGTCGTATCGATGCAGAAGCTGTTTCCGTTCGATGCTGGCAATGACGCCATCGCCGGACCCTTGCCGCTTGGGCATGCGATCCCGCCGTCCGACGAACTCTCTCCATCGCTTCCGACAGCGTCCCGTCCAGCGTCCTCCGACGCGCAGTTGGTTGGGGGACCGCAGTTTGAAGTCGCCGAGCTGGCGGACGAGCATGACGTTGCGCATGCCACGAAAATGGCGGCGGTCGAGATGAGCACTGTGCTGCGTTTGACTAGGGTCTTCATAGTAGGAGTTCTCCTGCGGTCAGCTTTACCAGGAGCCGACCGTCCATCGCGACGCTCACGCGGTCAGATAGGTTCATTACATCCCACCATCCGAGAGGCGCAGCGGCGGCGCCGGAGCCAATTCC
This sequence comes from Polyangiales bacterium, assembly GCA_038209335.1. Taxonomy (GTDB): domain Bacteria; phylum Myxococcota_A; class Polyangia; order Polyangiales; family Polyangiaceae; genus JBBQXV01. The sequence goes on along the minus strand of JBBQXV010000244.1, from coordinate 12,936 downwards.
AAAACGACGTCGCCGAGGGCCTCTCCCAATCCGAATCCTCGCCCGAGGTCATCCCAAGCCGCTGCGAGGGCTCCCTGGACTGGGAGCACGGTAGCGGCGAGGGCCGCGCGCCGCTGATCGCCCCCGCGATGCGCAGTCCAGCGCGGGAGCGTTAGCTCCGCGGCCGACGTGTCTAGCGTCGTCCCGTTCCAAACGACCTCTTTGAGCCAGAGCTCCTCGGCGTACCCGTTTGTGTCCGGAAGCGTGCGCTCCGTTCGCCACGCCACGAACACCCGCGTCCCAACACGCACCGCGTTCGGCTCACTCCCCGCCGCCACGATATCGAACGGCGTCACCGCGCCCGTCGCGTTCGTGTCTAGAATCGCGCCCTGAACCCTCGCGGCTGTGGCGCTTCCACTGTCTGTCGGATCGCTCGCGACGGAGAAAACAACCAGAAGATGCGTCGCATCGAGCTCCGCGATCGCCGGCTTGTCGCCCGGCCCGCGCGGGAACGGCCCGACCGACCACGTCGCGTTCCCCGCGATGACGCGCACGGTCTCCATGCTGCCACTGACGTCACGCCACGCCGCGGTCCACGACGCGCCGAACGGCGCGAGCGCGACGTCAGTCTCCGCACTCGCCGTCGCAGCGAGTGTCTGGTCAGTCACGGTCGTCGCTGCGAGATTCGCGTCGAACGTGCGGAAGCGGAGGTCGGGCGCCGTCGCGACGTTGGAATCGTCCACCCATGCGACGACAAGCTGTCCGCCGATGAAGATCGCATCGGGATCGTGCTGATTGAACGCGGTGCCCTGATTGGCGAAGCGTGGGCCGCCGCTCGGCGTCGTCCCCGGAATAACCATGCGCATCGCGATCCCAAGCTCGTCCCCGTCGCCACCGAGCTCGGTGTACGCGACGACGAACCGCCCGCCCGAGAAGCCAGCGATCACTGGATTCGAATCCGCCACCGGCGTCGACCCGCCCGAGAACTTCGTCACGACATCGCTCGCCACGCCCTTCCGACTGAAGTGCGTGAGCGACAGCGACACCGTCGGCTGCGTCTCGACGTACGCGACCGCGAACACGTCGTTGTCCGTGACCGCGAGCGGATGCCGCCCCGCGCCGAGCGTTCTCCCCGCAGGCGGCGGACCACCATCGACGACGGCCGGCGCGTGCGCGAGCACGTCGAGCACCTGGCACTGTGAGCTGCAGGATCTCCGCATCGACGCATCGGCGCCGAGTCCGTCGTCGCACTCCTTCGCCAGCGTTCGCCAGCCGCTTCCGCACACATCCGCATCCGGCGGCGGCTGTTCGATGTCGGGAGCGACGTCGCGCACGTTTGCATCTGCGATGGCGGCGTCGCGTGCACCATCGCGAAGTCCTCCGTCGCTCGCGTCGTCGGTCGCAACGTCGATCGTTCCGTCCGCCGGCGCGTCGCTCGTTGCGTCGGAAGTCGCGCCGTCGACGGACGCGTCGCCGCCGCCCCGCACCTCCGCGTTCCCGGCGTCGTCCGATCCGCAAGCAAAGATGCCAATGCTCGTCGCGAGCGGCACGCACGCCGCAAACAGTCGCCGCGCGATTCGCGCGCGACCATCGGGCACAGACCCCGAGAATCGATAGGCGCGCTCAGAACGCATAAAGCACCCAACTCCCCCCACTCCCACTCGCCGCGATCGTCGTCCCTCCGACCGTCCTCGCAGCGACACCGCTTCCACCAGCTCCCGCATTCAAGCCGGCACCACCGAGGGCCGGCTGGATTCCCGTATACGCGAGGCCAATGCTCGGCCCGCCCGCGCCGTTTCCAGCCGCGCCGCCGCTCCCGCCATTGCCGCCCACGCTCCCGCCGACGCCGCCCGTGGTTCCTGCCCCGCCGAAGCTCCCCTTCCCGCCATTGCCACCCGCGCCCGCTTGAATCGTCGTGCTCGTGAACACAATCGTGCTCCCGAACACGAGTACCGCGATGCTCGCGCCGCCCGCGCGCCCGCTACCTCCGCCGAGGCCTCCGCATCCACCCGCACCGCCGCCCGTGCCCGACGCGCCAACGTGAGCGGTCGTCGCCGCGGTTCCCGGGGAGCCACCTCCACCACTTCCAGGTGCCGCATCACCGCCCACCGCGCCGTCCGCCGCGGCGACGAAGTACGAACCGCCCTGGACGAATCCGCCCATCACGAATGCGGCGCTCGCACCGTTGGTTCCGTTGGTGCCCGAGCCGCCGGACATTGCGGCGCCTCCGCCGGGCTGTCCTCCTGCTCCACCGAGCGGACCTCCGCCCGGCGCACCGGGACCGGGAGGCTGGATGTCCCAAATGCAGGGGCAAACCTTGCCGGGCATGCACCTGCTTTCACCGCATATTTTTTCGCGCGTGCCCGCGTCACCGCCGGCGCCGCCCGCATAGCTCGTCCCGTACGCGACGCCGTCGCGCATGCACTGGGACGTGCCGCCGACGCCCAAAGAGCCGTTGATCGTGCCGGCGTTGGTCAGCGTCGCGAGCGTTCCGTCGGCGCCATCGCCGCCGCGTCCACTACGGATGATCGAGCGCACCACGGAGAGCGCCGGAGAGCCCGACACGAAGAGGCCAATCGAGCTCGCAGCGGGCTGCGCGCCGGCGGGAGCGTCGGGGGCCGTGATGTCCAACGAATCGATGACGGCGGTGACGTTGACCGCTCGGACCGCCGGACTCGTCGGCGCGACGACGCGCGCGCGAAGCCCCGCCGCGAATTGCCAGTTGTTGCTCGCGCAATGGAAGGCGCCGAGGACTGTGACGTTGTTCGCGAGGATGATCGCTTCTTGGAAGTCCGCGTCCGCACACGCGAGCACGCGACGATTGGTGGCAGCGGCCAAGTTGATGGCCTTCTGCAACGAATTGTACGGAGCTGCGGCGGTGCCATTGCCGTTGCCGTTGGCTGCCGCGGACGCGAACACCGCGGCGGACGGATCTGTGCACTGTGCACCGTCCCAGACCGTGCCCGCGTTGCATGTGAAGCCGCAGCTCGTGCCGTCGCAGGTCGCGGTCGCGTTTGCCGGCGCCGTGCACGGCGTGCACGACGCGCCACACGAGAGCGGCGACGTGCTCGGCGCGCACGCCCCGCCGCAAGTGTGAAATCCGGCGTTGCATGCGAAGCCGCAGCTGCCGCCATTGCAGGTCGCACTTGCGTTCGCGGGCGGAGCGCACGGCGTGCATGACGAGCCGCACGTCGCGACGGACGCGTTCGACGTACACGCACCGCCGCACGCATGGAACCCCGTGTTGCAAGCGAAGCCGCAGCTCGTGCCATCGCACGTCGCGCTTCCGTTCGCGGGCGGAACGCACGACGTGCACGATGCGCCGCACGTCGCGATGGACGCGCTCGACGCGCATGCGCCCCCGCAGTTGTGGAATCCGCTGTTGCACGCGACACCGCAGCTCGTTCCGTCGCACGTCGCCGTTCCGTTCGGCGGCGTCGCGCACGGCGTGCACGAGGCACCGCACGTCGCCACCGCCGTGCTCGGCGCGCACGCGCCGCCGCATGCGTGGAATCCGCCATTGCACGCAAACCCGCAGGTCGTTCCATCGCACGTCGCGGTCGCGTTCGGCGTCGCGCCGCACGGCGTGCACGACGAGCCGCACGTCGCGACGGACGCATTCGACGCGCAGCCGCTGCCGCACGAATGAAATCCGGAGTTGCATACCGAGCCGCACGCGCCGGCGATGCACGTGGGCGTACCGTTGGAGATCCCGTCACACCCCGCACCGCAGCCGCCGCAGTTGTTCGAATCGGACTGCGTGCTCGTACAAACCGAATCGCAGTACCTCTGCCCCGAGGGACACGGCGAATCGTCCGGCGTCCCCGCTCCGCGCACGATCGGCACAGGCGCGAGCTCGAACGCGACATCCCCCTGCCCTTCGCTGCCGCCAAACGTCTTCCCGAGATCGACCCACGCCATCACGAGCGCGCCGCCCGCAATCGCGCTCGCCGCAAGCGCAGGCACGCGTTGATCGCCCGGTCGATGTTGTTGCGGCCATCGCGGGAGCGTCATCTCCGCCGCCGACGTATCGAGCGCCGCGCCGTTCCACGCGAGCGGCTTCAACCAGAGCTCTTCCGCGTTCGCATCGCCGGTCGCCGCCGCCGTTCGCCACGAGAGGAACGGCGTGGCGCCGACGAGCACCGCGCTCGGCTGATCTTGCGCGAGCGCGACGGGCGATACCCAGAACGGCGCGATGCTTCCGGGTGCGCCGACGTCGAGCACAGCGCCGCGAAGCTTCGCGGCATTGACGACGCCGCTGTCGGCCGGATCGGTGCTCTCCGAATACGCGACGAAGAGGTGATTGCTGTCGAGCGCTAAGAGCGCCGCGCGGTCTCCGCTCGCGCCGGCGACGAAGGGGCCTATCGTCCAGCGCGTCGAACCCGCTTGGACTTGGAGTCGCTCTCCGTCGGATTGCTCGTCGCGCCACGCCGCAGCCCACCCGCTCCCAAACGGCGCGAGCGCGACTGCGCCTTCGACGGCGGACGTCGCCGCGAGAGCCACGTCGTCGATCGCCGTCGCCGCGAGCGTCGTCGCGTCGAAGATTCGATAGCTGATGTCCGGCGCCGTCGCGACCGCCTGCGTGTCGGTCCACGCGACGACGATCTGCCCGCCGAAGCTCACGACGTCGGCGTCGTATTGCGAGCCGGTTGCGCGTGCGTTCGCGTGGGCGAGCGGCCCGACCGTCGACGCGGTGGCATCGACGATCCGCATCGCGACGTCGCGTTCGTCGATGGCCGTGTCCGTCCACACGACGACGTAGCGATTCCCAGAGAGCGCCGCGACGCTCGGGTTGGCGTCGGACGCGCACGCCGCGTCGAGCACGACGGGCGCACCGGCGGCGAGCCCGTTCGTGTCGAACGTGCGCAGCACGAGACGCGGCGACGGCACGCTCTCGACGATCGCGATCGCGAATCCGGCAGCCCCCGCGGCGATCGGATGCCGTCCCGCGCCGAGCGTACGCGCGAAGGCCCCGCCGTCCGGAACCGCAATCGTGGGCGCGAGAAGATCGCGCGTCCTACACCGCTGCGAGCAATACGTCGACGCGCTCGCCTGCGCGCCAAGATCGCAGTCTTCACCGACTTCGCGAACACCATTGCCGCAGCTCGCACGAAGCGACTCCGGCTTCTGCGACCCCGCCTCGCTCGACACGCCGCCGGCGTCCCGCGCGTCGTCCGACACGTCGATCGATTCGCCGCGCGTGCCCATGGTGCAGCCGGCCGTGATCGCGATCACGACCGGCAAACCGCGAAGGAGAACGCCGATCCGCGAACGTCCGACGACCGACGCGCTCGTCGTGAGCGAAGCGGAGATCCTCCTTCGATGGCGGAGCGAACGGTTCACAGGACAGACCTCGGCTTTCCTACTGAGTGTTTGTCGACGCCCGTCCGCGCGTTGTTGCGGACAATCGACGCGGCCGAATTCTTTCTCGTCGCCCGCTCGTCTCACGATGGACACACGTCTCCCGAGAAGCGCGAGGCGTTCGCCAGGCGCAGGACACACGACTCCCGTCGAAGCCTTTGCGGCCACGACGGATCGCGTGTTGGTTTACAGACTCTGTATCGAGACGGCCGGCGCGAGGTTGCGCGCTAGATCGCTCTGCCGATGTCGATTTGCGTGGTGGGGCTCTCTCCTGTTGATGATCCCCCGCCGCCGCGAAGTAGCGTGCGCCTGAGGTGCGCGCAAGCGACAAACTGAATCGCCATTCACAATTTTGAAACTTGTTTCACGACGGTTTCCGTCCACACGGTTATGGCTTCGATCCATCGACGGATCACGGCGCTTGGTCGCCATCGACCATCCCGTTGCAACGACTGCGCTACTGAGGAACCAGCGTGCAGCCCGCCGTGAACTTGCAGAGCGACGCGCTGATCTTCTGGCAGCTCGTCTCGAACTGGATGCCCGAGCAGCGCTCGTTCCAGCGGCAACCGTTCTGCGACGTGCACGAGTACTGGCTCGATGCGCTGCACGAGCTCGACGAACCGCTGCACGAGCTCGACGACGAGCTCCAGTAGCAGCCGCTCTGCGATGAGCACGAATACGAGTCGTGCAGCGAGTAGCAGCTGGTGGACGCGCCCGTGCAATCGCCCGTGTGGCTACATCCAAGCGCCGTCGCGCAGCTGGTGCTGTCAAGCAGGCTGCACGGCGTCGGCGAGCCGGAGCAGACGGGAACGCCCGATCCAGGCCCGGTGTTGCCGCACCATCCGTGCTCGTTGCATGTCGTGCCGGTCGGACAGTCCGCGTTGTCGAGGCACTTCGCGACGCAGATGTTCGCGCCGATGCACTCGGTGTGGCTCCCGTAACTGCCGGTGCAGTCGGCGTCGGTCGCGCACGACGCGGTGCACTGGTTGTGCGCGATCCAATCGGTCGTGTCGCTGCGGCAGGTCTGCCCCTTTGCGCAGCCGCCGCCGTCCTTACAGATGGCTCCGATGCCACCGGTGAGGTTCGCGGCCGCTCCGCCGGTTCCTCCACCACCTCCGTCAGGGGTTGCGCTGCACCCAGCGAAGGCTGGGGCGGCGAGCCCGAATACGACGAATGCTCTCGTCCAGAATCCGGCGGTTCTGCGGGACAGAGACGGCACGCGGTTTATCGAGACACTCATGACTTTCCTCTTGGCGTTTCTTGGATGCTGGGAACGTGTCCACATGGAGGACGCGGATCGCAGACGGTGCCGCTGCTCGACGTCGAGCGACGACTCCTCTGTTTCATGTCTTCTTTGTCGGAGCGGCCGAGCTGCGCGTTGCGGGAAATCGACATCGCGCCGACGGGTTCCGCGGAAGGGATGCCGTCGGCTGTCTGGCCAAAACGAAGTCGCAGAGGAATCCGCTGGCGGCCTCCGCTACGCTCGAGCGCATGACCACGCACATCGCGAAGTCACTCGAGCAGTTGATCAACACCGAGGATCCTGGTTGGCCGCTCGTCGTAGAGTGGCTACGCGCTGCGACGAAACCGGTCGCGGTGGTCCCGGTCGATCGCGCGCGCGGCGATGCGACGCTGATCGCGCTGCAAGTGACGACGCGATCGCCGCTCGGCGCCATCGCGCTGGAGAGCGGCGCGATCCTCTTCGACAGCGGATGGGTGCGACTGCTCGGCGGCGGCCATGGCGACGCGGCCGGCGATCTCGCGCGGTGGAACGGGTTGGGAGCGCGCCCGCTTCGCGCACCGATGCAGGGCGCGCTGATCGTCGCCTACGACGTCCTCGGCGGCTTCTTTGCGCTGAACGGCGGCGCGTTCGGCAGCGATTCGTGCAACGTCTTTTACTTCGCCCCCGACTCGCTCGAGTGGGAGGATCTCGAACGCGGCTACGGCGACTTCGTGAACTTCCTCTGCGTCGGCGACCTCGCGCGCTTCTACGCGGACTACCGCTGGCCATCGTGGGAGCGCGACGTCGCGGCGTTGAAGTTCGATCAGGTATTTTCGATCCATCCGCCGCTGTGGGTGAAGGAAGGAAAGGACATCGACGCGCAGAAGCGCGCACCGGTGCCGGCGCTGGAAGCGTTCGAGCTTCAGCTGGAAATGGCGAAGCAGATTGCCTCGCTTCCGGAGGGCACGGCGGTTCGGATGGTGGTGAAGTGACTGACGGTGAGTCCAGATGAACCGCCCGCAGTGAATCGCACGGCGGATACGAGCTGAATGTCTATCGTGCGTAGCCGTACGACGAGCTCCCCTTGGAGCACGCGTGCGGCGACGAGCACGCCGCCGAATAGACGAGCAGCCCGAACGCGATGGCGCTCGCCGCACCGACGGCGCCGGGGTTGGCGAAGAGACTGCTGATTCCGATCGCGCCCGTGAGGCTTTGCGCCGTGTTCAACGGGACCGCCGCGCTCTTCGGACGCAGCGGCTCGCCGTCGCCTTCTGTGTGCGGCGCGGGCAGGACGTTGCTCGTTTGCGACTGTGGTACGCCGAGCACGGTGAAGTCGTTCACCGTCGCGCACGCCGTGACCGAGAGAGAAGCAAGAAGGAGAAGAAGAATTCGCATGCGAAGGCTGCAATGCACCGCCCGCGCCACGTCCCGATCCCCGGCGACGTCGAACCCCGAATGTCGATTCTTTGCCAGTTCGAGTCTGTCTTGGCCCACCTCGGGGTAGCGTACTCACATTAGAGATGATGCCCGCTGCGACGCCTCGCGCGATGCTCACGCTCCTCCGCAACGCGGAGGTCTTCGCGCCCGCGCGCCTTGGCCGTCGCGACATCCTGATCGGCGGCGGGACGATCGTCGCGATCGAATCCGATCTCGGTGCGTTCGCCGCCGCGCGAGCCGGCATGTGCGAGGTCGTCGATCTCGCCAGCGCGCGCGTGCTCCCCGGACTGATCGACGCGCACGTGCACGTCACCGGAGGCGGCGGCGAATCGGGGCCGTCGTCGCGCGTGCCCGGCGTCGCGCTCTCGGCGCTCACGCTCGCCGGCGTCACGACGTGCGTCGGCGTCCTCGGCACCGACGGCACCACGCGCAACGTCGCGTCGCTCGTGGCGGCGACGCTCGGCCTCCGCGAAGAAGGGCTGTCCGCGTTCTCTTGGACGGGGAGCTACGAGGTGCCGCCGATCACGCTCACCGGCTCGGTGCGCTCCGACATCCTCTTCGTCGATCCGATCGTCGGCGTCGGCGAGCTCGCGGTGAGCGATCACCGTTCGTCGCAACCCACGCTCGACGAAATCGTGCGCATCGCGGCCGACTGCCACGTCGCCGGAATGATGAGCGGCAAGGCCGGCGTCCTCCATCTTCACGTCGGCGACGGCGCACGCGGGCTCGATCTCGTCCGACGCGCGCTCGCGACCGCCGAGATCCCCGCGCGCGTGTTTCATCCGACGCACGTCAATCGCAAGAAGGCGCTCTTCGCCGAAGCGATCGAGCTCGCGCGCGGCGGATGCACCATCGACGTCACGGCGTTCCCGGTCGAAGACGGCGACGACGCGTTCTCCGCACCCGACGCGATCGCGCGCTACCTCGCGACCGACGCTCCGCGCGACAAGATCACCTGCAGCTCCGACGGCGGCGGCTGCCTGCCCACGTTCGACGACGACGGGCGCATCGTGAACATGGATGTCGGGCGCCCGTCCGCGGTCGCCGAAACACTCCGCGATCTCCTCGCCAAAGGGCACGCGCTCGAAGGCGTGCTCCCCGTCTTCACGAGCAACGTCGCGTCGCTCTTGCGCCTCGCGCACAAGGGGCGTCTGGTTGCGGGCGGCGACGCCGACATCGTCGTGCTAGACGACGCGCATCGCATACGCGACGTCATGGCGCGCGGACGATGGATGGTGCGCGGCGGCGCGCCGACGGTTCTGGGGGCGTTCGAGATCGGCGAGAAAGCGACGAGATGAGCCCAGCCAAAGTCGAGAGCCAGAAGAAGCGCGGTTACATCGTTCCGATCGGAGGCGCCGAGGACAAAGAAGGCGCGGCCATCCTTCGCAAGTTCATCGAGGTCTCGGGCGGCGAGAGCGCGCGCGTCGTCATCATCCCCACGGCGTCGTCGCTCGAAGAGACGGGGCGTCGCTACGAAAAGCTCTTTCGCAAGCTCGGCGCCAACGAAGCGAAGTCGCTGCCGTTGGTCACGCGCAGCGACGCGGCGAAGACCGAGTGGCTCGACTACCTCGAGAAGGCGAACGCGATCTTCGTCACCGGCGGAAACCAGCTCCGCCTGTCGACGATCCTCGGCGGGACGCCCGTGGCCAAAGCGATCCGGCGCGCGAACGCACGCGGCGTCACAGTCGGTGGCACCAGCGCCGGCGCGGCGATCCTGAGCGAGCACATGATCGCGTACGGCGCCGAGGGCCACACGCCGCACGCGGGCGGGGTCACGCTCGTCCCCGGCTTCGGGCTCACCAACCGGATCATGATCGATCAGCATTTTCGACAGCGCGATCGCTTGGGGCGTCTCCTCGCCGCGCTCGCTTACAATCCGTTCGCCGTCGGCGTCGGGCTCGACGAAGACACCGCGGCGTTCATCAATCCCAATCGCGTGCTCACCGCGGTCGGCGCCGGCGCCCTGACGATCATCGATGCCTCCGAGCTCACGCACTCGTCGATCGCCGACGTGCGCGAAGGGAAGCCGGTGAGCATGACCAACATTCGGCTTCACATCCTCACCGAGGGGGGCACCTTCGATCTCGAGACGCGGCAAGCGTCCGCAGGCGCGCCCAAGCCCGACTGATGTAGCCTCGCAGGTCGATGCAAGTCCTCGAGCGACGCGTTTATCGCGGCCCCAGCCTGTACGCGCATTTTCCGGTCATGCGTCTGACGGTCGATCTCGGTCCGCTCGAAGCGTGGCCGAGCGCGAAGATCCCGCGCTTCAACGACGGGCTGCTCGCGGCGATCCCGACGTTGCACGCGCACACCTGCTCGTACGCCGAAGCGGGCGGTTTCGTACGGCGACTCAGCGAGGACGGCGGGACGTGGCTCGGTCACGTCCTCGAGCACGTCGCGATCGAGCTGCAGCAGCTCACCGGCGCCAAGGTCGTCTTCGGCAAGACGCGCGGCGAAGGGACGGCCGGGCTCTATCACGTCGTCTACGAATACGAAGAGGAGCGCGTCGGCGAGGCCGCGGGGGATCTCGCGCTGAAGCTCCTTCATCATCTCTTGCCGAAGGAATTGCGACCCGCCGACGCGCTTGTCGACGCGGGCTTCGACTTCGCGAAGGAGCTCGTCGAGCTCATCGATTACGCGCAACGTCGCCAGCTCGGACCGTCCACCGGCTCGCTCGTGCGCGCGGCCGAAGCGCGCGACATCCCGTGGATGCGCCTGAACGACTACAGCTTGATTCAGTTCGGTCAGGGCAAATACCAAAAGTGCATTCAGGCGACGGTGACCTCGGAGACGCGCCACATCGCCGTCGAGATCGCGTCCGACAAGGAAGAGACGAACCGCATCCTCGGAGATCTCGGGCTCCCGGTGCCGCGCCAGCGCCTCGTGCGAACGGCCGAGGCCGCGGTCTCCGCCGCCGAGCGCCTCGGCTATCCGGTGGTCGTGAAGCCGCTCGATGCCAATCACGGACGCGGCGTGTCGCTCGATCTCAAGAGCTCCGACGACGTGCGCGCGGGGTTCGACAAGGCACGCGAGCACGCGCGCAGCGTCATCGTCGAGAACTACTTGGACGGATTCGACCACCGCATGCTCGTCGTCGGCGGCGAGCTCGTCGCGGTGGCCAAGCGCGTCCCCGGTCACGTGATCGGCGACGGTGAGCACACGATCGGCGCGCTCGTCGACATCGTGAACAGCGATCCGCGTCGCGGGATTGGCCACGAGAAAGTGCTCACGCGCCTCGAGCTCGACGCGCAAGCCGAGCGCTTGATGGCCAAGCTCGGCGTCACCAAAGACACCGTGCCCGCCAAAGGCGACGTCGTGTACTTGCGCGGCACCGGCAACCTGTCGACGGGCGGCACGGCGATCGATCTCACCGACGTCGTCCACCCCGACAACCGCGACATGGCTGTGCGCGCGGCCAAGGCGATCGGCCTCGACGTGTGCGGCGTCGACTTCATCACCCCCGACATCACGCAGAGTCATCGCGAGGTCGGCGGCGGCATTTGCGAAGTGAACGCGGCGCCCGGCTTTCGAATGCACGTCGCGCCGACCGAAGGCAAAGCGCGCGACGTCGCCGGTCCGGTGATGGACATGCTCTTTCCCAAGGGGACGCCGGCGCGCATTCCGATCGCGGCGGTGACTGGGACGAACGGCAAGACGACGACCGCGCGCATGCTCGCGCACATCCACAAGATGAACGGGCACACCGTCGGCCTCGCGACGACCGACGGCGTGTACATCGACGGCGAGCGCACGGTGTCCGGCGACATGACGGGACCGCAATCGGCGCAGATGGTGCTGCGCGATCCCGAGGTCGATCTCGCCGTGCTCGAGACCGCGCGCGGCGGGCTGCTCCGCGCGGGGATGGGCTATCGCACGTGCAACGTGGGCGCGGTGATCAACCTGAGCGCCGATCACCTGGGCATCAAAGGCATCGACACGCTCGAGCAGCTCGCCGAAGTGAAGCGCATCGTGGTCGAGGTCGCGCGCGATTGCGCGGTGCTCAACGCCGATGACCTTCATTGTCTACGCATGGCCGATCACACGTCGGCGACGCGCATCGCCTACGTCACGATGAACCCGCGTCACGAGCTCGTGCGCAAGCATCTGCGCGCGGGGGGCATGGCGGCGGTGCTCGAAGAGGGGATCAACGGGCAGATGATCACGCTCTACGACAAGGGCTCGCACCTGCCGCTCCTCTGGACGCATCTCATTCCGGCGACCATCGAGGGCAAGGCGTCGCACAACGTGCAGAATGCAATGTTCGCGGCGGTGATGGCGTACGCGATGGGCGTGAAGGTCGAGAACATCCGCCAGGGGCTGCGGACGTTCGACACCACGTACTTCCAAGTACCGGGGCGCACCAACGTCTTCGACAAGCTGCCGTTCAAGGTGATCTTGGACTACGGGCACAACCCCGCCGCGGTGCAGGCGATGGCGGATCTCGTCACGCGGCTCGAGTGCAACGGCCGGCGGATCTGCGTGCTGTCGGCGCCGGGTGATCGTCGCGACGAGGACATTCGCGCCATCGCGCGCATCGCGGGAAAGTCGTTCGACCACATCGTGCTGAGGCGCGACGACGATCTGCGCGGACGCGGCAGCGACGAGGTCCCGCGCATGATGGAGGCCGAGCTGCTCGCCGAAGGATTCCCGAAGGAGCGGCTCGAAGTGATCCCCGACGAACAAGCGGCGATCGACGCGGCGCTACGGCGCGGCAAACGCGGCGACTTGATGCTCGTCTTCGCCGACAAGATCTCGCGAAGTTGGAAGCAGGTCATCTATTTCAAACCCGACGGCGACGAATTCAAGTCGACGCCGCCGTCGTCCTCGCCGAGCGAAGGCATGGTGGCGGTGCCTGCCGCGCCCGGGATGCCCGCAGGCATGAGCAGCCGCGACAAGGACGCGACGAGCGGCGCGCTCCTCGAAGGTGCGTCGGTGAT
>JBBQXV010000243.1:0-14143 GCA_038209335.1 Polyangiales bacterium | reverse complement strand
TGCTGGTGATGGAGCAGGTTGTGGATGTGCGCTTGCGCGACCTTGCTCGGGTAGCAGGGATCGATCGATCCGTACTTGCCGCCTTCGATCCACATCTCTTCGGTCGTCTCGTCGCTGAAGACGACGTGCTGCTTCTGAATGCCAATGGCCTCGAAGTAGGTCCGGAACCACGGCGCCGTCGAATACATGTTGAGGACGCGCGGCATTCCGACGCGCATGCGCTTTCGCGCGGCCCACGACTCGGGCGACGAGCGAACGAACGGACGAATCACCTCGACGCGACGAATGCCGAGTAGCCCTTTGCGGACTTCGACGTCTTTGACCGGCGAGCCGTGCTCGGGCATCGGCGCGCAGTCGTAGAAATGCATGAAGGCGCGCTTGGCCTCGTAGTCGACGAGGTTCGGGAACTCCTGCGCCATCTTCTTTCGCTCGGCGACGAGGCCGAGCATCGCTTCTTTGGATTCGACCGTCCCCTTCTCGCAAGAGAACCCGGCGATGTAGCGGCTGGTCGATCCGTCGGGGCGGCGCGTGTCGATGAACGTGCGCTTGCATTCGTTGGGACAGAAGTGGCAGACGGTCTCGACGTCGTTCTTGCTCGTGTACTCGAGGTTGATAGCGGCTTCGAGCCCGATGAAGGTCGACGATCCGCGGCGCTGCACGATGCGTCGCGTCTCCATCGCCGCGCCGATCGCGCCGGCCTCGCCGGTGTGCGGATGCACGAACACTTGTGCGCCGGGGACGCGCTCTTTGATGTAGTCGACCTGCGCTTTGACCGCGGCGAGGTTGTATTGCGTGCCGCCCTGCAAAACGTATTTCGTCCCGAGCGCCGCGAGCCGCGGGATCTGCACGACGTATTGCCAAACGTTCTTCGGCAACACCTGCGCGAGCCCGGCGAGCATCTCTTCTTTGGAGAAGCCCTCTTTCTGGAAGTTGACGCGGTCGGTATCGAGGAAGACCGCGCAGCCGTAGCTGAACTTCGGCGCGAGCTCGGCCTTGAACGCGACGTCGGCGAACTCGGTGACCGGGACACCGAACGAATCGGCCGTCGCCTGCAGCAACATGCCATTGCCAGCCGAGCAGCTGTTCGACAATCGGAAGTTGCCGATGTCGCCGTTCTTCATGAAGAGGACTTTGATGTCCTGCCCGCCGATGTCGCAGATGACGTCGACGTCGCCGAAGAAGTGCACCGCGCTCATCATGTGCGCGACCGTCTCGACGATGTTCACGTCGGACCGCACGCACTGCTCGAGAACGTCAGCGGCGTAGCCCGTCGCGCCGAAGCCCATGATTTCGAGCTTCGCGCCTTGATCCTTCTCGACGTAATCGCGGAGCTGCGTGAGGAGCTCCTTCGTGTCCTGGATCGGGTTGCCCTTGGAGAGCTGGTACGCCTTGCAGAGGATCTTCCCGTCGTCGTAGTCGACGAGGACCGCTTTGCTCGACGTCGAGCCGCCGTCGAGTCCAATGATCGCTTTGACGTTCTGCCCCGGCTCGAAGCGCGTCGGCACGAACTTGGGAATCGCGTAGAGCTCGCGGAAGTCGGCGAGCTCGACGTCGGTCTTCGACAGCGGCGGTCCGGCGCTCTCACCGAGGCGCGCCTTGCGACCGTTCGTCATGTAGTCGCGGAGGCCGTCGAGGTGACTGAGGACGCCGACGTGCTCTTCTTCGTGCAGCCCGTAGAGCACCGCGCCGAGCGCCGCGTAGTACTGCGCGTTCTTCGGGACGAAGACGAGCTCTTCGATAGGAACGTCCTTCGGGTACTCGTGCCCGCGCTCGTCCCACGTCTGCGGGATGCGAAGGCGCCAACACTCCTGAAGGAACGGCAGGTACGTGTTCGGCCCGCCGAGCAAGAGCACGCGGTGCTTCAGTGTGTTGCCGCGCGTCAGCACGCTGAGGTTCTGCAAGACGATCGCGTCGGCGAGCGAGCACAGCACCTCGTTCGACGGGATGCCGCTCTTGATCAAGTTGACGATGTCGGTCTCGGCGAAGACGCCGCACTTGGCCGCAACGTGGTGCAGCTTCGAGTCGTCGAAGTGGAGCGACGTCACCATCTCGGGCGGCGCGTTCACCTTGAGGAAGCATTTGTCGATCGTCGCGCCCGTGCCCGACGCGCACTTGTCGTTCATCGACGCGATCGCGGTCTTGTCGCCCGGCTTGCCGTCGCCCTTCGACGCGCCCGCCTTGAACATGATGATCTTCGCGTCCTGCCCGCCGAGCTCGATGACCGAGCCGACGTCGGGATGAAGATGCTCGACGGCGAGCGACACCGCGTTCACCTCTTGGACGAACTTGCCGCCCGTCGGTCCGCCGAGCGGGCCGGAGCCGGAGCCGGTGAGGAACATCTTCCAGTCGTTTGCCTTACGATCCGGAAACGCCGCGAGGATCGTCTCGAGCATCGACAGCACGTACTCGGGCTGCTTCGTGTGATGCCGCTGGTAATCGCTCCAGAGGATCTCTTTCGTCGTGGGGTCCACGACGACCGCTTTCACGGTCGTGCTCCCAACGTCCATTCCGATCGCCAGCCGCTTCTCGGTCGCCATCGATCCTCCGTCGCGCGAACTAGACTGCCGTGTCAGTTCGAACGTCGTATCGGATCTTTCATTCCCGAGTAAAGGCTCGCGGCACCCGCGAAGTTCTGCAGCCACAGAACTGACACGCGTGTCATCCGTGCGCCGACGCGCAGGAATCGCGCTTTCGCCGCATCGCCGCCGCTGGTAACTCTGCCCGTCGTGACCAAGGCCAAGGTCGAACGGCGGCAGCAGATCCTCTCGCACGCGCGTGACGTCTTCGCGAAGCGCGGGTACCACACCGCGAAGATCGACGACATCGTCGCCGCGGCCGGCGTCGCGCGCGGCACGTTCTATCTCTACTTCGAGGACAAGCGCGCCATCTTCGAGGAGATCGTCGACCGGACGATCGCGCGCCTCGGTATGACCATCCTGCGCGTCGATCCGCACGACTCCGCGCGCAGCGTCGCCGATCAAGTGCGCGAGAACATCCGGCGGATCGTCGGGATGCTCCTCGAGGATCGCGCGACGACGAAGATCCTGCTGAGCGACGCGGTCGGCGTCGATCCTTCGTTCGATCGCAAGCTGCAGTCGTTCTTCGGCGAGATGGCCAACCTGCTCGAAGGGAGCATCCGCGACGGGCAGGAGCTCGGGATCATCGCGAAGGGCGACGCGCGCCTGCTCGCGTTTCTCACCATGGGTGCGCTGCGCGAGGTGCTCTTCCAGATCGTCGCGCGCGGCGCCGAGTACGATCAAGAGAAGCTGGTCGAGGCGATGTTCGCGTTCTTCCGAAGCGGCTACCTGCGTGTCGACGACGTCCCCGTCCCCGCGCGGAAGAACACGCGCGCCCGCGCTCGATGACTCGGCGCGCGTACGCTCTCGGGCTCGCGGCCAACGTCGCGTTCGTCGTCGCGGCGTCGATCGGGGCGTACACCGGGTGGCTTCAGCATCTGCACCTGCGGTGGTTGTCGACGTACGACTATTTCTTTCACGGGCTCTTCATCGGACCGCTCGCGCTCTTCTTGGACGGCGTCCTCGAGTTTCGCCCGCTCGCGCGGCGCGTCGGCGCGTTTCCTCCGCTCGCCGCGGTGGTCGTGCTCACCGTCGCGGGCATCGAAGAGCTCTTGCAGCAGCTCTCGCGGCGTCGCTCGACCACGCTCCACGATTTCGTCGGCGACGCGGTCGGCGTCGTGTTGTTCACCGTGCTCGGGCGGCTCGTCCTCCGCCGCGCGTCACGCACGTCACGCGCATCACACAAAAGCGAGGCGTGACGCTTCGATGCGGGCGCGATCGATTGGCCGTCCGATCTTCTGCGCGATCGGACCGAGGACGAGCGCGTAGTCGTCGTCGTGCGACGACGAGTCGTCGAGCGCCGCGGCGCACACGAGGTAGTCGACGATCGCGTCGACCGCCGCGTTCGGGAGCGCGGCGATGTCGTCGGCGACGCGTGCGACCTTCGCGTCGAACTCGGCGTCGGTGATCGCGCCGTCGTCATCGCCCGAGCCGATCACGGTGCGCGTGTGCCGCAAGACGTCCTTCTGTCCTTGCGACCAGTCGCCACGAAGCGGCGCCGACATGAGCGCTTCGAGCGCGGCGAGCACCAGAGCCGGCGCGCAATCCGGCGCATGCATGTAGAGTGCAAGGAGTGGGTGCACGACCGCCGCGCGCCGCCGCATCTGCCGATCGGCGAACTTCAGCGTCGAGCGCGTCGAGTACCAGCTGAGCGCCGCGGAGATCGGGATGCTGATCCCCGGCGCGAAGACGCGCAGCACCGTGCGCTGCGCCATGCGCTTCGCGATCTGCTTGCTCGCCGCCTTCTTGACGACCGCCGTGAGGATCTTGCGACCCTGCTTCGTCATGACGCGCGTCGCGTGATGCGCGGCGAATCGCTTGCCGCCTTCGGTCGTGTCGGCTTCGCCCATCTCGAGACCGAGCGCGCTCATCAAGACGACGTAGCAATCCTCGGCGTCGTCGGGCGTGAGTGGCGCGTCGTGCACGACAGAGAGCTCGTACGTCGCGTGGACCTGCAGCATCGACGCGTACGCGACGTCGGCCATGATCGAAGCGGCCACCGTCGGCGCGACGATCGGCAAGTCGATCAGCGCCGTCACGAGCACGCTCGCCTCCGCCAGCGTCACCGCCGCCGCGCTCGATCCCGCCGCGACCGACGCGCGCCGCGCGCCGCGCCGCATGACCGAATCGGCGAGCGCCGCGGTCTCACGCACCCCGTGCGCCGCTTCGAGCGTGGCCCGATCAATCCGCCGCGCGTCGTCGTCGAGCGCGCGCTGCACGATCCCCGAGACCCATCCGCCGGCCGCGGCATCACGCGCATCGGCGCCGGCACCGGAACGCGCGAAGCGTTTCTTCAGCTGGTCGTACTGACCGCGGACGTCGTCGAGCCCCATGCGGGCGTGAGGATAGAGCGCCCGACGCCGAGTGAGACGCCGAAGTTTCGCAGGAGGCGCGCGGCGTGCGGCGCGTCTGTCGCGGCGGCGTGGATCGCGTCGGCGTCGCTCCCCTCGGCGCGGATCAAGTGCGCGCGCCCCGCGATGTAGCCGCGCATCACGTCGCCGTCGATCTCGGGGTGAAACTGCACGCAGCGGATCCGCTCACCGATCGCGAACGCGGCGACGGGCTCGAGCGCGGTGGTCGCGAGGATGCGCGCGCCGACCGGCACCCGCACGACTGTGTCCACGTGCGTCGCGTTGACGTCGAACTCTTCAGGGACCCCCGCGAAGAGCGGATCCGCGGGAGCGACGTGACGGCAGCGCACGGTGCCAATCTCGCGCCCGCGCGGGTTCTTCGCGACGAGGCCGCCGAGCGCCTGGGCGACGAGCTGATGCCCGAAGCAAATCCCGAAGAGCGGCGCGCGCGACGCAGCGATCGCGCGGATGTACTCCTCGGCGCGGAGCATCCACGGCGCACGCATCGTCACCGTCGACGACGATCCCGTGATGATGAACCCGCGCACGCCGCTGATCGCCGGAAGCTCCACGTCGGTTCGCAGATCGTGCTCGCACCACGCGCCCGCGTAGCCGTCGCCTACCGCGTCACGGATCCATTTCGCGTACTCACCGCGCCGCGCGGCCACTTCGGCCGCCGCGTCGCCCGTCCGCAAGATGCATAAGCCACCGCTCAAGACATACCTAGCGTAGCGCGCGTCTTTGCAAGCGTCGAATCTCCGTGGGAAGCTGAGCCTCCAGCATCAGCGTGCGAGCGGGCCTCGCGCATACGAGAATGAGCCAGACCTCCCATCCGCCCCCCTCGGGCCACCAACTTGCGCTTCCCCTCGAAGAGTTCCTCGCGCGCTCCGGTCTCGCGGGCGCCCCCGGCATCCCGCGCCACGAACGCATCTTCTGCAACCGGAACCTGCGGTTGCACGGGATCAGCTGGGTCGGCTTCGACATGGATTACACGCTGGCGATCTACAACCAGGCGGAAATGGATGAGCTGTCGATCAAGGCGACGATCGACAAGCTGCTCGCGCGCAACTACCCCGAGTTCATCCGTACGATCCCGTACTCGACGACGTTTCCGGTGCGCGGCCTGCTCATCGACAAGCGCTTCGGTCACATCCTCAAGATGGACCGCTACAAGCACGTCTGTAAGGGGTTTCACGGCTTTCGCGAGCTGTCGCGCGAAGAGATCCGTTCGCTCTACCACGCGAAAAAGGTCCGCCCCGCGACGCCGCGCTACCACTGGATCGACACGCTCTACGCGCTGAGCGAAGCGGCGCTCTACGCGGCGATCGTCGAGGCGTTCGAACAGCGCTCGATGGAGATCGACTTCGCGAAGGTGTTCACCGACATCCGCGAGAGCATCGACGAGGCGCACCGCGACGGGACGATCGTCGAGGCGCTGAACTCGGACTACCCGCGCTACTTGCTGAAGGACGATCGCCTCGCGTCGACGCTCCACAAGTTTCGGAGCGCGGGGAAGAAGCTCTTTCTCCTCACGAACTCGCGGTGGACGTACACCGATCGCATGATGACGTACCTGCTCGGCGGCGCGATGACCGAGTACCCGACGTGGCGAAATTATTTCGACGTCGTCATCGCCGCGGCGACGAAGCCCGCGTTCTTCCAAGAGCGACGTCCGCTCATGGAGCGCGACGGTGAGGCGCTGCGACCTGCGCAGTTCCCGCTCGAACGCGGGCGCGTCTACGAAGGCGGCAACCTCCACGAGCTCGAGCGCGCGCTCGGCGTGACCGGCGATCAAATCCTGTACGTCGGCGATCACATCTACGGCGACATCCTTCGATCGAAGAAGGACAGCGCGTGGCGCACGGCGATGATCATCCAGGAGCTCGAGACCGAGGTGCGCGCCTACGAGTCGTGCAAGGACGACTTCGAGCGCAACGAAGTCCTCGAAGACATCCGCGAGCGACAAGAAGACGAGCTTCGGTTCTTCCAGACACGCTTCAAGGAGCTCTCGCGTCGCATCGAGCAATCGCAAGAGAAACCCAACGGCGTGAAGCTCGCCGAGCTCGAGGCGGAGCGCAGCCGCGTGAAGCGCGCGGTCGAGCGCGTGCGCGGGCGATTGCGGCAAGTCGACGCCGAGATCACCGTCATCGAGCGCCGGATCGATCAGCGCTTTCATCCGTTCTGGGGATCGCTGCTCAAGGAAGCGAACGAGCAGTCGAGCTTCGGATCGCAGGTCGAAGAGTACGCGTGCTTGTACACTGCACGCGTTTCGAATTTCCTCTCGTACTCGCCGCAGCAGTTCTATCGAAGCCCTCGCGACGAGATGGCGCACGAGATTGGATAAGCCGAAGGGGACGATCAAGGCGACGCCGGAGGACTTCGTCGTCGAGGAGATCCCGGCGTACGCACCGAGCGGCGACGGCGAGCACGTGTACGTGCGCTTCACGAAGCGCGGGCTGACGACCGACGTCGCGGTGCGCGCGATCGCCGCGGCGATCGGCGCGAGCTCGCGCGACGCCGGCATCGCCGGAATGAAAGACAAGGACGCCGTCACGACGCAGACGGTGTCGTTCCTCACGCCGCGCGGGCAAGCGCCCGAAGCGCTCGCTGCGAGCGCGCGCGACGTCCACGTCGACGGCATCGTCGTTCACGAAGCGACGCGCCACGTGAACAAGTTGAAGCCGGGGCACCTCCTCGGCAATCGCTTCGATCTCGTCGTGCGTGGGATCGCGCACGACGAGATCCCACGCGTCGTCGCGGAGCTCGAGCGCATCGGTCGCGAAGGATTGCCGAACGCGTACGGCACGCAGCGCTTCGGCCGCGGCGGCGACAACGCAGCACGCGCGCGGGCGTGGCTCACGGGCGCGGCGCAGACTCCACGCGATCCGCGGATGCGGCGCCTGCTCTGGTCGTCGCTGCAGTCCGCGATCTTCAACGGCGTGCTCGATCGGCGCGTCAGCGATGGCACTTGGGCGACCGCGCTCGAAGGCGATTTGTTAAAACGTCGTACGTCCGGCGGGCTCTTCCTCTGTGCGGACGTTCAGGAGGATCGCGCACGGGCCCTGGAGGGCGAGGTGTCGCCGACGGGACCCATGATCGGCGTGAAGATGCGTTGGCCCGAGGGCGCGCCCGCCGAGCTCGAACGCGCGGTAATGCGGGAGCAACTAGGGGAATCCTTCGATCTCGCCGCCACCAAGAAGCTCGGCGAAGGGACACGGCGCGTCCTTCGCTTGTGGGTCGAAGGGATGCGCGTCGAGACCGCCGTGACGCAAATCGAGCGGGAAGATGTTGCCAGCCTGCGGGTTTACTTTGTGCTACCGAAAGGGGCATACGCGACCACGGTGCTCGGCGCCGCGATCGCTGTCACCGATCGCGAGGCAACCCAGCCGTCCGGCGCTGCATCCACTCCTTCCGACCCTGTTGACGATCGCCCCGAAGGCGCAGACGGAGAGGACTGAGGTCTGAGAGAACGATGATCGAACGAGTCAAGAGTGCGATGGTGGGTCTCGGGACCATGTGGGTCCTCGTGTTGATGGGCGTGCTCAGCATCATCTCGCTCGCCATCATGCTCGAGCGCGCGTGGCTGTACTGGTCGATTCGCGACGACATCGAAGTGCTGATGCGCGATCTCGGTCGGCTGCTCCGCGGTGGCGATCTCGACGGCGCGCGCAAGCGGCTCGAAGCATCACGCAGCGCGGAGGCGGCGGTGGTGGTCGCGGGGCTCGTCGAGTCCGATCTCGGAGTCGCGGCCGCAGAGGAAGCGATGGCGGGTGCGAGCGCGCTACAGCGGCTCAAGCTCGAGAAGCGGCTCAACTACCTCGGCACCCTCGGCAACAACGCGCCGTTCATCGGGCTGCTCGGAACGGTCATCGGCATCGTCGGTGCGTTCGACGAGCTCGGGAAGACCACGTCGATCGGGCCGGCCGGATCGGGCAGCGCGAGTCAGCTCGCACCGACGGCGGTCATGGGGAACATCTCCGAAGCGCTCGTCGCGACCGCGCTCGGTCTCATCGTCGCGATCCCGGCCGTCGCCGCGTTCAACTACTTCATGCGCATCGTCCGCACGACACTCTCGAACACGGACGCGCTCGGTCACGTGTTGCTCGCGCACCTCAAGGCGACTCCGCTCAGCGCGAGCGCTGCCGCTGCGCGCGCGCCGACTGCAGAGCGCCCGAGTAAGCCGCCGGCGTCCGCACGACCGAGCTCGCCCTCGGAAGAGCCGCCGGAGGAAGGGACGAACTGATGGCGGGCGGCGCGCATACCGACAGCGACGAGACCATCACCGGGATCAACGTCACCCCGCTGGTCGACATCACGCTCGTGCTCCTCATCATCATGATGGTGACGGCGAAGATCATCGTCTCGCAGTCGGTGCCGCTCGACTTGCCGAAGGCGGCGTCAGGGACCGACGTGCAAGTCGTCTTCAGTGTCACTCTCGCGGCCGACGGCAGGACGCTCGTCGACGGAAAGCCCGTCGTGAACGACGACGCGATCCTCCCGCTCGCGCGCGCCGCGCACCAGAAGAACGCCGACGTGCGCGCGGTCATCAAGGCCGACAGCGCCGTGCCGCACGGTCGCGTGATTCACGTGCTCGATCTGTTGAAGCAGGCCGGCGTGGCGAAAATCGCGTTTGGCGTCACGCCTGTGCCGCCGCAACCCAAGTGACCGGAGAAGCAACCGCCGCACGATCATGTCCGCCTTGTCGCAAAACGGAGTCGCTCGCGTCAGCTCACGGCCGCCGCCGCCGATCGGCGTCGTCGTGGCGTCGCGCGATCCGATGCTCGCGGTCATCGATCTCGACAAGAAGCGAGCGGGAGTTTCGACGGGGCTCGCGTTCTCGACGATCATGCAGGGCGCGTTCGTGATCATCGTCGGCCTCGTGACCAACTGGGGCCTTCTCACGTGGACGCACCACATGCAGGCGGAGATCCGCGCGCGGCTTCGTGCGGACTACGAGATCGATCTCAAGGAGGAAGAGCCGCCGCCCGAGCCTCCGAAGGAAGAGGTCGAGCCTGCGCCATCGCCGACTCCGGTCGTTCAACCGCAGAACTACGTACCCCCGCCGGCGGCTCCCGCGGCTGCGGCGGCCGTGCTCACGGCAAAGGAGGACGACGTGCTCGACATGTCGAATACGATCGTCACCGGCGACGGCGGTGGTGGCGGCGGGTTCATGTCGAATCAAGGAACCGGGACCGGCTTGGGAGCGTCGCCGACGGGATCGCCCACGGGGACCGGAACGACGTCGGCGCCGCCCACGCCGCCGCCTCCCCCTCCGCCTCCTGCGCCGACGGTCGATCGTTCGCGATCGCCCAAGGTCCTCAGCGACAACTGGCGGTGGTGCCCCTTTCCGGCCGAGGCCGACATGGCGCAAGTCGACGAAGCGCGCGTGACCATGGAGGTCGTGCTTCGCCCCGACGGATCGCCACTCAGCGCGAAGGCGATCAGCGATCCGGGAAACGGATTCGCGAGGCAGGCGCAGTCGTGCGCGATGCGCGCGAAGTACCAGACGGCGCTCGATCGCGACGGCAACGCGATTCAGACGACGCACAGGTTCAACATCACGTTCAGCCGATGAGCGTCGACGAACGAGCAGAGCTGGCGAGCGTCGCCGCGTCGCTTCGCGCGTACCTCGAGGTGCAGCAGGACAGCGGAGCCGTCGGGATCCCGCGCGCGCCGAAGAAGCAGCCGGCGCTCGCGGTGGCGGAATCGATCCCGACCTCGACCTCGACCTCGACCTCGACCGCGACCTCGACCTCGACCTCGACCGCGACCGCGACCTCGACCGCGACCGCGACCGCGACCGCGACCGCGACCTCGACCCCGACCGCGACCGCGACCTCGACTCCGATCATCGTCGCGCCACCCGTCGATCGCTCCGTTCGCCTCCCGCTCCTCGCCGCCGAAGTCGCCGCCTGCACCAAGTGCACGCTCTCCGCGACGCGCACCAACACCGTCTTCGCGCGCGGCAACCCCGCCGCGTCCCTCTGCTTCGTCGGCGAAGCCCCCGGCGCCGACGAGGACGCGCAAGGCCTGCCATTCGTCGGTCGCGCAGGCCAGCTCCTCGACAAGATGATCGCCGCGATGGGCCTCGCGCCCGCGACAGACGTCTATGTTTGCAACATCCTCAAGTGCCGGCCGCCCGACAACCGCAAGCCGACGTCCGAAGAGACCGCCGAGTGCTTTCCGTATTTGCACGAGCAGCTCGCGCTCGTAAAGCCCAAGGTCATCGTGACGCTCGGTAACACCGCGGCCGGCGCGCTCCTCAACACGAAGCTCGGCATCACCAAGCTTCGCGGGCAGTGGAAGCTCTACAAGGGGACGACGCTCGTGATGCCGACCTACCATCCGTCGTACTTGCTCCGGCCGAGCGCGCAGCAGGTCGAGGCGAAGCGGCAAGCGTGGGAGGATCTGCAGCTCGTGATGAAGGAGCTTGGCCTCGCGCTGCCCACCAAGAAGAGCTGAGCCGCCTCGTTCGCGTCTGAACAAAAGAATACAGAGTTCGCGTATCCTCCTCGTACGGCATGGCCGATCCGATCGACGATCTCGTACTGCGGTGGAAGCAGAATCCGAATCCGGCCGCCACCATCACGCTCTGTGAAGCGCTGCGCGGATCGGTGCGCTCGGGTCTGATCCAGCAGATCGGCGAGTTCGCGGCGCAGCGGCACGCGAACGACGTCGGCGTCCTCGTCGCGGTGGCGCGGATGTACCTCGAAGGGCGCAAGCTCGCCGAGGCGCAGGGCGTCCTCGTGGGCGCCGGGAAGATCGCGCCGCGCGAGCCGGAGATCTACCGTTGGCTCGGTGAGGTCTTGCTTCGTCGAGGCGACGCCGAGCGCGCGGAGAAGGTCTTCGAGCGTTCGTTGCAGCTCGGCACGCGCGATGGCGACGCGCGCCTGTGGCTCGAGCGCGCGCGCGTCTTCAAGCCGATGCAAGCAAAGGCGGGCGCACGCGCGGTGGCGGCCGAGGTCGAGCACGCGACGGCGGCGACGGCGAGCGGAGCAGCGCCGCACAGGCCGCCCATGGAGTCGTTCAGCGACACGACGACGCTCGTGCGCGACGTGCCTCCGGCCGTGCGCGAAGCGGCGTCGAGCGCGTCGGCAGCGCGCGCCGCGGACAACGGAAAGAAAGCGAGCTTCCACAGCGCGCCGAATCTCGCGGTCAGCACCGGCGCGAGCATGTTCGAGATCGCGAAGTCGCCGGACGCACCCGCACGCGGCGTGGGATCGCCGGCCGCGTCGTTCGAGCCGATGTTTCCGCAGGACGCCGAGACGTACCCGGCCAGCTTCGAGACTCCGGGCGCGGCGATCGTTCCGCGCGACGAGGTGTCCGTCAGCGTCGAAGTCTCGGTGCAGGACGTGCTCCCGAACGAGCCGCTCGCGCCGCCTCCGCGGCATCCTTCGAATCGTCCGCCCGCACCTGTCGCAAGGCCAGTCTCCGAGCGACCGCCTCCGTTCGTGCCGGCGCGACCGCCGTCGGAGCGACCTGCTCCGGCCGCGCGAGCGAAATCAGATCGCGCGCCGCCTTTCGCGTCGGCGCCGCTGCCGCCGCTCCCCTCCGTTCAGATTCAAGATCCACCGCGGCCGCGACGCGCGCCGAGCTTCGAGAACGCAGCGGATGGTCACGCGCCGCCGCACCCGCGCGACGTGCTCGACGCGCTCGCGCTCGCAGGGGTGTTCGAGCCGCCGACCGCCGCAGCCACGGCCGCCGCCGCGTGGGATCGCCCCGACCGCGGACCGGCGCGCCGTCGCGCGTCGATCCTGACCGCCGTCGCGACCGTGGTCCTCATCGGCAGCGGCATCGGCGTCTTCTTCTACGTCCAAGACAGGCGCGCGAAAGCGCACGTCCAGGCCGAGGCGGTGCTCGTCGCCGTCGAAGCCGACATGGCGAAGGGGCGCCCGGAGCTTCTGCCCGCGGTCGAGAAATCGATCGCGAGCGCGTTCGAGCTCGACTCGCGATCGCCGCGCGCTGCGCTCGACTGGCTTCGCGAGCGTGCGCTCGTCGGCCTGCTCAAGGGGGGCGGCGACGTCGCGTTCGAGGACGCGACGATGCGCGCGAAAGGGGTCGGTGTCCCCGACGAGAAGATCGCGTTCGCGCAGCTCGCGTCGTTCCTCTTCCAAGGTGACACGGCCGGCGCGGCGTCGTTCCTCCCGAAGAACGATCCGAAGGCGCAGGGCGACCCTTGGTACCAGCTGATGGCCGGCGCGGTCCTCGAGCGCGCGGGCGACGGACGCGCGCGCGACAGGTTCGCGGCGGCGGTGAAGATCGATCCGCAGCTCGTCGTCGCGGAGATCGCGCTCGCGCGTTCGATGGCGATCGACGGCGACGCGCAAGCCGCCGCGGGGCTCGCAAAGGCGTTCCGTGAAAAGTACGCGGACCGCGTCGAAGGGGCCGCGCTCGTCGCGCTCGCGTGGGGGCGCGATCCGGGACGAGGCGAGCAAGCGCCGCCCGAGGCCGACGAGGTCGTCAAGCGATCGAGCGAGCTCCCGGTGACGCTCCTGTTCGTACCACACGCGATCAACGCGCTTCGCGCCGTCGACAAGCACGCCGCGGACGACGCGAAGAAGCACATCAACTCCGGCCTCGCCGTCGCCGACGGTCCGGGCGTCGCCGCTTGGCTCGGGAGCATCGCGATCCTCGCCGGCGACGAAGCGCTCGCACGCAAGGCGGCGCTCGCCGCGGTCTCGTTCTCGGCGGTCTATCCGCCCGCGCGCGTTCTCGCGGCGCGCGTCGCGCTCCTCGGCGATCGGCTCGACGAAGCGCTCAAGGCCACCGAAGAGCTCGAGCCAAGCTCCGCCGACGTCGCGGTCGTGCGCGCGGCAGCCGCGTACGAGCGCGTCGACGTCGACGGCCTGACGCGCGCGCTCGAAGCGGTCCCGCCCGAGGGGCGCAAGATGGCGTTCCTCCAGCCGCTGACGATCGCGACGCAGGTCCTCGCGGGCACCGCATCGATTCCGGCGAAGAGCGTCCTCGAGATGTCGGACGACGAAGCGCCGTGGGCGGATCTCGTCGCGATGGATCTCGCGCTCGATCGCGGCGACACCGACACCGCCGAAGCGATCGCGAAGGGATGGAAGGGGGGCGCCGGTCGCCCGCTCCGCGAGCTCAGGCTCGCGCGCCTCGCTCGCTACAAGAACGATCTCGACTCCGCCGATCGCCTCTCGCTCTCCGCGCTCCAAGGCGGCACGGTCACGCCGCGCGTCTTGTGGGAGCGCGTGCTCG
>JBBQXV010000242.1:0-14245 GCA_038209335.1 Polyangiales bacterium | reverse complement strand
GCGGCAACGAAGAGCTGCACCTCGATCGTTCGCGGATCGCGTACGTGATCGACGCGCCGCTCGGCGGGGCCGCGCCGCACGACGCGGGCGGCCTCCACGACGTCTTCTTGGTGCTCGACGGACCCCAAGCGCGCGCGATGGCGACGAGCGGTGCGTTCGGTGGCGAAGAGACCGGCGTCCTGAGGCCAGTGTTCTCGGCGATCGTCGACGCTGAGACGGTGAACGGAATCCTCGCGGAGAGCGCGCCGCTTCGAAAGGCCGCGTAACCTAGAAACCCAAGTTGACCGACGACGGCGGATCGGGCTGCGCGATCGTCGGTGACGGCGTGTTCTTCTGCACGTAGGGATTGTCGCTCGTCGCCGTGGACGTTGCGGTCGGCACGGCGCCCCACGGTCGCGGCTTTGCGATCGTCGCGCTCGCCGTCGGCTGCGCGGTCGGCGCCGCCGCGGTGGTCGCGGTGGTCGCGCTCGTCGCGTTCGCCGCGCTCGCCGCTGGCGTCAGCACGCTCGGCGGAGGCGGAATCGGAACCGCGATCGTTGGTGGCGACACCGGCGTCGGCGCGACGAGCCCCGCCGGTGCGGCCTGCGGTGCCTTGACCGCGAATGTCATGCCGACGCCGAGAGTCACGACGACGATGAACCCGGCGATGACGAGGAGCACGGGGTGCTGCTTCGGCACTGTGAAGTCGACGCTCGAATCGATCATGCTCCGAATCGAGCCGCGCGTGCGAGCGACATCGTGCGACGACGGGAGGGGCTGGGTGTTCACGACCCGATGTTAATGCGAGCTTCGCGCCAACGTGTGATCGCGGTCGAACCTCGCGATCACGCGGCTTTTGGCGTGGCGGATTTGCGACGTGCGGCGAGAAAGGCGTGCGGAAGCTCCCGCCGTAGCTCGCCCAGCTCGACGACATGATCCCGTGCCCGAGCGTCGATCGCGCCGGAGTGCATCGCCGCTCCGCAGATGCGCGCTCGAACTACTAAAGCGTGACGACGGCTCCACCCCAGGTGAAGCCGCTCCCGAACGCCGCGAAGAGCACGCTCGATCCGAAATCGCAGCGCCCTTCGCGCCACGCTTCGCTGAGGCCGAGCGGGATCGTCGCCGCCGTCGTGTTCCCGTACTTCTCGATGTTCGCGACCGCCTTCGCTTCAGGGATGCCGAGCTTCTGGCAGACCGTTTGATTGATGCGGAGGTTGGCTTGGTGCGGGACGAAGAGATCGATCTGATCGATCGTCACCTTCGCCTCGGTCATGACTTCCTTGACGACCTCGGGCATTTTCTCGATCGCCCAGCGGAACACCTGCTTGCCGTTCATCGCGGGGTAGTGCTTCCCCTCGACGAGCATCTCGGGTGTGAGTCGCGGCACGTACGCGCTCGCGGGCGCTTCGAGCCAGAGGTCCTTCGCGCCCGAGCCGTCGGCGTGGAGCTTGATCGACTTGATCCCTTGGCCTTCGCGCGTCGCTCTGCCGATGACCGCGGCGCCCGCGCCGTCGCCGAAGAGAACGGCGATGTCGCGTCCGCGATCCGCGAGCTCGATGCCGGTCGAGTGAACCTCGGCGCCGACGAGCAGGACGTTGTCGTAGACACCGGCGCGCACCCAGGCGTCGGCGATCGACAAGCCGTAGAGAAACCCGGAGCACTGATTTCGCACGTCGAGCGCGGGCACGCCGGGGAGACCGAGCTTGTCGCCGAGGAAGCAACCGGAGCCGGGGAAGTTGTGATCGGGCGAGAGCGTAGCGAAGATGATCGCGTCGACGTCCTTCACGTCGAGCTTCGCCTGCTCGAGCGCCATCTTGCACGCCGGGATCGCGAGATCGCTGGCGCCGATCCCCGAGTGCTCGATGAAGCGCCGCTCCTTGATGCCGGTGCGCTGGACGATCCACTCGTCGGTGGTCGACATGAGCTTGGAGAGATCGTCGTTCGTCACGACTTTGGTGGGAACGTAGTGGCCGGTACCGAGAATGGCCGAGCGCGATGGCGACATGATCCGCGGGTTTGCCCGATTTCGCGGTGCGCGTGCAAGCGACATCGACCGACGCGCCGCGCCAGAGCGGTGAACGACCTCGAGCGTCCGGTCTTCGACTGCTCGGCCGGTTCTTCGACTTCGCTCGGGTCGGTCGTCGACTTCTCGGAATCGGTCTTCGACCCGACTCGACTCGGTGTGGCACCGTCCGCGGCTACTCGGAGACCGTTACCGATCGGTGTCGCACCGTTCGATGGTCATCGCCGGACCGATGCAACTCGGTCGGCGACCGGGATCACCACGGTCCCCGACCGACTTCGGCAGGTCGCGGACTGCCTCGGTCAGGTATTTTCGTGCTCGAAACAGGTCGCGCAGCGCGTCGCGCAGGTCGACGTCCATTATTTCGGCACGCTCGTACGTCCAACGCTATGAAGAACCCGTGATCGGCCCCGGAGACCTCGTCAGCGGAAAGTACCGGCTCGTCCGTTTGCTCGGCGATGGTGGGATGGGCTCGGTCTACGAGGCGCTCCACGAGGTCCTCGGGACGCGCGTGGCAATCAAAGTGCTGCACCCGGAGCTCGCGCGTCGCACCGGGCTGGTCGAGCGCTTCCTCCAAGAGGCGCGCGTCGCCGCGAAGATACGCAGCCCGCACGTCGTTCAGGTCACCGACGTCGATCGCACGGTCGAGGGCGGGCACGCGTACATCGTGATGGAGCTGCTCGAAGGCGAGTCGCTCGCGGGAGTGCTCGATCGCCAGCGCAAGCTGCCGGTGTCGACGTCGTGCGAGTACACGATCCAGATTCTCGAGGCGCTGGAGAGCGCGCACGCGCTCGGCGTCATCCATCGCGATCTCAAACCCGAGAACGTCTTCGTCACGTTCGTCGGCGGCAAGCCGGTGCTCAAGTTGATAGACTTCGGGATCGCGAAGCTTCGCGCGGCCGAGGGAGCTCAGCAGCGGAACCTCACCGTCGCGGGCGTCGTGATGGGGACGGCGGAGTACATGGCGCCGGAGCAAGCGCGATCGGCGGCGCAGGTCGACGCGCGCGCCGACATCTACGCGGTCGGCGTGATGCTCTACGAGATGTTGTCGGGGACGCGGCCGGTGCTCGGCGACGACGCGCGGGTGATCGCGTTGAAGGTGGAGCGCGGCGAGGCGACGCCGCTCGTGAAGGCGGCGCCCGACGTGCCGCGCGAGCTCGCGGGGCTCGTGCATCGCGCGATGGCGGCGCGTCCCGAGCTCCGCTTCGCGAACGCGGCGGAGATGCGCCTCGCGCTCGTCGATGCGCTGAGTGGCAAGCGTCCTCCGACCGGCGTGATGGCCGCGACGCCCATGGGGCCTCCACCGCCCGCGCCCGCCACGCCTGCCGATCTCGGCACCGGAACGCTCAAGGGCGCGCCCGCGAAAGAGGTGCTCGCGGCCGCGTCGATGACGCGCGCCGGTGACGGACGTCCGATGGCGGCGCAGGCGACGAGCATCGCCGACGAACCGCGCGTCGACACCGTGCGCAATCCGCCGGTCGGCGGGCAAGGCACGCCGTACGCGGCGCAGGTCGGATACGTTCCGCCCGGACCGAGCGACGGCCGGCGACGCGGCGGCGGATCGTCGAAGATGATTTGGCTCATCGCGGTTCCGCTGCTGCTCGGCGCTGGGCTCGTCGGCGTTCTCGTCGTGACGTCGCAGCAAACCACTCCGCCTCCCGCGCCCCCGAAGCCGACCGCGTCGGTGACGACGAGCGCGAAGCCGAGCGCGTCCGTCCCCACCGCGCCGCCGGGCTCGGGCGATCCGCTCGCGCCGTTCAATCCGTCCGCGACGCCGACACACACGACGCCGCCGGGACCGTTGCCACCGCATCCGTCCGGCGTTCCGCACGTGCCGGGCGGCGACGGCGGGATCCCGAACGTGTTTCCGTCGGGGCTCCCAAGCGGCCTCCCGCCGTTCCCGTCCGGATTCCCGACGGCGTGGCCGAGCACGTTCCCGTTTCCGATCCCCGGCCCGCCGCCACCGACGCCTGCGCCGACACAACCGCATCCTGCCCCGCCCCCTTCGAGCCCGGGCTACTGATCATTTTTCGATCACTCGCGATCCCCCGAGCGATCGCGTTCCCAGCCGAATCCTCGGTCGATCGTGAGCGGTTTTTCTTGCCGTGAGCGCTCGCTCCGCTATGAAAACTCGTTCCGTCTGCGAGGTTCGAACATGAGAGCTTGGTTGCTTGTCG
Source organism: Polyangiales bacterium (assembly GCA_038209335.1). Taxonomy (GTDB): domain Bacteria; phylum Myxococcota_A; class Polyangia; order Polyangiales; family Polyangiaceae; genus JBBQXV01. Next base: position 10,066 of record JBBQXV010000242.1, on the reverse strand, counting down.
GTTGCATCACGGCCGCGGGACTCATCTGCTTCCCCGGCTGCGCGGGGACGAACGGCAGCGGGAACGCGGATGGCGGAGGCGGCGGTGACGCTTCCGACGAAGGCGGCGACGACGCGGGCATCGATGGCCCGCTCGACAAACTGAGCTGGGCCTACATCTACGCGACGTACTTCGGAAGCGGGACGCCCGGTCATTGCGGCGACTCGGGATGCCATGGCTTCGCGCGCGCGGGCTTCGTGTGCGCGACCCAGGCCAACTGCTACACGAGCATCACGGCGAACAACACCAGCGTCGGGGGCAGGATGGTCAACGTCGCGACGCCCGCGCAGTCGGTGCTCCTCGATCCGACCAACTCGCCGGTCATCTGGTTCAGCACGAGCGGGAACATGCCCGAGGGTGCCCTGAAGGCGAATGCAACGGCGGTCAGCGAGATTACCGCGTGGATCAACGCGGGTGCTCTCAACAACTGAAGCTGCTCGCGCTAGATTGCACGCGTGCGTTCGCTGTTGCCTGAGCCGCTGAGGGATCTCGCCGAGGATTGGCTTCGCGCGGTGCGCACGCCGCGGCAACGCGCGGTGGCGGCGCTCGTCGCGCTGGCGATCGTGGTCGCGCTCCTCGTCGCGCGCGAAGGGACGACGCGCGCGCGGTTGGGTGCCGCGCTCGGGCTCGTCGCGCTCGCGATCGCGATCGGGGCGTACGCGGCGGTCGAGCGGCGCGTGTGGCGCGATCCGGCACGAACGATCCGGCGACTCGCGGGGCGCGCGGATCCGGAGCGCGCGGCGAAGGCGCTGCGTGCATTGTCGCTGTTGCGATCGGACGGCGACGCGCGCGATCGAGGGACGTCGGCGGAGCTCGCGCGGTTGCACATCGCGCGGTCGCTAGCGTCACTTCCGGCGACGCGGATCGTCGCGCGCGCCGCGCGGGTCGGGCGCGTCGTCGGCGTCGTCGCCATCGTCGTCGGTGCGTGCGCGTTCGTAGTTGGCGTCGCGCGCGCGTGGAGCGTGCTCGAAGGGGCCGACGTCCTCGTCGCGCGCAACGGCGTCGCGCCGGTCTCGATGCAATGGCTCGACGACGTCGAGCTGCGCGCGCGCCCGCCGGAGTACTTGCATCAAGAAGAGCGGCCGTACGCTCCCGATACGACGATGGCGCTCCCGCTCCCGCGCGGGACGCTCCTCACGTTCCGCGGCGCGCCGGCGCATCCGGGGCGGCGCGTGCTCTTGACGGACGGCGAGAGCGAGGTGCCGTTCGTCGACGATGGGAGCGGACGGCTCGTCGCGCGCTGGCCGCTCGCCGACTCGGTGAAACTCCGCGTCGTCGCGCGCTTCGGAGCCGTCGTGATTCCGGAGAGCGGCGTGACCGAGATCACGTCGATCCCGGACGCGCCGCCGCTCGTCGTGCTCGAAGGGGCGCCGCGCTCGGTTCGACTCGCCGGCGATCCGAACGTACAGCCGCCGATCGAGCCCGACGACGCGGACATTCCGATCCGCTACGAAGCGACCGACGATCACGGGCTCCGCGAGGTGCACCTCGTGCTTCGCTCCGGCACGCGCGAAGAGCGGCGCGTGCTCGCGCGACTCGACGGAGAGACGCGCTACGACCGCGGTGGTCATGTGCTCCGCGCGCGCGATCCGTTCTTGAAGAAGAGCCACGCGCCGGTCGAGGTGCGCGTCGAAGCGAAGGACAACGATCCGCTGACGGGGCCGAAATGGGGCGCGAGCGAGGCGATCACGATCGTGCCGCCGGACGTCGGCGAGCCGGAGGCGAACCGCATGGACGCGCTCCGCAAGCTACGCGACGCGCTCGTCGATTCGCTGGCGACGCGGATCTCGCGCGAGGTTCCGGCGGACGCGGCGGCGAGGCGCACGTTTCTGCAAGACGAGCGGCGCGGGATGGAGGACGACTCGGAGCGGCTCGAAGTGACGTTGACCGCGACGTACGCGGGCGTGCGCGTCCCCGCGAAGCTCGCGGCGATGCTCCGCGGGCAGATGCGAAAAGTGCGCGACGCGATCGACGCGGAGTCGAAGCGGCTCGCGGCGGCGACGCATGTCACCGTCGTCGCGGCGAGCGAGCGCTTCGTGCTCGTCGCGGACGCGGTCATCCAGGGGCTCGGCGTGCGCGACGCGCGCGACTCCGCGAAGCAGCTCGCCGACGTCGCCGACGATCTCGCGCTCGGCGCATCGCAGCGCGCGCGCCCCGACGCGGCCGACAAGGATCGCGGCGTCGTGCGGATGCAGACGAGCACGCACGTGCTCAATGGGGGCGCCCGCGCGATGAAGCGCTTCGGATCGCTCGGTCGGGATCTCGGTGGGATCATCGACGGCGACGTGTCGCGTGTCGCGCGTGCCGCCGGCGCGGGCGATCTGTTTCACGCCGAGCTCGCTGCGCGCGATCTCGCGGCGCGTTTGCGCCAGCCCGATCCGTCGTTCGGCGGAGCGAAAGGGCGCGCGGGCAAAGGCGGCGGCGAATCGGGCGGCGGACGCGGAACGCCCGGCGACGAGCCGCAAGAGCCGGACGAGGCGCAGAAGGCGTTCAACGAAGCGGCGGGCGATCTCGACCGGCTCGCGCAAGATCACGCGGGCGAGATGGCGAAGGTCGAGCAGGCGCTCAACGGCGCGGAGAGCGACGAAGAGAAGCAGGCGCTGATGGACGAGGCGAAAAAGCACGCCGAGGCGATCCGCGAAGCGACCAAGGGGCTCCCGTCGGTCGGAGGCGGAAGCGACTCGTGGACGAGCAAGGGCGCGGCGGCGAAGGAGCACGCCGAGCAGATGGCGAAGTCGCTCGAAGTGGGGAATCCTGCCGACGCGGTGTCGAGCGGGCGAAACGCGATGCAGGCACTCGAAGAAGCGAAGCGGATCGCGGCGCGCGGGCGGTGGACGCACGGCGGCGATCCGGAGGCGGAGCGGAAAATCGAGGACGCGAAGAAGAAGCTCGAAGGCGAAGTGCGATGGGCCGAGCAGCAGCTCGAGGCGATGCGACGCCGCGCGGCCGAGCGCGCGAAGAAGCAGCTCGAGCAACAAGGCGAGGAGGAGGGGAAGCTCGCCGACCGCGCGCAAAAGCTCGGGGAGAAGGGGCGCGACAAGGCCGGACTCCCGCAGCCCGCGCTCGAGGCGCTCGACGACGCGGAGCGCGCAGCGCGGCAAGCGGCCGAGGCGCTCAAACGCGGCGACGCCGAGCGCGCGCTCGATCGCCAGCGCGAAGCGCAGCGCAAGCTCGAGATGGCGAAACAATCGCTCGGCGAAGGCGAGGGCGACGACAACAAAGGCACGGGCGACGACGACGGCCCGCCGTCGCGCGATCACGCCGACATCCCGAAAGCCGACGCACACAAAGGTCCCGAAGAGTTTCGCAAGCGCGTGATCAAGGGGCTCGGTCAGCCGTCGGGAGGCAAGCTGCGCGACGCCGTGCGCCGGTACGCGGAGGGACTCTTGCGATGAAGCGCTTCACGAAGAAACCCTCGGTCGTTCGCAAGGTCGCGCTGCTGGTTCTGGCGGCAGCGATGGTGTGCTTGCTCGACGCGCGCGTCCTCCGCGCGGCGGACGGCGGCGCTTCGGCGACGCTCGCACAGATGCTGACCGACTCGACCGCGCGCGCGCAGGCCGCGCAGGACTTCACGCTCGGTCACGACTACGACGCCGCGCGCGCCGAGCTCGCGAAGGGCGATCCCGCAGATCCGAACATCATGATCGAGCGCGGTCGCGTCGCGCTCTACGAAGCGGATTGCGACAGCGCGCTCCTGACGTTCTCGCATCCCGACGTCGTGAAGACCGAAGCGGGCGCGTTCCTCGCCGACATCTCGCGCGGCTGCGCTCGCGTCACCGCGGCGCTCGTCGTCGACAAAGACGAAGCGAAGGGGATCGAGCTCCGCTACCAAGACGAACGCGATCGCGCGCTCACCCCGCTCATCGTCGACACCGTCGTCAAAGCGCGCGACGAGCTCACGCGCGATCTCGGCGTCTCGTGGCCGAGCCCGACGCGGATCATCATCGTGCGCGATCTGTTGTCGCTCAGCGCGATGACCGGTCTCCCGTACAAGTCGGCGCAGACGACCGGCACCGTCGCGGTCGCGAAGTGGGGCCGCGTGACGTTGCTCTCGCCGCGCGCGAGCCACCACGGCTACGGCTGGCGCGACACGATCGCGCACGAGCTCACGCACCTCGCGGTCACGCGCGCGACGCAGGATCGCGCGCCGCTCTGGTTGCAGGAAGGGGTCGCGAAGCGGCAAGAGATGCGATGGCGCGAGCCCGGACCGTTCGACGATCGCCCGACGCCCGACTCGGTCGTCATGCGCGGGATGGAGCTGAAGCTCGACATCGCGCTCGACAAGCTCGGGCCGTCGATCGCGATGCTCCCGAGCGCCGACGCGGCGATGGTCGCGTTCGCCGAGGTCACGAGCTTCGTCCGATTCTTCGCGAACACCGTCGGCAACGACGCGCTGCCGAACCTTTTCAGAGAGCTCCGCGCCGACAAGAAGGTCGACCAGGCGCTCCGCGACGCGAGCGGCTCGGACCTGAAAGAGTGGGACGCGAAGTGGCGCGCGTTCCTCGCCGCCAAGCCGCGCGAGCCGCTCCCAGCGCTGTTCGGTCTCGGCAGCGACGCGAGCATGGGCGATCTCCGCGATCTCCGCGACCGCGTCCGACTCGCCGAGCTCCTCCTCGGTCGCGATCACCCGGCGCAGGCGCTCCTCGAGCTCGATCGCGTCAAGTCACCCGTCGCGCTCGACGATCCGAGTGTCCGCTACCTGCGCGCGCGCATTCTCGAGGCGCTCGATCGCGCGCGGGACGGCGATCCGCTCCTTGCCGATCCCAAGGTCGTCCTCTCGTCCTACGGGCCGTGGTGGGCCATCCGCGGCCGGTTCGCGCGTGCGCGCGGCGACGACGCGACCGCCGGATCGTCCTTCTTCGAGGCCGTCGCGGCCGATCCGCTCGATATCGAAGCCGCCTGCGAAGGCTTCGCCGCGACCGCAACTCCGGCCGATCCGACGTCAAAACCGCTCTGTGACGCGGCGCGCGGACGGGGCGATCCGCCGCTCGGACGCGATTAGTCCCGTTGACCCGCCGCTCGCGGCACGGGTAGCATTCTCAAGGAGCGAGTTCTGCTGAGAAAAACTGCGTGCTGACCGCATCTTGCCGATATTCCCTCAGGCATCGCACGCGATGTCGCGGCAGCGTCATTTCATGAGCGCGCTGACCTTCGCCACCGCACAGGTGCTTCGCGTCCTCCCGCGCGCGCGAATCAGCCGCGCCGCTGGTCAGCTCGCCGACCACGTTTGGTCCGCGCCGCTCGGTCGCGCGGTCGTCGGGCTCTACTCGCGCCTCTACGACGTCGACTTCGGCGAGTGCGAGCAGCGCGACGGTTGGAAGAACTTCGATTCGTTCTTCACGCGCGCGCTTCGCCCGGGGACGCGCCCGGTCGCGCGCGATCCGCACGTCATCGTCAGCCCCGCCGACGGTCGCATCGAGTCGATGGGCCGCGTCGACGACACGAGCACCTTCACCGTCAAAGGGCGCCCCTACCGCGTCGAAGAGCTGGTCGGCGACGCCGACGAGGCGCGGCGTTTCGCCGGGGGCTTCGGCTGCGTCGTGTACTTGTCGCCCCGCGACTACCACCGCGTACATTCGCCGATCGCGGGGACGATCCGCCGCGTGCGTTCGTTCCCCGGCGACTACTTCCCGGTGAACTCGATCGGGCTCGAGCACGTTCCGAATTTGTTCGCGCGCAATCGGCGCGTCGCGATCGAGATCGACGCGGCGCCCGAGAGTGGGCTCGGACGATGCACGGTCGTGATGGTCGTCGCGATGATCGTCGGGCGGATCACGGTCACCGGCGTCGACGCGTGGGACGTGCCGCTCGGCGATCACAAGTTCGATCCTCCGCTCCACGTCGAGCGCGGCGGCGAGCTCGGGATGTTTCATCTCGGATCGACGGCGGTGCTCTTCCTCGAGAAGAGCGCGGCGGGGCGATGGCTGTCCGCAGAGGGCCCGATCCGCTACGGCGAGCCGCTCGCGCGACCGCCGAGCGACGCCGACACGACGACCGCGCCGCGCGTGAACGGTGGAGGCGCCGAATGACGGAAGAGCGCCGCGCCGAGCCTGCGATGGACGCGACTGCGAAAGCAGGCGGCGCCGCCGCGGGAGTCGAAGGGGCCGAGGAGCAGCTCGACGAGGCGGAGCTCGAAGAAGTGCCGGTCGCAAAGGTGCCGCCTGTGCGGCGGAGCGCTGCGTCGCAGCCGCCTCCCGACGCGGTGTCGAGCGTGACGCCGAGCGCGCCCCCCTCGCGCGTCGGTGCGCGCGACTCGTCGTCCGGCGGCGCGAGACGCACCACCGGTCGACGCGGCATTCGCATTCCGGACGACGAGATTTCGCGTCCGACGCCGGCGGTCGCGTCGGGTTCGATTCCGCCCGCGGCGCCGCCCGCGCTCGACACGCAAGTCTCGCTGACGAGCCACAGCCACTCGTCGTCGCCGCCTCCGGTCGAAGCGATCGCGTCCGAGGTTCCTGCGGTCGCGATGCAGCCGATGCAGCCCATGCGCATCATCTCGATCGACGCATCGCCGTCGCCGTCGCGGCTCATCGCCGATGCGGACAGCACGCAGGAGGTCGCGGTCCCGGCCATCGCGCGCGGCGTCCCCGCGCCGGGGACGAAGGGGGGCGAGGACAGCTGGACGCCGTACCAACCGACGGTCGCGGACGAATCGCCCGCGGAGCACGCGCGCTCGGGCACACAGCCCATTGCCTCGCCCGCTGCGCGCGACGATGGCCCCGCTCGTCCGTCGGCGTCCTCCGAAGAGCTCATCCCGATCTCGTCCGACACGGATCTCGAGCCGGTGAACGGTCCCGAGTCGGGAGAGCCGCTCGAGCTCGACGACGCCGAGTCGCACGCGCTTCTATCATCGCGCCCGCCTCCGCCGCGAACGCCGCCGCCGCCGCGTCCGGTCTCCGGACCTCCTCCGCCGACGCGCGCGACGGCGCCGACTGAGCCCGAGGGCGAAGAGGTTCGCTTCGAAGACGATGAGCCGACGCCGATCGCGGGGCGCGTCGAGGGGGTCGATCGCGTCTCCGAGCCAGGAGAGACCGCGGAGATCTCCGCGGAGGACATGGTCTCGGTCGAGTCGGTGCCGGCGCCGCGCGCGCAGCCGACCTCGGGGCTGAATCGCCAGCTCTCGGTGCCGACGCCGCCGGTCGCGTACGCACCTCCGCCGATGCGCCCGCGCGCGGCGTCGGTTCCACCGCCCGTTCCTGGGGCGGTCGCGTCGCTGCCGACTCCGACGGGCGCGACGCCGCGGCCGCCGCTCGTCATCGTCCCCCCGCACGTGGGCGTCGCCGCGCCCAACATGGACATCTCCGCACGTCGCAAAGCGCGGCCGTGGTGGGAAGATCTCTTCAACGACGACTACATCCGCACGATGGCCAAGGTCACGGACTCGCAGATCAGCGCCGAGGCCGATTTCATCGAGGACAGCCTCGGCGTCGCGAAGGGCGGCACGATGCTCGATCTCGGCTGCGGCACGGGCGCGCACGCGATCGAGCTGGCGCGCCGCGGCTACGAAGTAGTGGGGTTCGATCTCTCGCTGTCGATGCTCGCGCGCGCCGCCGACGACGCGCAGGCGAGCGAGCAGAAGCTCAACTTCGTGCAAGGCGACATGCGCGAGATGACGTTCGAGGACGCGTTCGACGGCGTCTTCTGTTGGAACACGAGCTTCGGATTCTTCGACGAAGAGACCAACGCGAAGGTCATCGGCAAGGTCTACAAGGCGCTGAAGAAGGGCGGCCAGCTCGTCCTCGACGTCGCCAACCGCGACTTCGTCGCGAAGCAGGCACCGTCGCTCGCGTGGTTCGAAGGCGACGGGTGCGTCTGCATGGACGAGATGCAGATCGACTGGATCACCAGCCGCATGCGCGTGAAGCGCACGCTCATGATGGACGACGGTCGCTCGAAGGAAATCGAATACTCGGTGCGCCTCTACGCGCTCCACGAGCTCGGTCGCATCCTCCACGAGCAAGGCTTCCGCGTCGCCGAGGTGAGCGGTCGCACCGCGACGCCGGGCGTCTTCTTCGGCGCCGAGTCGCCGCGCACGCTCATCCTCGCCGAGAAGCGTTAGCGCTCGTTCTAGCGCTCAAGCGCCGGAGTCGGGTGCACCGCGAGCGTGCTCACGTCGAGACCGTGGACGCATCGCACGTACGCCGGCACCTTGGGATCGGCGAAGTGCGAGCGACCATCCGCGAAGTCGGTGAAGACTCCTTGATCGTCCGGTCGCTCGGTCCGCGTCCAGAAGATATCGGGGGGCGTGTCGGGGAACGCGTTCTGATCGATCGACGGCATGCAGGAGCTCGGGCCGCCCTCGATGAGCCCGGGCAAATACCGGATGTCGACGAGCTCGCTCGCGTCGGGGAGTCGCCACCCGCGGTGGCCGTCCAGCTCGAGCGATGCGCAGTACGTGATCGCCTCTCGCTGCGTTCGACGCTGCGGATCCACGTCGCGCTGCCAGACCCTGCGCTCGTTCGCGTCGAAGACCACCGCGCCGGCGATCGTATAGCGCCCGATCTCTTGGCACTTCAGCGCGCTCGGGGTCCGCTGCTCCGCTTGCAGCTCGGACGAGCTTTTCTCCATGGCGTCCTCAGCCGTGCCTCCACAACCGAATGCGAACGCAGCAAGCCCAACCGCGATCAGCGTTTTCATGTCGAGTCGTAGTGCAACTCGTCTGCCAGGCGATAAGCCGCGCGGATCCACACGAATCGCGTTCGCACACAGTGTGGCGCAGCGGCGCGCGATGCATTCGCGCCTCGTGACAATCGAGTTTCAGCGCGGTCCGGGCGGAGCCGACGTCGTCGATCCCGCGCCGTAGAACTGCAGATTCGCCGGCCGGTTCGGGATCGTGATCGGCGCCGTGGTCACCGAGGTTCCGCTGAAGGTGATCGAGAAGAGCTCGCCCGCGTTGTCGAAGCCGAACGCCGTGCCGGCCCAGAACGCGAGACCGAAGACGTCGGCGTGACCGACGGTGCCCCAGTTTTTCACGAGCGCGCCGGTCGCCGGGTTGATCTCGACGATGCAGTCGGCGCAGCTCGACCCTTTGACCGTGAGGAACGTGCTGCCGCCGATGACCGAGACGATGTCGCCGCTCGAGGTGAGCCCGCCGCCGATGCCCCCGATGGTGGTGATCGCGCCGGTGCCGGTGTCGATCCGGATGTACGTGCTCCCTTGGTACGCGACGAGCGCCTCGACGTTTGGATCGACGGTCCCCTTGGGGACGAACGACAGCGAGTTCGGGTACGTGCCCATCTTGATGAGCGTGCACGCGGCCGTCATGCGATTTATCCGGAAGACGCCGTTGGACGTCGTGCCGTACATGTTGGAATCTTTGTCGAGCGCGATGTCGATGACCGCGCCGCCGCAGTTCGAGAACGGGCCAACGAGGCTGACCGCCTTGGTGTTCGGATCGAGTCGGTAGAGCTCGTTCGGACCGTGTCCGTAGACGACCGCCTCTTGCATCGGACCGCCGTCGCCGCGGAGGCCGCCGTCGCCGAAGCTCGCGTCGAGATCGCCGCCGCCGTCGCCGAACACGACCGCGCCGTCGCCCGCCACACCGCTGTCGTCGTCGCCGCCGAACGAGGAAGGGGTCGACCCGCCGCACGCCACCATCGCCGACACGATGCTCACCGATACACACGAAAGAAAGCTCACGCGCATGCGGGGAGACTAGCTTTGCCGCTCGCGGCGCGTTCGTCTCTCTCGCGTCCACGCGCTACGCTTCGCCGGTCATGGCCATCCGAAAAATCGCCACCCTCGGCAACCCGATCCTCCGCCAGGTCGCGCGCCACGTGACGCGCGAAGAGCTGCTCTCGCCCGACATGCAGCGCTTCATCGACGATCTCGTCGAGACGATGCACGACGCCAACGGCGCGGGCCTCGCCGCGATCCAGATATACGAGGCGATTCAGATCTGCGCGATCGAAGTGAAAGACAACCCGCGCTACCCGTACAAGCCAAACTACCCGCTGACGATCCTCGTCAACCCGAAGCTCACGCCGACGATCGAACAGACGTTCATGAACTTCGAGGGCTGCCTGTC
>JBBQXV010000241.1:0-14313 GCA_038209335.1 Polyangiales bacterium | reverse complement strand
CCCGCCCTGGTACAGCGTCGGGCCGTGGCCGGCGATCCTGGGATGGACGAGCAGCTTGTACTCGTCGATCAGGTCCAGCCGGTCGAGCTCGGTCGCGAGCTTGCCGCTGCCGAGGAGCACCCCGGCCGGGGTCGCGTCCTTGAGCTTCTGCACGCCTTCGCGCGGATCGCCTGCGATGTGGTGGCTGTTGGTCCACGGGAAGTCCTTGCGCGTCAACGACACCACGAACTTGGGCTTGGCCTCCAGCTTGACCGCCCACTCGCGCATGGCCGGCGGCGCCTCCTCGTCGCCGCGGGCGACGGCCGGCCAGTAGCTCTCCATCATCTCGTAGGTGACGCGACCCCACAGCATCGCCCCGCCCTCGTCCATGAGACGGGTGAAGAAGGCGTGCGTCTCGTCGTCGGCGATCCCCTCCCGGTGGTCGACGCAACCGTCCAGGGTGACGTTGAGGCTGAAGGTCAGGAGTCCCATGGCCGGCGAGTTTAATTAACAAGCTCGCCGCTGTCAGCCGCTTGAGCCCGGTGTTTGCTATCGAGGTCCGTGAGCACGATGATCGAGACGACCGAGATGATCCGCCGCGGCGATGTCTACTGGCTCGATGCCGACCCCGAGAGAGGTTCAGTCCCCGGGCGCCCGCATCCGCATCTGGTGCTCCAGGACGACGTGTTCAACCGGTCGCGCATCGAGACGGTGATCGTGTGCGCCCTGACCTCGAACCTGAAGCGAGCCACCGAACCTGGAAACCTCCTTCTCGACCCCGGCGAGGGAGGTCTGGAGAAGCAGAGCGTGGTCGTCGTCTCGCAGCTGTCCTCCGTCGAGAAGAAGCTACTGTGCAAGCGGATCGGCGCGCTTACGGAGGCGCGCGTCGAGCAAGCGTTGGACGGCTTGCGGTTCCAGCAGGCGTCGTTCTTCCGCGCGTAGAGGTGAGTCCGTGGCCAATCGCGACGAAGCGAGATGAACGCTCGGACCGCCTACGTTTCCTTCGCGTCACCGTCTGGCGACGCCACGACGACGGTGTAGCCGTCCAGATCGCGGATCCAGAGCTCGCGGTGGTTCGCGTTCGGATTGCGATGCACGTCGAGCAGGATGGGCGCATCGAGGTCGCGCGCGCGCGCCACGGCGGCGTCGAAGTCGTCGACCTCGAACCAGAGGAGCATGCCGTTGCCGACCGCGCGCGACGGGTCGCCCATCGAGCCGTGGTGGTGATCGATCTCCCACGCGTGCAGTTGCAGGATGAGACCGTCCGAGCCCCACTCGCTGGTGTGGAGGCGCGGATCGCAGAGCCGTTCGTACTCGGTTCCGCCATGACCGCCGACGCACCCGAGAAGTCGTTGGTACCAGCGGCTCGAGGCCTGAACGTCGCGGCAGTTGATGAGGGGTTGGGCACGCACGACAGGACTATATCCACGCTGTCGACGGTGGGGCGAATCGCAGGCGGTCGAATGGCCGCTTTGGTGGCGGCCATTCGCTGCGGCGCGAGGGCTCCGCCGCCGCTCGCGTGACGGCGCCGAGTCGTGAAAAGGGTCCGACTCATTTCGCTCGCGCGTACTTTGTCAGCGCGTCCACCAAATGGTCGAACACCACGGCCACGCGGTGCGTGCCGCGCAGGTCTTCGTGCGTGACGACCCACAAGGGCAGCTCGAAGCCGACCTTCGGAAGCACGCGGTGCAGGGTCTTCGACCGAGCGGCGAGCGAGACCTGGAAGATGCCGATGCCAACTGCGCGGATCGCGTTGAGCCGCGCGACGTCGCTGTCGGTTCGGAACGCGAAATCGCCCTTCCTCACGCGCACTCCGACCGAGGCGATCGCTAGCAGCCGCTGTTAACCATCGGCCCCTGGGCGTTCGTCTACGAGGTGAAGTGGCTCGCCCTACCGCTCGCGCCGCGCTCGAAGCAATTGAGACGAGCTCGCCCGCGAAACGCCGTCACGGCGTGATGCTGGTCGCAATCGCCCTCGCGATCGCCATGGTCGGCGCATGGGCGTTCATTCGGACTCGCCTGCCTGCGATGGTCGCCAAATCGAGCGATCCGTCCTCGAGTGCCCCGCCTGCGAGCGTGCCCGCGTACCAACGGCCCCGGCCGACGTCGCCGAACCCCGACGCGGCCGCCTGGTTCCTCAAGGCGCATCGCAAGCTTCGTGACGGCGTAACGACGGAAGGATGGGGCGATCTCGAAAACGCGTCGAAGGCAGATCCGTCCTTCGCCGCTCCCTTCGTCCTCATGCTCACCTTCACCGGCTGGGACAATCCTCGCGCCGCGTTCCAGTCCGCGTACGCGCTTCGCGATGGACTCGATGAGCGTGACCGGGGCGTCGTACGTGTCTTCGAGATGGTCTACGGCGTCGCACCGGATTTCGCCATCGCGGAGCAGCGCGCGCGCGACCTCGAGGCGTCATACCCACGCGACGCGGAGCTTTTGCTGGTGGAGGCGCAGGCCCGAGCGCGCGACCCAACCGACGACGATCCGCAAGCCTACGCCGACGCTAACTGAACAGACGTACAGTGCCCGCCTCGACCGCCAGCAGCGGGACGGGAGGCGTGTGCCTTGGAGTCGGTCAAATGGGGTCGGTGGTTCCGTTGTCGGGAGGTTTCTGGCGCGTTGATCGCATATGAGTGGATTATGTCTTCGGCGGACTTGTCTTGACGTCCGACCGGGCGTTGCGCTTCCTATCCTCCGAGAACGCTTGATCCCGTTCGCACGTGCGCGCGAGGGCACGCGTGCGGACGACGTCGAGGTCGACGCGGGCTCGACGACCTCGGCCAACGCGCCGAAGCCGAGCACCCACGTCTTCACTTCGTCGATCCCCTCGACGTTCATCGTCACGACGATCCCGCCGTCGTCCGCGCGCGCGAAGCGCTGCGTCGCATGCCATCGTCGGCGTCGCACGAGCTTCGCCACCTTCGCGTCGAAGTGCACGCGCACGCGCGTCTTCGTGCCGCGGATGATCCCGAACGCGCCGCCGCGCACGCTCGCGGGATCGTAGTCGCGCGGGTAGTCGAACGCGTCGCCTTTGCGCCACGCGATCTTCGTGAACCCGTCGAGCGAGAAGGTCGTAGTTGAGGGGGCGACGCGAGAAGCGGGCGGCGCAAGCGAAGTTCACGGAAACAACGTTGGACGCAGAGCCGCTTGGATGGAATCGCGTACTCTCTGGCGGCGATCGGCAAACGTTCTGCTGCAAGTGAGATGACGACAATGGCCTCCCACGCACTTCGCCCGCGCTTCGTGCTCGTCCCGATCGGCATCGCGATGGCGATCGCGGTGGCTGCGCTCGGGTGCCCGAGCTCCGACGCGACGCTTCCCGACGGTGTCGTGCCGGCGCAAGGCGGCGGGTATTGCTGTCCGGTAACGACCGTGGGCATCCTCCCGTGCGGCGGCAATGCCCCCGGTGGCTGGAAGCAGACGCCGGAGCAGTGCGCGAAGGGTGGACAGGACTTCGACTGCTATCCCGTCTTGGTCGGTGTGGACGATCATGGCCATGGCTGTCCGACGCTGTACTGCGGCGGATGTGGTTGCAACTCGACGACGCCATGCCCGGCGACGGACGCGTCCGTCGACGCCGACGCCGATGCGGGCGATGGGCAGGACGCACGTGACGCCGACGCGGGCGATGCGCAGGGCGCGCCAGACGCTGACGCGGGCGAGACGCGGGACGCACCGGATGCTGAGTGAGCACGACGACCGACGCCGACGCCGACTGACTACCTCACCAAATGGGGTCGGTGGTTCCGTTGTCGACGGAGGTTTCTGGCGCGTTGATCGCATATGAGTGGATTATGTCTTCGGCGGACTTGTCTTGACGTCCGACCGGGCGTTGCGCTTCCTATCCTCCGACGAGCGGCGCGCGTCGGTGGCCGCAGGAACAGGGGCCAGCGCGGGCGACTTTCGGCCGTGGACGCAGCGGCCGCTCGCCGTCGCGTTCCAAATCGGCGCCGGAACGCCCTACGGCCTCGGGGGAGCCCAAATGGGTCGGTGGTTCCGTTGTCGGTGGACGTTTCTGGCGCGTTGATCGCATACAAGTGGATTATGTCTTCGGTGGATTGGTCTTGACGTCCGACCGGGCGTTGCGCTTCCTGTCCTCCGGCGAGCGTCGGCGTCGACGCGGCGAACAAGGTGCTTGGGGCGACGGTTGCGACGGTGAGAGTGCGGCAGGGTCGCCGCGCGCTGCGTGAGTTCCGTCGGTCACTGTGCCACACTGACTTCGCCCGACGTCCGCTCCCTCTCTCGGCGGCCGCCCCTTCACCGCCGCGGGAGCTTCCATGACGAGCAGGCCTATTGCGTGGTTGGTGTTGACCGTTCTCGCGACCGTTTCGCTCGCGATGGCGATGCAGAGCTGCAGCACGACTCCAACGTCCGCAGGCCTCGCGCAAGGCTGCAGCATCAACAGCGACTGCAACTCCCCGCTCGTGTGCGCGTTTCAGCGCTGCCACCAGCAATGCTCCGAGTCGCGCGACTGCCCGATGAACGAACAGTGCCTCTCCGATCCCAAGACCGGCACCCTCGCATGCCGCCTCCCCGACGAGGTGGCGTGTGGGGCCGCGGGCGCGTGCGCCGGAGGGCTCGTCTGCGGCGGCGGGAGCGATCAGACGTGCAAGAACAGCTGCACGATGCAGAGCGACTGCAAGGTCGCCGGGCAGACGTGCGACGGCAGGACCTGCAACGACGTTCCGGCCACCGACGGCGGCAGCGACTCGTCGCCCGACACCGGCGTCGACAGCAGCGCCGACAGCGGCAACGACGTGACCACCGACGCCGGTTGCTCCTTCGAAGGAGGGAGCGACGCCGGGCCGCTCGGCTACAACCCGTCGAACTTCGATCCGACCGCGCTCGCCGTCGTCGACGGTGGTCTCGTCGATGGCGGCATCAACTGGGTCACACCGCCGGACGTGAACATCATCACCAATTGCGGCTACATGTGCATGCCAGCGCCGTCGGCCACGATCAGACTCAGCGACAATTCACTCGCGCAGCTGTTCGTCGTCCACGACTTCATCATCCAGTCGAACTCGTCGCTCACTTTGACGAGCGCGGCGTACACCTACCCAATCATCATCGCGGCGCTCGGAAAGGTCGACATCCAGGGGGACTTGATTGCCGGCGGCGGAATCGTCGGGGTGGACCAAGCCGGTCCTGGCGGGAACCCCGAGTACGGCGTTTCGACCGCGCACGGGATGGGCGGCGGAGGGACTGGCTTCCTCGGCGTGTTCATCAACAGCGCCTCCGGGGGCGGCGGCTTCTGCGGCACGGGAGGCATGGGCGCCGGCATGGCTCCGCTTGCGCCCGGCGGTGGTGTTTACGGCACCGCCGATCTCGTTCCGCTCGCGCAGGGATCCTCAGGGGGCAGCACGATTAGGGAGGGAACCAGCGGCGGGTCGATCCAGATCTCCGCGCGCACCAGCATCACGATCCGCAACATCGCTACGATCAACGTGGGCGGCGGCTACCATGACATCAACGGAGGCGGAGGGGGATCGGGTGGCGCGCTTCTGCTCGAGGCGCCGACCATCGCCATCCAAGGGCGGGTCGCGGCCAACGGCGGCGGCGGCAACGACCGCTTCTTCGACAGCACCAATGCAACCGCGACGGACCAGCCCGCGCCCGGCGGCGGCAACGGCGGCAAGGGTTCGGCGGCCGCGATGATCAACGGAAGCGATGGCGTCGTGGGTGACGCCGGTCCCAACTCCTACGGCGCAGGGGGCGGGGGTGCCGGCAGGATTCGATTGAACACGTGGTGCGGCGCCGCGACGATCGCGCCCACCGCGGTCATCAGCCCGTCGGTCGCGCCCGCGACGACGTGCGCGACGCAGGGCACGATCCGTCACTGAGAGAGACACCACACCAAATGGGGTCGGGGGTTCCGTTGTCGACGGAGGTTTCTGGCGCGTTGATCGCATATGAGTGGATTATGTCTTCGGCGGACTTGTCTTGACGTCCGACCGGGCGTTGCGCTTCCTATCCTCCACGTACCTCTCCGACGACGTCGCCAACGCCTACGTCACCGGCGGCGAGCTCATCCTCGACATCGCGCTCTTGCGATCGATCAACGACTACGTCCACGACGACATGAGCGAAGAGGCGATGCGCCTCATCAACCGCGACGAGTCACGCCACATCGCGATCGACTATCACATGGTGGAGCACTACGCGTCGGACGCGTACATCGCGAGCCTCGCGTCGCGACGTCGTCGCACGCCACTCGGCGAGCAGGCGCGCGCGATGTGGACGTTCGCGAACGTCATCTACCGCGCGAAGCCATTCTTCCAAGACGTCTTCTTCCAGCCGATGGAGCGCGTCGACCCGAGCGGCAAGCGACTGCGCGAAGCCATCCGACGCTTTCAGCTCCTCGGGAACAAGCCCGGCGTCGCCGAGCGTCCGTTCGGGAAGTTCATGCTCGTCCTCCAAGGGCTCTATCTGCATCCGGTGATCGGCCCGCTGTCGAGCCGCGTTCTCTCGCGTCTCGCGGGCGTCGAGCCGCGCTTCATGGAGCAGCTCAACACCGACGAAGAGCTCGAGCGCGCGCGGACGATGTCGTACGAGACGATGGCCGAAGAAGCGCTCGCGGCGAAGCTCGACTAGGATCCCGGGCAGAGTATGCTCGAGTCACCCACTTTTCGATCGGAGCTTCGATGCGTCGTTGGCTTGTTCCGGCGGTAGGGCTCGCCGTCACGTGCGTTGCGTGCACGGCGATCCTCGGCGATTTCACCACGCAAGACACGCCCGCTGTCGGAGACGACAGCGGAGTCGGTGCGGAGGGCGGCACCGGCGCGTGCACGTCGACGCAGAAGACGTGCAACGGGGCGTGCGTGTCGAAGGACGATCCGGTGACCGGCTGCGCGACCGTGGCGTGCACGCCTTGCACCGCGACCGTCAACGCCGCAGCCGCCTGCAAGGCCGGGCTGTGCTCGTTCACATGCAACGGCATGTTCTCGGACTGCGACGGCGATCCCGCGACGGGCTGCGAGAGCAACACGGCCACGGACGTCAAGAACTGCGGGAAATGTGGCGATCCCTGCGGCGCCGCCAACACGATGATGGCGGCGACGTGCACCGCGAACAAATGCGTCTTCGCGTGCAAGCCGGGGTTCGCCCATTGCGGCGCGACCAACGCTACGGGCTGCGAGACGAACACCGACGGCGATCCGCTCAACTGCGGAGCGTGCGGACACTCGTGCCTCGGCGGAATGTGCACCGCCGGAAAGTGCGAACCGTTCCAGCTCGCCAGCGCAACGCAACCGAGCGGGCTCGCCGTCGACGCGACGCATGTCTACTTCACGTCGCCATCGAACACGGTCATCGAGCGCGTGAAGCGCGACGGCAAGTGCCTCCCCGTCTCGCCGTGCCCGCAATCCTTCGTCGGCGCAGGTGCCGGCGATGGCATCACTCCGCAGACGCGCGGACCGACCGCGATCGTGAGCGACGGGACGTCCGTGTTCTGGACCGCGAACGCCTCGGGGCTCGTCGTCAGGCGAGCGGCAGTGCTCCCGCCTGGGCCGATGACGACGATCGGTCCGGCCGTGTCGACGAACCCGGGCTACCTCGCGCTCGGCGGCGGGAAGATCTGGTGGACGACCGGCTTCGGAACGGTCGATCCCGCGCCGCATCTGCGCAGCGCGAACTTGGACGGTACGGGTCTCGTCACCGTCGCGAGCTACCAGAGCCCGGTGTCCACGTTCCGCGGCACCGGCGGCGTCGCGACGGACGCGACGAGCGTCTACTGGGCGTCCCAAATGGGAAACGTCTACCACGCGGCATTTGCTGATCCGCCGTGCACCGAGGGCACACTGGTGATGCCTTCGTGCAAGAGCTTCGGCGGATCGGGCGCGTACGGAGTCGCCGTCGACGCGAACTTCGTCTACTGGACCGAGCCGACTTCGGGCGGCGTCAAGCGCGCACCGAAGGGCGGCGGCCTCACGGTGACCATCGCGACGGGCCAGGACTTGCCGCAGGCGATCGCGGTGATGGACAACTTCGTCTACTGGGGAAACGCGGCCGCCAGCGGCGCGACGGCAGGCACGATTCGTCGCGCGCCCCAGGTCGCCGCGGTGTGCGACGGCGTGGCGTGCGAGAAAGTAGCGACCGCGGCCGCTCCCGACGCGATCATCGCGAGCGACGACGGCCTCTATTGGACCAACGACGCCGTGACCGGCGGCGTCTATCGACTCGCGAAGTAGCTTCGCGACGCGCGCTACATCCGCTGACGCACCATCTTGCGCTGCACGGCGCCGCTCTTCATGAGGAGCTGCTTCGCCTCGTGCTGCAAAATGGGATGAACCTTCTTCCCCATCGCGAACATGCCGAGGAGCTGCGGGTTCATCTCGGCGAGCTTCTTCAGCGCGCGCCCCGCCCCCTTCATGTCGTTGTTCCCGGCGTACGCCAAATGGGGTCGGTGGTTCCGTTGTCGACGGAGGTTTCTGGCGCGTTGATCGCATATGAGTGGATTATGTCTTCGGCGGACTTGTCTTGACGTCCGACCGGGCGTTGCGCTTCCTATCCTCCGGTGCGTCGCGTACACATCGCGCCAGATCTTCGAGCGCTCCTTCCAGCTAGGTGAGCGAGTGCGTCCACGGCGGCATCCGCGGCGTAAGCTGAACGGCGAGCCGGACCCCGACATCTCGATCGCGACCTGCTCGGACTGGCGCAGCGGCGCCGTGGCAGGCGCCGCGATCGTCGCTCCATCGAGGGCACGCGCGTTGCTCCGGTGTCCTGCGAGAACCGAGGACCGTGATGACTTCTTCTGCATTCACGAGGACGACGTCCAGCGTGCTGACGGCGGCCGCGATTGCCTGCGGCGTCGCGATTCTCGCTCATTGCGGAATGAGCGACGCAGGGTCGACCGCAGTCTTTGCCGACGGCGGCGCGAGCGGCGACCCCGGACTGGGGGGGAGCTACGACGACGCCGGCCCATCAACGTACCCACTGCTCCCGGTGAACGCCTCGCCGGGCCTCTTCGCGTTTCGCGTTTGCCTCAGCACCAGCCAATACTCCTACTTCAGCTTCCGATTCAACGCGGTCCCGTGGCCGTACGCCGACACGGCCGACGGATCCGCGAGCCGCGCGGCCATCGCCGTTGGCAGCGGAGCGCAGGTGCCTCTCGAGATTCTTCCGGACGTTTACGTTGGCGGCTCGTCCCCGCTCAACGTCTTCCTCATCGACGCGCACGCACTCGCAGCGTCGGCGAATCCGAGCGCGACGTGTGAAGACCTTTTCGGTTACGGATGTCCTGGCAAGCCGTCGTGTCTCGCGCCAAGCAACTACCTCCACACCGTGGCGCCCCAAAGTTGGGGCGCCGGACCGATGGTCGTTGCGATCGTCGGATGCCCGTCGCCGGGGCCAGGGTGCGGCGCCACCCGTGGCCCGCTCGCGAAGCTCGTCTTTCTGCCGTACGTGTGGACGGCGCCGCAGACGAACCAGATCAGCGTGGCGCTCGCGCACGCATCGGTCACGACGGGCGCCGTCGTTGCGACGCTCGACTCGAGCGACGCGGGCGCGATCCCACTCGACGAGGTCAATCACCTGGAAGGCCCCGACCACGGAGCGCTCGTCACGTTGCCTGCGCTGCCGAGCTCGCCAGAGTGGGAGACGCAGGGAATCGCGATTCAGATCGCCGACGCCGGCCTGCGTATGTCGCTCGCGGATCTTCAGCGCGTTTCGGATCCCTCGTCGACGCCGGCGAGCTTCTTCAAGGCCGGAGCGTTCTACGCATTCGTGCTCACCGGCGATCAAGGTGCCGCGAATCCTCTCTACGTGGACGGAGGCATCAATCCGGCGTTCGACGGAACGGCGCTTCACTTCGTTGCCATTCAGGTGGTGCGGTGAAGGGATCGGGTCTGCTTGCGGCTTCGGTCTCAAATGGGGTCGGTGGTTCCGTTGTCGACGGAGGTTTCTGGCGCGTTGATCGCATATGAGTGGATTATGTCTTCGGCGGACTTGTCTTGACGTCCGACCGGGCGTTGCGCTTCCTATCCTCACGCGCGCAGCGAATCCGATCGCGAGCGCGACCTCGACCTCGACCCCGACCTCGACCTCGACCCCGACCTCGACCTCGACCTCGACCTCGACCCCCGATGCCGCCGCGCCGGATCCTTGCGTCTTCGTCGATCTCGCGTTGGACGATCTACCGACGTGCACGCCGAGCGTGCAGGCACCGAAGGCGATGCCCGCGGACCTCACGTTCGCGGTCGTCACGAACGTGACGCGCGCGTCTCAGGATGCGCACGTCGGCCTCGAGCTGCGTGTGACGAACGTGACGTCCCGGCCGGTCGTCGTGCCCGTCGATGGCTTCGGTGGGCGCGTCGAGGTGCTCGATCCGACGGGGCGGCAGATCTCTCCGCCGCCGGGCGCGCCGAAGTACGTGAAGAACCCGGTCTGTGAGCACAAGAGCTGCGCGTCGGCGCCACACGCCGAGGTCACGCTCGCCCCCGGCGGCGTGATGCGCGTGAAGGTCCGGTGGATCGTCGAGCGGACGCGCTGGCCTGTCGGCGAGAAGGAGCCGTGTTGTTCGTTCGGGCCGCCGCGAACGGAGGCCGCGGGTCCGCTCGCGCTCGGCAAGTACCGCGTGCGCGTCGTGGCGCCGATCGGGTGGAGTCTCGGCGCGGCGCGGTCGGCGGAAGTGGAGATCGAGGTCATCAAGTGAAGTGGCTCGCGATCGTCGGAGTGCTCGCGATTGGGTGCGCGAAGAACGAAGGCACGACCACGACTGCGACTGCGACCGCGACCTCGACCTCGACCGCGGCCGCGACCTCGACCTCGACGGCGACATCGATTCCAGATGCCGGCGCGTGGCTCTCCTTCGCCGCGTATCCCGGCGCGCACGAGGTCTGCTACCAGCACATCACCGGCAACTCGATGCACATCATGTGGAAGATGTACGCGACGCGCGATCCCGTCGATCGCGCTCGCGAGTTCTACACGCGCGCGCATCCCGACAAGCTCACGGGCAACACGATCAACGCCGGCGACGACAACCTCGCGTTCCACGCGAAGAGCGCGACCGGATATCCGCACTGCGATCGCGAACCCGATCCCGATGATCAAACCGTCTTCATCGTCTCGCACGCCACGCGCCGATGACCGACCTCGACACTGCGTACGCCGAGAAGCGCGCGCTCGCGACGAAGCTCGCCGGCGCGCCCGGCGACATCGTCCAGCGCGTCGTCGCGCATCACTCGATCTGGCTCGATTCGCGCGGCAATCACGCGTTCCCACTCGTCGCGCTTCACGGCGCGCTGTGGGCGTATGGCTTCTTCGAGCTGACGGGGAAGCTCGCGCAGCTCATTCAATATCGTTACTTCCTCGACGCCGAAGAGCGCGCGAGTCGGCTCGCGATGCTCATGTCGTTCGCCGAGGGGTTCAAGGCGGTCAACCGCGAAGTCTTCATCGACACGTTCACGAACTACTACTTCACGAAGGAGCACGGCCGCGAAAAGGGGGCCGATCGTTTCCTTCGCGCGGAGCTCCTCGACGCGCTCAACGAGATGCACGCCGCCACCGCGGCGGAGCGGGCGCTCGACACCGATCGCGCGAGGCACGTCTTCGTGCAGGCCCTCCTCTTCGAGCAAGAGGTCACCGTCGCGCCCGGCATTCAGCGCGAGATCGTGAAGCTCGATTGCCCGATCCTCACCGCGCTCTGCAAGAAGCCGATGGTGCGGTTTTCGTATTTTCCGATTTGGCGACGCTTCTACTTTCGCGACTTCGCGTCGAAGGACGAGCGGATCGACAAAGCGATTCGCTCGTTCGACATCGCGCAGTACCGCGGTTGGGACGAGGTCGAGCGTTCGATGCGGAGCTACGAGCTTCTCCCCGATCCGTTCTTCGCAGACCCGGCGGCGTATCTGCTCGCGCTCAAGCAACGCATCGTCGTTCGCGGGCTCGCGTAGGAGCGCGCGGCTCTACCGCGCCGCGAGCTTTATCGCGCGTCGCGCGATCGCCCACAAAATGAGCTGCGCCGCGGCCATCACCGACGACGTCGCGATCGCGCCGACCGACTCCCTCATTCCCTCCGTCATGAGCTCGCGGTACTTCGGCACGTCGTCCAAGATCGTCGGCTCGAGCGCGGCGCGGAGCACGAGGCCGGCGTCCATGAACGTGGTCGCGATCCCGAGGAGCAACGTCGCGAGCGCGAACGCGAACGCGAGCGTCGACAGTACGTAGCGACCGCGCGTCCGGAGCTCGGTGATCGAGAGCGCGCTCCCGACGACGGTCACCACGATCGCGGAGAGCCCGACGTTGCCTTGGTCGCGCAGGCTCGTCGTGTACCAGACCATGCCCGTCGCGCTGATCATCGCGACGACGCCGGCCGCGACCGTTCCGTTGACGAACCGCCTGACCGCGCCCGATTCTTTTCCGGCCACGGCGTTCGCGACGTACGCCTCGAGTGCGTCGGCGAGCTCCGCGGCGGTGCGGTACCGATCGCGCGGATCGCGCGCCATCGCCTTCTCGCAGATCTCGCGAATGCCGCGCGGCGCCGAAGCGGCGGCCGACGCGATCGGATCGTGCTCCGCCTTCGCAGCGCGCGCGACGACCGCCGCCGCCGTCGCGCCGACGTACGGCGCGTGCCCGACGAGGAGATGATAGAGGAGCGCGCCGAGCGCGAAGACGTCGGTGCGTTCGTCGATCTGATCGATCTGACCGCTCGCTTGCTCCGGCGACATGTACGCGGGCGTCCCGACCACGCTTCCGTGGCTCGTGCGCGACGAGAGCCCACCGCCTCCGCTCGCGAGCGGATTGTCGTTCGCGCCGGGTGCGGTCGTGGGTACGCCGCGCACTTTCGCGATCCCCCAGTCGAGCACCGCGACCTCGCCGTAGCTCCCGACGACGATGTTGTCGGGTTTGATGTCGCGATGAACGACGCCGCGCTCGTGCGCGTAGCCGACCGTCTGCGCGACCTTGATCACGACCGGAATCAGCTTGATGCGTTCGTCGATCGACGTCGCGGCGGCGACGATCTCGCCGAGCGTGCGCCCTTTCACGAGGTGCATCGCGTAGAACGGCGTGCCGTCCGCGAGCTCGCCGCGTTCGTAAACGGTCGGCACGCCGGAGTGCTCGAGGTTCCCGGTGATGAGCGCTTCGAGCGCGAAGCGTTCGCGCGCCGACGTGTCGCGCAGCTCGGCGCGCAGCTGCTTGATCGCGACGACGCGCGCGAACTGTTGATCGTGCGCTTCGACGACGCGCCCCATTCCGCCTTCGCCGATGAGCCCACCGAGCGTGTAGCGATCGCGCCCGGTCTGCACGACACCAGCGACAGGCGCCGTTCGCGACTGCTCGAGTCCGTGGAGAACCGTTCGCGCGAACGCGTCGGGCGCCGCGATCGTGGGCGCGGAGGCAAAATCGTCGGGGTCCGGCATGCTCCGAGCGTACGTCGCTTTTCTGCAATCTGAGAGGCTGTGCTCTCGACCGCCGGATGCTCGTGCAAACGGGACGAACCGCTTGAGATTCCTGCCTTGCATGCGCAACCTAGAGGGCGTGAGTCGCCCGGATCCCGAACGCATCAGCGTCACCGCCAGGTTGGCCGCGTACTATCGAGGGTTCTCCGACGTGCCGTTCGCTTCCGACGTGGCGCGCTTCCTAAGGGCGACGGAAACGTTTGACGCATTGGTCCGCGAGCACGGCATCGATGCCGACCGACTCAACGAATACGCGCCGATGTTCGAGGCGCGATACAAGAGCATCGCGGCGGTGCTGATGAAGCTGCGCGCCACGCAAGTGTTGGCCCACGCCATCAGCCGCCTCGCTGCGCGCGCGGTGTCCTCGGAAATTCGCCCGCCGTCGACGATGTTGGTCTTCACCCAGGTCGGGCAGAGCACCGACACCGCGACGCCACTCCCGGCCAACTCGGCCGCCAGCGTCTCCGAGAGCGCGACCACGCCCGCCTTCGTCACGTTGTACGCGCTCATGCGCGGCGCTGCGGCGAAGGCCGCCGCGGAGGCAACGTTGATGATGCCGCCGCGTCCCGATTGGCGCAGGAGCGGCACGAAGACGTGACAGCCGTGGATGACTCCCCAGAGGTTCACGTCCATCGTGCGGCGCCAGTCGTCGAGCGACGTTTCCCCCACGAAGCCACCGCCCGTCCCGATGCCGGCGTTGTTCACGACCAGATCGACGGGCGCATCGAGCCAACCGGCGGCCTCGACGGCGAGCGCGCGAACGGCAGACTCGGAGGACACGTCGCAGGCGACGGCGAGCGCGCGGCCGCCCTCCGCCGCGATCGCGCGCGACGTCGCCTCGGCGCTCGCGACGTCGATGTCCGCGCAGACGCGGCGCATCGTCACCGCCGCCCACCCTTCGTCTCCCCAGATGGCGATCGCCGCGTCGATCAACA
>JBBQXV010000240.1:0-14320 GCA_038209335.1 Polyangiales bacterium | reverse complement strand
TACTTCAAAGAGAAGAAGCCCTCGATGCAGATCGTCGGCGTCGATCCGGTCGGCTCGCTCTATTACGACTTCGTCAAGACGGGGCGCATCACCAAACCGTTCTCGTACAAGGTCGAGGGCATCGGCGAAGATTTTTTCCCGACGACGATGAACTTGAAGATCTTGGACGAGATCATCCGCGTCGACGACAAGGAGTGCTTCTTGATGACGCGCGATCTGACGCGGCTCGAGGGGCTCTTCGTCGGCGGCTCGGGCGGCGCGGCGGTCTCGGGGGCGGTGAAATACGCGAAGCAGTTCGGCAAGCCCGGACAGAAGATCATCGTGTTCTTGTGCGACGGCGGTCACAAGTACATGTCGAAGATCTTCAACGACGACTGGATGCGCGAGAACGGCTTCCTCGAAGAGACGCCCGGCATGGGCACGGTGCGGGATCTCCTCGCGGCCAAGGATGGCGGGCGAGAGAAGCGCTCGCTCGTGACCGCGACGTCGTCGTCGAAGGTGAGGGAGGCGATCGCTCTGTTGAAGTCGCTCGGCATCAGCCAGCTGCCGGTGGTCGACGGCGGCAAGATGAAAGGGATCGTCGCGGAGGTCGATTTGCTGCGTCACCTCGTGACGGGACAGAAGACGCTCGACTCGCCGGTCGGCGAGCTGATCGAGAGCGACTACGCGACGGTCACGCCGAACACGAAGATCGAGCTGCTCCAGAGCGTGCTCGCGGACGCGAAGGTGGCGATCGTCGAAGAGGGCGAGAAGGTCATCGGCATCGTGACGAAGATCGACCTCATCGATTTTCTCGCGCACGCGACGTCGCACGTGTCGCACGGTTCGGTTCCGCCGACGGACTGACCTACGCCCAGCCGCGCTCGGCGATGAGCGCGCGGAGCGGCGCGACGTCGAGATCGAGCGACGCGAAGCCCGGGACGATGACGTCGTTGAGCGCGCGCCTGAGGACGGCGCTGCCCACGGTGTTTCCCAAGTAGCCGAACGCTTCCATCGATGGATCCGCGACGTCGAGCGAGCGCGTCGCATCGTCGATCGATCGACCGACCGCGCGCGTGACGAGCGCCGGCAGCGCTTCGGCCAGACCGTCGAGCGTACCGTCGCGACGGCGCTCCGCGACGTACGCCCATCCGACGCGTCCGTGATCGATCTCGTCTTCGAGGAGCGACTCGAGCGCCGCGCGCGACGCCGCGTTCGTCGTGCGCGCGAGCATCTCGGTGAAGTAGACGCCGGTGACCGTCTCGCTCAAGCAGCACATCTCGACGACGTGGAGGAGCGTGCGCGTCTCCGCGGTCGCGTCCTCGTGCTTCGGCACTTTGGGGAGGCCGCGGTAGCGCGCGGGCACCGCGTCTTCGCCGAGGAGCGCGACGGCGACGCGGCGACACACCTCCGCGTGGCGCACTTCGTCGGCGGCCGCGCGCGTGACGAGCGACAACACGATCGGATCGCAGCCGATCTCCGCGAGCTCCTGCGCGAGCAGCGAGAACGCTCCGACGGCGAGGTGCTCTTGCCGATAGCGATCCGCCCACGTGCGCCCCACCGCCTCGCGCTTCTTCGCGTCGAGCGCGCTCGCGTCGAGAGCGTCCCACGGGATCGCGCGTCGCGCTCCGTCGCGGATCGCGCGCGCCTCGAGCACGTCGACCGCGCGCACCGTCATCCGTTTCCACCGTCGAGCATGACCGGACCTTCTTGAGGGAACGCGTCCGCTTCGGCGGCGGCGTCGCGCGCGGAGTCGATCCCCGCGTCGACCATGATCGGTCCCTCTTGCGGGAACGCGTCCGCTTCGGCCGCGGCGTCATGCGACGATCCGCCGTCCGGCGCCGGCGCGCCGAGCTCCGCGGGGAAGCCATCGCCCGAAGCATCGCCCGACGTTCCCTGCGTCAACGTATCGCCGCCACAGGCGGTGACCGCGAGCGACATCGCCGTCGCGCTCGCGAGGCCGATCCCGCCGACGACGATCACCTGAAACATCCGATCGTTTGCCATGATCCCCCGGGCGTTGCATCGCGCGCGCCAAACGCGATCTCCGCGTCTTCTCGGCGCGTCCGCGTTTTCGACTGTGCGAGCGTGTGCCAACCGCGACGGGCCGCCCGGTGGCTACGTCTTCTTCTCTTTCGGGATGACGATGTTGTAGACGCCCTTTCCGGTAGCGATGGTGTCGTTCGGCGCGCTCGGATGAAACATCCGCATGTCGACGACGCCGACGCGGCGGCCGAGACGCACGACGGTCCCCTCTGCGACGAGCGTCTCTTGTTTTCCGGGTCGCAAGTAGTCGATGCGCAGATCGATCGTCGACACGCGCATGCGATCGTCCTCCGCCGCGCTCCACAGCGCCGCGCCGCCGCATGTGTCCGCGAGCATGCTGATGACGCCGCCGTGCAGCGCGCCGCGCAGCGGATCACCGACGAGCTCGGGCTTGAACGGGATCTCGATTCGCACGCGGCCGCGATCGACGTCGCACAAGCGAACGCCGAGGTGCTTGTTGAACGGGATGTACTCCTCCATCACCTGCTTGAGGATCGCCGGGTCCATGCGCGTCGAATGCCCGCGTCGCGCTCAGACACCGCTCGAGAGATATTGCGCGTCGACCCACTGCTGTCGTCCGTCGGGGAACATCACCATGCACTGCGCGCCGTTCACTTGCTGCACGGTCGCGGGGTAGCGATTGCCGTCTGCCCACTGCACGAGGACGCGCGCGCCCGGACCGAACGCCGGCGGCGGCGCAGCTTGGGGAGCGAACGGGCTCGGACCTTGTCCGTGCGGAGCGCCGTACGGTTGCTGCGCTTCGTGCTGCTGCGGCGCGCCGTAGGCTTGCTGTGCTTGCGGAGCGGGCGCGCCGTACGCGGGCTGCGCTTGTTGCGGCGCCGCGTAACCCTGTTGCGGCTGCGGCGCGCCGTAGCCCTGCGGTTGCTGCTGCGCGCCCCACTGCGCTTGCTGCGCGGCGTACGGATCGGGCGCTTGCGGCGCGCCATACTGCGGCTGCTGCGGAGCTCCGTAGCCTTGCGGTTGTTGCGGCGCGCCGTATCCCTGCGCCTGCTGCTGCGGAGCTCCGTAGCCTTGCGGCTGTTGCGGCGCACCCCACTGCGGTTGCTGCGCGGCGTACGGATCCGGTTGCCCGGGCTGCTGCGGATATTGCGGAAGCGGCGACGCTCCGTACGCGCTCGCGGCGAGCGGCGAGACGCCGGCCGCGGGCGGCGGAGGCTGCGGAATCGGAGGCTGCGCGTACGCAGCACCTTGCGGCGGAGGCGGCGGACCGTACGAGCCCGATGAGCCCGACGGTCCGACGGTCGCGCCGAACGGATCGACCGGAGGCGCGGGCGGCTCGGCGACAGGCGGACGCGGCGGCGGCGGCGGGAGCGGCATCGGCGGACGCGCCGACGCGCGCGCGCTCATCGGCGGAGGCGACGCCATCAGCTCGGTCCCTTGCGGACCACCCGGCTTGCGCGCGGCGGGGACACCCATCGACATCGGCGGAGGCGGAGGCGGAGGCGCGGCGGATGCGGGGCGCAACGGAGGCGGCGGAGGCGGCGGAGGCGGAGGCGGAGGAGCCGCGACGACGGGCTCGGGCGCGGCAGTCGTCACGGGCGTTCCGCACGCTGCGCAGAATTTCCCCGAGCCGATGAGCGACGATCCACACTTCGAACAATTCGACATGGCGGCGATATTCTCACGGCGCGGCGGGAGAGGTCGAGCGAGTCCGCGGACGATCGCCGTCGAATGGTGCGCGTTACGTCAACCCGCGTAGCCCTCTTCGCCGTGCTGGGTCGTATCGAGCCCTTCGCGCTCGTCCGCAACATCGACGCGAACGCCGACGATCTTGTCGATGATCTTGAGCAGGACGAACGTGACGATCGCCGCGTAGACGCCGCTCGCCGCGCACGCGATCGCTTGCACGCCGAGCTGCTTCGGGTTGCCGAAGAAGAGCCCGTTCGCCCCCGCGTCGTTGAGGGCCTTCTGCGCGAAGAGCCCCGTGAGGAGCGCGCCTGCAAGGCCGCCGACTCCGTGCACACCGAACGCATCGAGCGAGTCGTCGTACCCGAAGCGGTACTTGAGGAGGACGCCGCCGTAGCAAATGAAGCCCGCGGCGAACCCGATGACGATCGCCGCCCACGGCGCGACGTATCCGGCGGCGGGTGTGATCGCGACGAGCCCCGCGACGAGCCCCGACGCGACGCCGAGCGCCGTCGGCTTTCCGCGATGTGACCACTCGACGACGAGCCACCCGAGCGCGCCGCCCGCCGCGCCGAGGTGCGTCGCCATGAACGCGAGCGACGCGAGCGCGCCCGACGTGATCGCGCTGCCGGCGTTGAACCCGAACCAACCGAACCAGAGGATGCCCGCGCCGGTCAGCGTCATGGTGAGGTTGTGCGGGAGCGGGCGCTCGTGCGGATACTTGAGGCGTTTGCCGATGACGAGCGCGCACACGAGCGCGCTGACGCCCGCGGTGAGATGCACCACCGTTCCGCCGGCGAAGTCGAGCGCGCCGAGCTTGAAGAGCCAACCCTTCTCGTTCCACACCCAATGCGCGACCGGATCGTAGACGAGCGTCGACCACAGCAAGACGAAGAGGATGTACGCCGAGAACTTCATCCGTTCGGCGAACGCGCCCGAGATGAGCGCAGGCGTGATGACCGCGAACATCATTTGAAACGCGACGAACGCGAGCGCGGGCACGGTCCCGTGCTGCTGCTCCGCGAGCCCGCGAAGACCGACGAACTCGAGCCCGCCGATGAAGCCGCCGTGCGACTCGCCGAACGTGAGCGTGTACCCGAAGAGCGCCCACTTCACGCTCAGGATCGGGATCGCCGCCATCGAGTGCATGATCGTCGAGAGCACGTTCTTGCGACGCACCATGCCGCCGTAAAAGAGCGAGAGCGCGGGCGTCATCAAGAGGACGAGCGCCGTGCAGAGGAGCAGCCAGGCGGTGTCGCCGGAGTCGATCTTGGGCGTCTCGGGCATCGTCTGGATTTGGCTTACACCGCGGTTTGTTTCGCGGAGATTTCGCGTCGCTATTTTTCACATAAAGACGGCGCGCTCAAGGTGCATCACTCGTCTCTGCGCTCCTTGCGCGATAGGTGGGCGATCGCTTCGAGGACGTCGGACTGGATGCGGCGGCGTGTCTCTTCGCGCACCGGCGCGCCGTCGAACTCGGCGAGATGAAAGCGATCGAGGACCTTGCCGTCGTCGCTCTTCACTTCGCTCCAGACGATCTGCACGCGGCGACGGAAGAGGGCCTGCGAGATGGCGAGGAGGAGGCCCGGTCGATCGCTCGTCTCGACGGAGAGGACGGCGAGGCCGCGGTCTTCGCCTTCGTCGAATCGGACGTGCGTGGCGGCGCTCGTGGGGCGCGCGCGGATGGCGCGGGCGTCGCGCGCGACGGTGTCGACGGTGAGCTTTCCTTCGACGAGCCCGCCGAGCACCTCGCTGACGCGCGCCGCGTCTGCGTTCGACACCATCGCCGGAGCCGCGGCGCCCGCGAAGCGTCGCAGCCAGAAGAAGTCGACCGCCTCGTCGTCGGCGCCGTCGCGCGCGCGGGTGTAGGCCTGCGCCGCGACGACGTCGAGCTCGTGAACGACGAGCGCCGCGCTGATCCGCGAGAGCAGGCCGGGGCGATCGTCCGCGACGACGCAGATGATCGCGCCGCCGTGCGGGAGCTCGCGCCACACCTCGACGTGCGCGGGCGCGCTGCCCCTGCGCTGGACGATCGATGCGTGCTCGCGCCGAGCGCGATCGTCGAACAGCTCTTTGTAACGGCGAGGCATCGACGCGACGAACGCGCGCACGTCTTCGATCGAATGGGAGCGCATGATTCGCCCAGCGTGGCATGCGCGCGCGCACGCGAGCGTTGCGCGGATGTTTCGGCGAGGTGTCTCGGTGTTCGTAGGAACTACGTCTGCCTCTGCCACAGCAGCGTCAACACCGCGTCGTACTCGGGGAGCGCCATCGAGTGCTCCCACAAGTCGAGCTCTTCCCCGCGGTCGCCCGATCGCGCGCCGTCCCACGCTTCGCCCCAAGCGTCCGCCTCGACGCGCACCGCGTCGTCGTCGTCGTGCTCTCCGCGCCCGACGTCGTACGCCGCGGTCTCGCGCGCGAGCGGCGAGCCCGGTTCGATCCACAGCGCGAAGCCTTCGCCCGCGTCCCACCACGCGACGCGACCGCGCGTGCTCCACACGAGCGCGCACGGCTCGGGGCACAGCTCGACGAAGCGCATCGCCGTCGCGGTGAGCGACATGCCAAAGCGATCGACGAGCGGCCGCACGACGTGCAGCGACGGCCGCCGTTCATCATGTGAAGGATGACGGTGGCGCGGAGCGTGTCCTTGTTGGCACGGACGCGTTCGCGGAGCGCGTCGCGTAGTCCTTGCTCGCGAGCTGATCTTCGGCGGAGTCGGTGGAGTCGGCGACGCGCTCGGCTTCGGTCGTCTTTCCGCGCGCGGCTTTCGCGGCGCCGCTCGTCACGTGGTTCCACACGAGCGTGTTCACGATCGATCCGAGATGCGCGAACAAGTCCGGATCGCGCGACGGATCCCACGGCGCGCACTTCTTCGAGAGGCGGCCTCGGCCGGGTTGGGGGCTTCGTGGCTTCAATGGACAGACCTGGCGAGCGGAGCGATTTGGAGGTCGGGCCGTGTCGATTTTCGAATTTGTTTTTCGTGATCGCGCGGCTGACGTGTCGGACGCGTGGCCGACGTGTTGGACCGTGGGGATGACGTGTCGAGTCGTGGGGCGGACGCGTTGCTCGCGGTGGCCGACGCGTCGGGTCGCGTGGTTAGCGCGTCGCGGCGGTTGACTGACGTGTCGGCGCGGCGGCCGACGTGTCGGTCGGCGTGACCGACGCGTCGATTCGCTCGGCCGACGCGTTCGCTCGCGCGACGGACGCGTCGGTCAGCGTCACCGACATGTCGATCCGCGGGGCCGACGCGTCGATTCGCGCGATCGACGAGACGAAGCGTCTGCTCGTCGCGAGCGATCTGCGCCTTCTGAAATGGTCCGTCGGATAGTCGCGAGGGTCGCGAGCGGCGCTCGCCGAGCCCCGCTCCGAACGCGACGGGCCGCGCCTCGGCGGGAAGTAGCGCAGCGGAAGCCGCTGACCACACCTGCATTCTTGCAAAGGGCACTTGCACCCCTTCCCATCGACCGCGCCCGCGCCGGCGCGCACTCTCCGATCACCACACGATCCGACAAGGAGAGACCTGATGAGCGATCACGATCACCCGACGCCTGCGAAGATTCTCGAGACGGGCTTAGCCTTCTGGGCGAGCAAGACGCTGCTCTCGGCCGTGGAGATGGGCCTCTTTACAGAGCTCGCGGCGGGACCGAAGGGCTTCGAGGATCTCCGCGGACGCATGGGCCTCCACACGCGCGCCGCGCGCGATTTCTTCGACGCGCTCAGCGCGCTCGGCTTTCTCCAGAAGACGAACGACGCCTACGCGAACACGCGCGAGACAGATGTCTTCCTCGATCGGAACAAACCGTCGTACGTCGGCGGCATCCTCGAAATGGCCAACCACCGCCTCTACCCGTTCTGGGGAAGTCTCACCGAGGCGCTCCGCACCGGGCAACCGCAGAGCGAGATCAAGGGGGGCGCGCCGAGCTTCTTCGAAGGCCTCTATGCGGATCCCGCTCGCCTGAAGCAGTTCCTCGCGTCGATGACCGGGCTGTCGCACGGCGCGAACATGACAATCGCGAAGAAATTCCCGTTCAGCGACTACAAGACGTTCGTCGACGTCGGCACGGCGCAAGGCGACTTGGCCGCGCAGATCGCCAAGGCCAATCCGCACTTGCGCGGCGTCGGGTTCGATCTCCCCGAGGTCGCGCCGACGTTCGAAGAGTACGCAGCCGCGACCGGCGTCGCGGACCGCGTGAAGTTCCAGGGCGGCAGCTTCTTGACCGACGCGCTCCCGAAGGCCGACGTCGTCCTCATGGGGCACATCCTCCACGACTGGGATTTGCCGACGAAGAAGATGCTTCTCGCGAAGGCGTACGAAGCGCTCCCCGTCGGCGGCGCGCTCATCGTCTACGAAGCGATCATCGACGACGCGCGATCGAAGAACGCGTTCGGTTTGATGATGAGCCTCAACATGCTCATCGAGACGCCCGGCGGGTTCGACTACACCAGCGCGGACTGCATCGCGTGGATGCGCGAAGCGGGCTTCAAAGGAATGCGCGTCGAGGCGCTCGTCGGCCCCGACTCGATGGTCGTCGGGATCAAGTAGCGCGCGCGCGACCGAGGAACACGTCCGCGTTCGCCTCGAAGTACGCGGCGAACGCGTCCGACGTCGCGCGAATGCGCGCCGTGTCGCGCACCGATTCGTGGAAGACGCAGTAGATCGTGTTCTGCCAGATGGGCTCGGCGAATGCGCTCACGAGATCGGTGCGTTTGGCGGCGATGAAATACGGGAGGCACCCGAAGCCCGCGCCGGACGCGATGACCTCGGCGGCGATCTCGAGGTTGTCGACGCGCGTGAGCTTCGTCGCCTCGCCGCGGTGATCGTCCATCCAGCGTAGACCTTCGACGGAGTGCATCGTCGCGTCGTAGACGACGAGCGCGTGCGTCGGGAGATCGTCGATCGTCTTCGGAATCCCGTGCGCGTCGATGTACGCGCGCGACGCGAAGACTCCCCACGCCGCTTCCCCGAGCCTCCGCGCGACGAGGTCCGGCTCGGTCGGACGAAACGCGCGCAGCGCGATGTCCGCCTCGCCCTTCGCGAGATCCACCGTGCGGTACGCGCCGCCGATCTCGGCGACGAGCGCGGGATACTTCTCACGCACCGCCGCGAGCGCTGCGATGAGATGCGGCACGAACGCCGGTGGACACGAGACGCGCGCGGTCCCGGACACTTCGAGCTTCGCGACACGCACCGCGCGCGACGCTTCGCCGATTGCGGTCTCGACCGTCTCGGCGGCCGTGCACATCGCGCGCCCCTCGGCCGTGAGCGCAAACTCGCGACCGCCGCGCACGATGAGACGCGCGCCGACGCTCTCTTCGAGCGCGGTCAGACGCCGGCTCACCGTCGATTGATCGACGCCGAGCGCGCGCGCCGCACCCGCGACGGATCCCGCGCGGGAGAGCGCGAGGATGATTTTCAGATCGCTCCACTCGGGCTCCATGGGCCGCGAGGGATCCTACTACGATTGAACGCGAGGTCGTCGTGCCGATGGGTGAGCACGCGGGCGCGCGCTAGGACGCGCCGGTGGTCCGCGTTCTGACTGGAGCGCGAGCCAGCTCAGCGAGTCGGTTCGGCGTCGGCGATCGCGTCGTCCTCGACGATGCCCGACATGGGCGTGACCTTCGCGGCGTCTTTCGCCGCCTCGAGCTTCTTCGCGAACGCTCCTCGCTCGCGACGCGCGCGATCGGCAGTGCGCTTTGCCAGCGCGTCCGCCTTCGCCTTCTCTTTTGCCTCTCGGATCTTGCGGCTCATCGGCTACGGCGCGTCGCGCCCGATCGAGCGCGTCTTCCAGATTGTAACGCAGCAAATCGAACGACGCCTGCGCGCGTTCGACATCGCAGTTGCGCGCGTCCGGTGCCCTCCACGACAGCCTTCTCGCTGGGGCGCCGCTCAGTCCTCGAGCGCTTGGTTCAACCGGAGCCCCTGACGCACGCGGCGCTCTTCCGCGCACGCGCCGGGGACCGCGGCCGCGCACGCCTTTGCGTAGAGGTCGATCGGGGTGCCCTTACTGGTGAGCTCGAGCAGAAGCGCGGCCGCGTAGCACGACAGCGCGACGCCCGCGCGGCACTTCTCGTTTTGCGCGAGCAACGCGGCGTTCGCGTCGGGCATCATCCCCGACTTCCAAATCTCGAGCGCCGCGAGCCCACGACACCCAAGGAGGGATCCTCCCGTGCACGCACGCCGATGAAGGATGTCGGCCTTCGCGAGGTCGCGCGCGATTCCCTCTCCGCGCGACAACATGTTCGCGAGGCACGCGCAGCCGTGGAGGTTGCCGCCCTCGCACCCGCGATCGTAGAGCGCGACGGCGCGCGCAACATCCTTGTCGACGCCTTGGCCGTTCTCGTAGAGGACGCCGAGGTTCGAGCACGAGTGCGCGATGCCGAGCTCGGTGCCGGGGCGCTCGCACGCGGCCTCGTACAGCGATGCGGCGCGGGCGAAGTCCTGCGGCACGCCGATGCCTTGCTCGTGCGCCTTGGCGACGCTGTAGCAGGACGCGATGAACCCCTTCGCGCAAACGCGCTCGTGCAGGTGAAACGCGCGCGCCTCGTCGCGCGGCACGATGCGCCCTTCGCGGTACGCCTCCGCGATCTCGTGGCACGCCGAGAGATCGTCGGCGTCGCATGCACGCTGCGCGGCCGCGAGCGCGGCGGGAAGGCCGTCGTCTGCGCTCGCGGCGGGTCCGGTCGACGGCGGTCGCACCGCGCCTGGATCGGGCGAGAGCGGCGAGCACGCGATCGCCAGCGCGCCGGAGATCGCGACGAGAAGGGAGCCTTGCGTTCGACCGACCTCGGGCATCGACTCTAGTGCCGCCGGACAACGCGACGCCGAACGGACCCCCGGTAGCCGACGACCGACAGCCCGCCGCCGAGCCAAGACAATACGCGCGCTGTCCTGGCGGTGCCGCATCTCCGGCTCATCGTCTCGATCGTATCACCGCGGCTAGCGCGACCAACCGGGGTAGGTTGGACGATGGTCGAATCTGCACCGACGCGCTCACGACCGTGGCGCATCGCGCGCACCCTCGGGCTCTTCGCGGTCGCGTACGCGATCCCGAGCGTGCTCGAGCGCGTGATGGCTGCGTGGCAGAGCCGCTTGGGACAGGAGGCCGATCTGGGGCTTAGCTTGTTCTACGCCGTTCGGTGGGAGGCGGGCTCCGTGGCGAGCCCCGCATACTTGGCTGCGCTCTTCGCGGCGATGCTCCTCGTGCCGCTCGGCTTCGTCGCCCGCAGCTTCGCGCGAACGCGCGTGCGCGCAGAGCTGCCTGATCCGCTCGACCGCGTGCGCGCGTGGACGGCCGCTCGTCCGAGGACGACGAAGGCGCTGCTCGCATCGCCCGCGCTCGCGTGGCTCGTCGTCGCGAGCGTCAGCCTAGCGTTCGGAGGGATCGGGGCGATCGCTGCGACCCTCGTCGCGCTGCCGGCGCACTTCTTCGTCGCTCGCGCCGGCCTCAACGCGTTCCTCGCGCCGACGCTCGTAGCGATGGCGGCGCTCCCGGTCGCGATGTGCGCCCTCGTCTACGCGCTCTCGACGCAACACATCGCGAGCTCGAACATCGATCTGGCCGCGCTGACCGCCACCATCGCGATGGCCGTCGGCGGCGTCGTGATCTTTCGACGCGCTTCGCGGATCGCGATCGGCGTCGACGGCGTGCTCGTCCGACGGCACGTCGCGCGAGCGCTTCTTCGGCTACAGCGATCTCGACAAAGCGCGCGCCCGCGGCGCCGACATCGAGCTCGTGCGCGCGGGGCGCGTCGTGCTGCGATCGCAACTCCACGGCGAAGACGCCGCGCGCAGAGTCGCGATTCTCGCGCGCCTCGGCGACGCGATCGCTGCGGCGCACGCACGTCGCGGAGTCGGCGCGGAAATCATGATCCACGCAGCGTCACGCGCAGACGGTGCCACGCGCGGGGTGGTCGCGGCGGGCGACTATCGGCAGCCGATCCCTTCGCGCGAGCAGCTATGGGAGGTCCTGGAAGGCGGCGCGGCGGACGCAGCCGCGCGCACCGCGACGGCGACGTCGACGTCGATCACGAGCGTCGACGAATTCTGCCGCATTGAGAATCCGCGCGTCGCGACGCGGAATGTCCCACGCACGCGGCGAGAATGCACCTCAGCATCACGGATGCCACCCATAGTTGATGCGGATAAAGGCGTCGATCCGGATGCGCGCGGGGAGATCGCTCGGCGCGCACACGGTGAATTGCGATCCGGGCTTCGGATAAGGCGTGCCGAAGATCGCCAGCAGATCATCGGGCGTCGCCGACTGGCCGACCTGGAACGTCGTCGTGCCGCCCGCCATGTTGCATCCTTCCGGTCCCCAACCCTTGTTGAGGAACGATAGCGGGCCCGTCGCGTCGGGCGGAACGATGAAGCCGACGATGAGAAACTTCACCGCGCTCCAACGCGTGGGCGGCGCCGTTCCGAACGTCGCGGAGTACACCGTCGGAAGTCCGTTCGCAGGCTGCGGGCGGAGATCGGCGCTCGCGGCTTCGTCGATGTAGGGGCCGTTCTGTGCGCCCGTGTACGGAGAGGAGCTCAGGTTGAAGTACGCCGTGTCCTCGAAGTCCACCGGCGCGGACGGAAACGTCCAATGCACGTACCCGTGCTGGGCCGTCGTCCAACACGATCCGGCGTCGGTGCACGTCGTCGCTCCGAACCACGACGGATAGCCGAGGGTCGGATGCGCGCGCAGTTGGTCGAGCGTGCCGGCGTGCGCTTCACGTTCGCCGACCAAGAGCGCATCGTTCTCGAACGACGCCATCGGGCGCGGAGGATTGATCGCGTCGCCTTCGGTCATCGTCTGATCGGTGCTCGGGTATCCGACCGATAGGCGACTGGCCCACTGCTTCTGCGCGATGACGCCCGTGAGCTTGCGAATGCCGAGCGTCGACGTCCAGAAGAGGGAACCCTTGTCGAAGTATTGGTGCGCGCGTCCGGCGTCGTTCCACAGCTCATCGCTCACCGGGAAACCGAGGTCGGCGAGCGGCTGCGGGACGGCGGCGCCGGGGCCGAACCCGGAGACGTCGCGGAAGCCGTTCACCAAGAAGAACGCGCAGCCGACGTTCGGGTTCAAGACGATGGCGCCGTTTTGGTAACGACGAAACGCGCCGCCGCCGCCGATCGCGTTGTCGGAGAAATCGATCGGCGCGCCGAGCACGGCGCTCTGCTTCGCGTAGTGCGCGTCGATCGTCGCGTCGCAGCTCGCGGCGGTCGGGACGAAGGCGCGGCCGTCCGTTCCCGCGGCGACGACCGTCTCGCCTTGCGCGGGGGGGACGACGCGCGTCACGACGTTCTGCTCCGCTCGGAGCGTCGCCCACTGAAAATCTTGGGTGCAGATCCCGGCGGCGCAGCTCCAGTCGCTGATTGGAAAGCCGATGTAGCCGCGCGCGTCGCCGGCCGCTTTCCAGAAGGTCGCGATGTCGCCCGACACGCGGTGAACGCCGCCGATCGGCGTCGACGCGAGCCACGTCCCGTCCTCGAGCGGCGCGGAGAGACCGTTGCGTTGCGAGACGACGTCGGCGACCGGATACGGCCACACGCCGCTGACGTTGAGCGCCCACTCGACGGTATCGACGGCGCCCGTGAGGAAGAACGTGCCCTTGGGCGACGTGTAGATCGATCCGGAGTCGAAGCGCTGCCACTGGTGCGTCGCGCTCGCGTTGATGACGTCGCTCAACGGATGGCCGATGACGGATCGCAGCGAAGTGTGCCAGCGATCCCACATCGCCGTGCGCATCGCCACCGCGCACCCGGTCCGCGGAACCAAGACGATCACGCCGTTCGCGTATTGGCGGAAGGTCGAGTTGTCGTCCTGATCGAACGTCACCGCCCCAATCGCCGCGCCGAGCCACGGGTTCACCGCGCGGTGCTGGTCGATCGAGTCGCACGTGGAGCGCGGTCGCTTCGCAAGACCGTCGACGTTCGATTCGCCTTCGGCGTCGGAAGGCGATCCGCACGACGCGGGGCTCACGAGGAGCGCGGCGGCGATGACGGAGAGAAGCAGTGACGACGATCGCATGGAGGGTCTCCCGAGAAGGACGCGTCCCATCGACGCGCGCTCCCGGCCCCTTCGCAATCGGCATGCCTCGCGCCGCGTCGCCGTTGGGCGCGTGTTTCACGGGGAAAATGAAGGGCAGTCGTCGCGTGCGCACGCGACTGTCCGAGACACTGTCCGACGCGCCGAAGCGACACGTCGCAGCGGCTCGAAGAGGACTGTCGGCCGATGCGCGGATGTGACGACGCACAACTCGAGCGTCGCCAATGGCGCAACTTGAGCAGCGCGATGCGCGCGCGAGCGGATTGCACGGGGAAGCGCGCGGGGCACGCGGCCTGCACGGACAGTCCGCGCGGAGCAACGACGCTCCGTCGTTCATCGAGGAGAGATCATGATCAAGACAACCGAGATCGCCGCCATCGCGCTCGCCGTGGCGGCATGTGGTGGCGACCCAGAAACGTCGCCCGATCCAGTCGAGCCGATCGCGGACACGAACGCGTCGGAGCCGAAAGCCATGAAGAAAGATGGCACGCCGCTACCCGCCGCAAAACCGAAGTGCGGTATCGGAACGACACCGACTTGCGACTGACGTCAACGCTCGAACATAGGAGAAAACCATGCACTCGAACGCAATAGGTACCATTGCAAAGACATTC
>JBBQXV010000239.1:0-14362 GCA_038209335.1 Polyangiales bacterium | reverse complement strand
CGCTCGCGTGGATCGCATG
This sequence comes from Polyangiales bacterium, assembly GCA_038209335.1. Classification (GTDB taxonomy): domain Bacteria; phylum Myxococcota_A; class Polyangia; order Polyangiales; family Polyangiaceae; genus JBBQXV01. The sequence goes on along the minus strand of JBBQXV010000239.1, from coordinate 14,343 downwards.
GAACGCGTACGCGCACGGCGATCCGATTCACTTCGTCGCGCGGGTCACGGCGTTCCGACAAGCCAGCGGCGCGGCGGCGGCTCCGCTCGCGGAGAAGCTGCTCGGGTATCCGCGCGCGATCGTCGCGGCGATGTGTGGGTTGTTGCCGCTCGCGGCGATCGGTGCGGCGGCGCTCGGCGACGTCGAGCTGCGGCGGCGATGGCTCGCGCCGATTGCAGCGATGGCGGCGATGCTGGTGTTCCTGATTTATGGAGACGTGCGCGACGGAGCGCCGACGCATCACGCGGAGCGGGCGATCGTTGGGCTGTTCTGGGTGGTCGCGGCGTTTGGGGCGGATGGCGCGCGGTCGATCGCGCAGCACTTCGCGTGGCGGCGCCCGAAGCGAGAGATGTTTGTCGTGGGGGCGGTGGCGGTGTTCGGCGTGGCTTGGACCGCGTCGGTGACGGGCGCATGGCGGGAGTATCCGGCGCGGGGAGACGGCGAGCGGCGCGAGGTGCAGGTTGCGCGCGGGCGCGAGCTGCGTGCGCGCGGGACGGCGGCGGGGACGTCGGTGACGGTGACGCCGTGCGCGTTCGAGCATTTCGCGCTGATGGCGGCGTACGGGGCGCCGGAGAACATAGCGGTCGTCACGGCCGCTGCGCGGCGCGCGGTCACGGCGGAGTGTCCGGGCACGGAGGTGAAGTAGGCGTCCTCAGCGCGGCCAAAGATTCACGAGCGACCGCTCGCGATCGGGCTTACCTCCGCTTCGCCACCAGGCGTGCGCGCATCGCAGGGCTCGCCTCGTAAACTCCACGCTCGCGCGTGGCTGTGAGCTCGCCGGTGTCCATCCAGTGATGGACGTCGGTCACGCGCACCCCCGCGCGCGCGAGCTCCTCCACGGTGATGCTCACGCGCTCGTTCGCGGGCGCTGGCGGTGCGATCTTCACGGCGCGCTTGGGCGCAGTCTTCTTCTTCGGAGCCACGGCCTTCGTCACGCGCGCCGCGGCCTTCATCGCCCGCGCGGGTGCGCGCGCCGGCTCGTTGCCATTCTTCGCCGGCGACGCGGCCTCGCCGTCGTCGATGTCGATTCCGAACACGCTGCCGAGACCCTCCGCCGCGAGCACGTTCTCTCTCCCGCGGCCACGCGCCGACGCCGTTGCGCGAGCTACGACCCCCTTCGCGAAGAGCGCCGCGGGATCGACGCCGCGCAGCCGAAAGAGAAGCTCGGGCTGCGTATCGAGCCGCGCGCCGACGCCGTACATCACCGCCGCGACGTGCTTGCACATCGTCGCCCAGTCCGGGCACGAGCACGAGAGCGCGATCTCCTTCGGGCTCGGAAAGAGCCCGCGCTCCTTGTCCGTCACCACCTCCATGACGCCCTTCGACATCCTGCCCTGCAAGAGCTCGACGAGCGAATCGATCCGGCCCGAGCAGTCGCCGACGACCGCGCTCCACCGCGCCTTCGCGAGCGACGCGATGCCGATCTTCACCGTGTACATCGACGAGCCGTGCACGAGCGCCTCGACCTTCCCCTCCGCGATCTCGAGGTGAACGACAGATCCGTTTCGCACGTAGTTGCGCCCGCGCGGGAGGCGGTTGGCGTAGTCGCTGTACGCTTCGAGGTTTTTGCACCACGACTCGCCCCAGAACGTCGTCGCGATTTTGCGCCCCTCGATCACGATCGGCACGATGACGCGCCCTTTCTTGCGAAGGGTTTCGATCTGCTTCATCGCCTGACGCTGTCGCTCGGCGACCGGCACGTAGGGCGCCCACTGCGATGAAAAGTCGCGCCTTCCCGACGAGCGATACCAGCCGCGCGCCATGTCTACGCCTCCGATTCCTGCGATTCCTGAAGGGCCGTCCTTATATCGAGCGAGACCATGCGCATCAATGCGTCGTTCGACATTTCGGTGAGGACGGCCTCTCCGCCGCCCTCGAGGATCTCCGTGGAGAGAGACTGCTTCGACGCGATGAGCGCGTCGATCCGCTCCTCGACCGTGCCGCGGCAGACGAGCTTGTGGACGAACACGCTCTTCTTCTGGCCGATGCGGTACGCGCGATCGGTCGCCTGGTTCTCGACGGCGGGGTTCCACCAACGATCGAAGTGGATGACGTGCGACGCGGCGGTGAGGTTGAGCCCGGTGCCACCGGCCTTGAGCGAGAGGACGAAGAACGGCGGTCCGCCGTCGGGCTGAGACGCGGACTGAAACGCGTCGACGAGCTTCGTCCGCTCCTTCACCGGCGTACCCCCGTGGAGCACGAGTCCGGGGCGTCCGAAGATCTCCTCGAGCCAGCGCGACAGCGGTAGGGTCATCTCGCGGAACTGCGTGAACACGAGCACCTTCTCTTGTCGCTCGGCGAGCGGCTCGCAGATCTCGCGCAGACGCGCGCGCTTGCCGCTGTCGGCCGCGACGTACGCGCCGTCGCCCAGCCACTGCGACGGGTGGTTGCATATCTGCTTCATCCGCATGAGCGACGCGAGGATTGCGCCGCGGCGCTCGATCCCCTCGGCCGCGTCGAGCTTCCTGCCGAGCGCATCGACGGCCTCCGCGTAGAGCGCGGCTTGCCTCTTCGTGAGGTGGCAGAACGCGCGGAGCTCGGTCTTGTCGGGGAGATCGGCGATGACCTTCTTGTCGGTCTTCATCCGTCGCAAGATGTACGGCCGCACGAGCTCGCGAAGCGGCGCATACGCGTCGCGATCGCGCTTGGCGAGCGCCTTCGTCACGCGGCCGAACTCGGCGGCGGTGCCGAGGAGGCCGGGCGAGAGGAAGTCGAAGAGCGACCACAGATCGCCGAGGCGGTTCTCGATCGGCGTGCCGGTCAGCGCGAGGCGGGTGCGCGCGCGGAGCGACTTCACCGCGCGCGTCTGCTTCGCGCCGGGGTTCTTGATCGCCTGCGCTTCGTCGAGGACGACGAGGTTCCACTCGCGCTCCGCGATCCACGGGACGCGCGGGAGCGTGCCGTACGTGGTGAGCACGACATCGCCGCGATCGATGCGCGACGCGGGCACGGACGCGAGCTCGCGCGCGGTCATCGTCGACGGATGCACGACGAGGATGTCGAGGCTCGGCGCGAAGCGCGCGGCCTCGGCGGTCCAGTTGCCGACGAGCGACGCCGGGACGACGAGGAGGCTCGGACGACGCGGCGCCCGCGAGCTCTTGAGGAGGAGCAAGAGCGCGAGCACCTGGATCGTCTTGCCGAGCCCCATGTCGTCAGCGAGGCAGCCTCCGAGACCGATCGACTGAAGCCAAAAGAGCCACTTGAGTCCGAGGCGCTGGTACGGACGCAGCTCCGCGTGCAGCGCTTCGCCCGGATCGACCGCGGCGAGCCCCTCCGGCGATTTCAGTCCATCGAGCACGCTCGCGAGCCACGGGCCCGCCTCGACGCGTGACCAGTCGGCGCGGTCGTGGGTGGCGTCGCCCACGAGCGCTCCCGCGTCGCGAATTCCGGCGAGGAGCCGCATCCCTTCGAGGAACGAGAGCCCCTCGCGCGACGCCGCCTGCTCCGCGGTCTTCCAGTGATCGAGGACGGCGCCGAGCTTCTCGCGATCGATCTCGATCCAGCGTCCCTTCACGAGGGTGAGCCCGCTCGCGCCCTTCAGGATCTGGCGGAGCTCGGCGCTCGTGAGGTGCTCGCCGTCGAGCGTGACGTCCACCGCGAAATCGAGGAGCGCGTCCGCGCCGAGGACCGATGGCGCCTTCGTGCCGACGCTGACCCTCACCTCCGGGCGCGGCGGACGGCGTGTGTTCCACCAGTTCGGGACGCGCACGACGATCCCGCTCTCCTCGAGCGCGGGGACCTCTCGGAGGAAGGCGAGCGCCTCGCTCGGAGTCCACGCGAGCGGATGGTAGATCTCGCCGGCGTCGACCATCGCCTTGATGAGCGCGCTCTTCTCGGCCGCGCGTTGAACGGGTCCGAGGAGCGCGAGGAGTGCGTTGCGATCCTGCGCGTTCGCGGACTCTTCGATCGCCTTGCCGAGCGGGCGATGCTGCGGCTTCGCGTGCGCCGAGACGCGCGTCGTGTACGTCGCGAGGAACGCGAACGGCGTCTCGCTGCTCCCCTTGTTCTCGGCGAGATGGAAGAAGACGCGCCCGACGAGGTTCCACACCGCGTTCTTCGCGTGGAGGTACGTCGCGACCGTGCCGCGATGCTTCCGGATGTCGCGGCGAAAAAAGGACTGCGCGCCTTGCCACAGACTCGCGAGGATCTCGCTCGTGACGTACTCGGCCCCGCGCATCGGCGGCGCCGACGCGGCGATCTCGTCGAGGAGCTCGGGCGTTGGCGCGAGATCGATCGCGTCGCGAAGCTCTTCGAGGTTGGGCTCCGCGCGCAGCGCCGTCACGAAGTCCTTGGCGAGATCGCGAAAGAACGCCAGCGTCGGCGGGAGCGCGGTGTCGATCTCGACGGCGCCGAGATGAAAGAGACCCGCGTCGGGATCGTCTGCGAAGGCGAGCTCGATGCGCGCCGCGATGTCCGGCGCGACCGCCGCAACGCCGGGCGCCTCGGCCTGTGCGGACTTTGCGTCGAGGTAGAGGACGCCGTGGGGCGAGAGGGCGAGAGCGCGCACGGTTCGGTGCGGCTCTAGCACGGGCGGGTTCTAGAGTGGGGGGACGCTGGACGCGCGAGATCGTTCGGCTCCGCATTCGCCTACGCGGCGCGCGTGCGCTTGGCCCTCGTCGGCCGCACGGCCTCGGCCATCGCGACGGCCGCGCGCAGAGCGGCGTTAACCGCGTCGGCGCTCCCGAAGCTCGGCCAGATGCTCGGGTCGATGACGACGGCATGGGCCTCACGCGGAAAGCGCGCGGCAAAGCGTCCGCGCGTCGCCTTCGTCCAGTCGTAGCGAGCCATGGATGTCTCGGGGAGGCGTTTAGCCATCTTCATATCTCTTTCGTTGGGCGGGCGCGGCTCGCCGAGCGCTGATGATCCGGATGACCTCGGCCCCCGCTTTCTCGGCGAAGACGACGAAGAGGATTCTCGTCAGCCGGGACTCTCCAATGATGACAAATCGAACTGGCTCTGCAAGATCCGGCGCATCGATCGCGTGGGGGTCGGAGAACACGGTCGCTGCGTCGTCGAAGGAGACGCCGTGCTTGCGTTCGTTCTTCGCTGCTTTGGCCGAATCCCACTCGAACTCGCCGTATCGGATCGTCGCCACGGACACCTTCGTAGCATCGGCGCTCGACGCGGAGAACCTCTTCTCCATTCGTCCTCTTCATCCTTCGAATCCGGCGATCTCCTCCTCGGGCAGCGGGGCGTCGAAGTCGTCGGGCACTACGAAGCGGCCGCGATCCTGACCGAAGACGCGGCGTCGCGCCGGCTTCTTGACGGCTACGAGTCGGGCGATCGGCCGGCCGAATCTGGCGATCACCACCTCTTCGCCGGCTCGCGGCACCAGCGACTCCGCGGCGGCCATTGAGACGGACGCGCGCCGCTGACGCGTGCAGGAAGAGTTTCCGGAGAACGTGCACGAGCTCGTAGTGGCGTGGCTGATTCGCATCCTCGGGAACTGGGGAGTCCCCCGCGGCGCGGTCGTGCTTGGGTCGGGCGCGAAGTTCGCGGTTGGGAAGGAACGCGGTCGCATGCCCGACGTCTCGCTCTTCCTTGCGGGAACACCGCCGCCGCGTCGAGAAGCTCGCCGAGTACGCCGCGTTCGGCGTGCCTTGGTGCTGGGTCGTCGACCCGGGTCTGCGAAGCTTCCAGATCCACGAGCTCAACGCGGATCGCCACTACGTGCACGTCGTCGACGCGACCGAAGGGGTGATCGATCCCGTCCCGGGCTGCGAAGGGCTGACGATCGATCTCGCGGCGCTGTGGAGCGAGATCGATGAGAAGAAGAGTACGCGTGACGCGGTGAAAGTGGTCGTCAGCGCGACCAAAGGTCGACGAGCGGCAGCTCGACGGAGTCGAACGGCGCGGCGCGCGCGCGCTCGTCTCCCGCGTGCGTCGACGCGAGCTCGTAGCGATCGCGATTCAGGCGGAAGACCTCGACGAGCTTCGCCTCGGGATCGACGAACCACATGAACCGTAGGAGCGATCGAGCCAACCGTGGAGGCGCGAGATCGCGCGTGCGTGCCGCGTCGCGGGGCGCGCGTGCGCGTAGAGCTCCCCGTCGATGAGCTGGCCCACCGTATGGGGCGGGAGCGCCTCCAGGTCGGCGTACGTCGCGGGCTTCTTGGCGGGCGGCGACATGAGGAAAGCGTAGCAGGCGCGTCGTGGGGATCGCGCGGGCGGCGTTCGCGGACGCGCATCGCGCGCACCGTCAGGGGAACGAGTAGCCGACGTTGATGAAGAGGCGCTGATCGACCCCGAAGCGAGAACCCGCATCCAGATTTCTCAGCAGGACTACGCCGGCGCCGCCACCGACCGTGAAGCCTCGCTCGGTCATGCCCTGCACGCCGACGTCGAGCGCGCCGCCTGCGTAGTAGAAATCCCGCGCGCCGACAGGCTGCTTCGATGCGTCGTTCCCCGCGTTGACGTGCGTGTGCGCGAAAAGCAGGCTCGGACCAACGAAGAACCCGTTCGCGCCGCGCTCGCCGGTGTAATAGCGGTATCCGACCTCGGTGCCGCAACTGAGCTGAAACCGCTCGTCCGCTGCGCCGCTGATGAACGGGAGACTCTGATCGACGAACGCGCAGAAGGGATTCAACCGGAAGCCATGGTGCATCCATGGCACGAATTGTCCCTCGAAGCTGATACGTGCGGTGAGCACCATGGTCACGTCGGCCAACACGGTGAACGGGCGCAAGCGGTTCTCGTACGCGCGGACCTCGTCGAACGACGCGCCGTCTTCCGGCGGCTCCATCGCGTCCACGCGCCGCGAGCACGCGAGCAGCGCGCAGACGACGAGAGCAGAGGCGGCGAGCGGCGGGCGCGGCGTCATGGCAGGCCTGGTTTGTATCACGGGGAGAAAGAAGTCCACGCCGAGCGCGTGCTATAGCCACGCCCTACACCGATGGCGCGCGTTCTGATCACCGGCGTACGGGGGCAACTCGGCTCGTTCCTCGCTGAGCTGCTCCTCGCGGACGGACACGACGTCGTCGGACTGACGCGCTCGCCGGACCAACCGCTGGCACCGGGAATCGTGCGCGCCAACGGCTCGCTCGAGCCGAGCGACGTCGAGTCGCTCCTTGGCGACAACGGTCCGCTCACGGCCGTCGTGCACCTCGCCTCGCTGACGAGCATGGCTCGTTCGTGGCAAGAGCCGATGCTGACATTCGATTCGAACGCGCGCGCCGCGGCCGCCCTCGTGTTCGCCGCGAAGGACACCGGCATTCGCGTCGTCCACGCGAGCTCCGCGGAGATCTTCGGCCGCGCGTCGTCGCCGACGCAAGACGAGGGCACGCCAATCGATCCGGTTTCGCCGTACGGGATCGCGAAGGCCGCCGCGCACCTCGCGATTCGCTTCGGTCGACGCGAGTGCAAGGCGCCGATGAGCAATCTAATTTTCTACCTCGGCGAATCGCTCCGGCGCGGACCGGACTTCGTCATGCGCAAGATCACGCGCGGCGTCGCGGCGATCGCCGCGGGTCGCGAGCGACACGTCGCGCTCGGCAACACGTCCGCCATTCGCGACTTCTGCCACGCGCGCGATCTGGCCACCGCCGCGAAGCTTCTCGCGCTCGGTGGGACGCCGGGCGACTACATCTGTGCATCCGGCGAGGGCCACTCGATCCAAGATGTCGCGGAGACCGCCTGTCGCCTGGCAGGGCTCGCTCCCGATGCGGTGCTTCGGACCGATCCGTCCCTCTTTCGACCCAACGACAACCCGTCGCTCGTCGGGGATAGCCGGGCCCTGCGCGCGCTCGGTTGGGCGCCGCAGGTCAGCTTCGAAGGACTCGTTACAGAGCTTTTCGAGCACGAGATGCGCGCCGCGCGCGCTTGATTTGCCGTGGCTCCGTGGACTACGGTGCGCCGCCGCGAACGTCCGTGAAGGTAAGCGCAACGAATCCGTGAACATGGCACGTCATGGCACGTCTAGCGCGGATGAGTTAGAAGCGACGCGAGCAAACAAGGGAGGCTGGTCTTGAATTTCGCGGGTAAAGGCGTGCTCGTCACTGGCGGCGCCGGGTTCGTGGGCAGCCACATGGTGGACGCGCTCGTCGCGCGCGAGGCAAAAGTCACGGTCCTCGACAATCTCTCGACGGGCTTCCGCGAGCTCGTCAGCAGCTCGAGCCGCGTGCGGTTCATCGAGGGCGATCTCCTCGACCAGAAGACCGTGAACACGGCAGTCGAAGGCCAGGAGTTCGTCTTCCACTTCGGCGCGAACGCGGACGTGAAGGACGGTCTCCTCCATCCGCGCAGGGACATCGAGCAGAACATCCTCGCGACGCAGAATTTGCTCGAAGCGATGCGCGCTTCGAACGTGAAGCAGATCGCGTTCACATCGACGGGCTCGATGTACGGCGAGCCCACGCTCATCCCAACGCCGGAGGACTGCCCCCTCCCCGTCCAGACGTCGCTCTACGGCGCCTCGAAGCTCGCGTGCGAAGGGTTGCTCAGCGCATACGCGTTCGGTTACGGCTTTTCTTGCTGGGCGTTCCGCTGCGTGTCGATGCTCGGACCGCGCTATTCGCACGGCCATGTCATCGACTTCTGCAAGAAGCTGCGGATGGATCCGACGCAGCTTCACGTGCTCGGCGACGGGCACCAGCGAAAGTCGTATCTCCACGTCTCCGACAGCATCTCCGGGATACTCGTCGCGATCGAGAAGGCCGAGCGCACGGAGCCGTATCACGTCTTCAACCTCGGTCACTCCGAGTGGATCGAGGTCAACGACAGCGTGCGGATGATCTGCGAGGAGCTCGGCGTGAAGCCGAAGATCACGCTCGCGGGAGGCGTTCGCGGTTGGATTGGTGACTCGCCGCGGATCCTGCTCGACACGACGCGGTTGCGCTCACTCGGATGGGAGCCGCGGCGAACGATCGAGGATGCGGTCGTCGACACGGTGCGCTGGCTCAAGGAGCATCCGCATATGTTCGAGGCGCGCCGGTAATCTGGGGAGTCGATGCACCTGATCCACCGAAAGACGTGCCGCGCGTGCGGCTCGGCGGCCCTCACCAAAGCGATCGATCTCGGCGAGCAGTACTTGCAGGGATCGTTCGTGAAGCCCGGCAAGGAGCTGCCGCCGAAGCGCAAGGTGCCGCTCACGCTCGTGCGCTGCGATCCGACGCGCGACGAGAAGGCGTGCGGGTTGCTTCAACTGGAGCACTCGACGCCCGGCGAAATTCTCTACTCCGCGTACTGGTACCGGTCGGGGACGAACCAGACGATGCGCTCGCACCTCGAGGGCATCGCGGCCGAAGCCGTGAAGCTCGCCGGCAAGCCGAACGCACGCGTGCTCGACATTGGTTGCAACGACGGCACGCTCCTCGGCTACTACCCGGCTGGGTACGCGAGGTTCGGTGTCGATCCTTCCGACGTGGCGCAGGAGATCAAAGGCGCGACGGTGATCCAGGACGTCTTCCCGTCGCCCAAGCTCGACTCGACGCGCGGCGGCGCGCGCTTCGACATCGTGACGTCGATCGCGATGTTCTACGACTTGGAAGATCCGGTCGGCTGCGCTCGCAGCGTCGGCGCGGTGCTCGGGCCCGACGGCGTGTGGATTCTCGAAGTGTCGTACATGCCGACGATGCTCGCGATGAGCTCGTACGACACGCTCTGCCACGAGCACCTCGAGTACTACAGCCTCGCGGTGCTCGAACGCATCATGCGCGACGCGGGGATGCGCATCTTCCGCATCGGGCTCAACGACATCAACGGCGGAACGATTCGCTGCTACGTCACGCACGCCGCGAATGCCAAGCTCGATTCTCCGGAGTACGCGGAGGCTCTGAAGGAGCGTCGTCACGAGGAGTTCGATCTGGAGCTCGACACCGACAAGCCGTACGTTGCGTTTCAGGCGAAGATTGCGAAGTGCCGCGACGAGCTCAGCGCCCTTCTGCGCAAGCTGAAGGCGGCCGGGAAGAAGATTCACATTTACGGCGCGTCGACGAAGGGGAACACGATCCTTCAGTTTTGCGGCCTCGATGGGACGGTCATCGACTACGCCGCAGATCGCAATCCCGACAAGCACGGCGCGCGCACGCTCGGCACCGACATTCCGATCATCAGCGAGGTCGAGTCGCGCGCGATGAATCCCGATTACTACTTGGTGCTCCCGTGGCACTTCAAAGCGGAGTTTCTGGAGCGCGAGAAGGAAGCGCTCGGGCGGGGAGTCGGGATGATCTTTCCGCTGCCGACGATCGACGTCGTGACGGCGGTCAGCTTGGCGAGCGCGAAGGCGCGGTAGACGCTAGATCTTCGCGAACGCGCTCTCGCGCTTCGCGAGCTCGAGGTCCGCGTCAACCATCATGTCGACGAGCGCGTCGAACTTCACCTTCGGCTCCCAGCCGAACCGCTTCTTCGCCTTCGACGGATCGCCGAGCAGAAGCTCGACCTCGGAAGGACGAATCTGCCGCGGATCGAGATCGACGTACTTTTTCCAGTCGAGCTTCGCGCGACCGAACGCGCGATCGAGAAAATCGCGAACGCTGTGCGTCTCGCCGGTCGCGACGACGAAGTCTTCGGGCTCGTCGAGTTGGAGCATCTGCCACATCGCGACGACGTAGTCGCCCGCGAAGCCCCAGTCGCGTTTCGCGTCGAGGTTGCCGAGGCCGAGGCGCTGCTGCGTCCCCGCGACGATGCGCCCGACGGCGCGCGTGATTTTGCGCGTGACGAAGTTCTCGCCGCGTCGCGGGCTGTTGTGAACCACCAACCGGCCGACACCGGCGCAGAAGCGTCCACTCTCGGTCGCGAGGTCGAACACCCATTCGCTAGGCGACGGGGCGTCGGCGACTCTGCGAACCTCGGAGGCATCCTTGCGAAGATGCTGGCCCTTCTCGCCGAGCGGTGTCGCGGTGGCGAGATTGAGTTGGTAGTAGCTCTTGTCGCCGCGATGCTCGACGTAGATCGAGGACAGGCGACCGAGCGACCCATACAACCAGCACAAGCCTTGCGCCAAGACCGCACTATCGGTCTTCACGCTGTCGCCGCCCCCGGCCTTGAGCCCATCGCCGAGGTAGTAGCCGTCGAGAAAGATCCGCTGCAATTCCGGCGTTGCGTTCAGCACGAGCGACGGCACGCGCTTGTAACCGGTCGGCGTGTAGAGTTGGCTCCGCAGCCATTCGCAGAGCGAGTTTCCTCCGGTGAGATACAACTGACCGACCGTGCGCGCCGGGTCGAAGCCGGATGGATGGAACTCGGTGCGCGACTTGCCAAGGAACAGGCGGCTCCACAGAGAGGCGACTTTCTCGCGGAGCTCCGGATCGTTGTTGGTGAACTGGAGCGAGTGACGCTCGGGGACATGACCCTCGGCAGTCATGAGACCGAGGAACTCCGCCAGCTCGGGCGAGAGCGCCGTCCATCCGCTCTGCTCCGGAAACCGTTGCGCCAGCGCCAAGCGCTGTCCTTCCGCGACCGCGATGGCGGGCAACTCGACGAGATCTGCGTCGAGCATGTGATGGTGCGCGGTGACGTCAGCGATGCCGCCACGCGCTTGCACGCTCAAGATACGATGCTCGGGGTCGGTGGTGCGCCGCCGCGTCGCGGTGATCGCGCGAACCGCGGTCCAATCGGCTCCGTCCCACACTTCGAGAGCGCTCGGCTCGAAATGCTGAACGCTTCGTCCTTTGGCGACCAGAGGCACCAGCTCGTCTGGAGTGACGACGTCAACCGTTGTTCCGTCGCGACGAATCACGATCGGCGTCGTCGCTGCGATGCACTCGTGGTTGAAGAGGATGCCGTTGCAACAGTAGAGGCCGTAGGCCTCGCGGTAGTTCTGCGTGAGGTAGAAGGCGTACGCCTTCGAGCAGGCGTACGGGCTTCGCGGGTGAAAACGGGTCGTCTCCGTTTGTGGCGTCTCTTCGACCTTGCCGTAGAGCTCGGACGACGCCGCTTGGTAGAACTTCGGTCGCCGTCCGGAGACGCGCACAGCCTCGAGGAGGCGACCCACGCCTGCGGCGGCGACGTCGCACGTGTACTCGGGGACTTCGAAGCTCACGCGCACGTGGCTCTGCGATCCGAGATTGTAGATTTCGTCGGGCTGCGCCGCCTTGAGCACGGCGTGGAGCGAGGATGAGTCAACGAGATCGCCGTAGTGGAGCTTCACGCGGCTGAGAACGTTGTCGATGCGGCCGGTGTTGAAGCTGCTCGAACGACGCACGAGACCGTGCACCGCGTAGCCTTTTTCGAGCAGAAGCTCGGCTAAGTACGAGCCGTCCTGACCGGTGATTCCCGTGATGAGCGCGCTGGGCATTCGTCCTCCGAGGGCGCAGTCATACGACGGGTCGTGCGCGACAGGAAGGCAGCTTCGGTCGGCTGGGGGGAGGCGTTGGTTTTGGGGATCCTGGGCGATGTGGAGCGGATCAGCTGGGGGTTTCGTGCGCGTTGTGAGAGACAAAGGTATGACCTCGAGCGCCGACCGGCTTCTCGCAGAGTGCCTGCGCGCGTATCCGGAGAGACCGGCGGTCGACGTGGCGGAGCTCGACGGCGCTTTCTGGGAGCGTGCGCGTGACGGCGGCGTCGCGGTGATCGTCGCCGAGCAGCTCGGCGTGCGGACGGCCGAGACGAAGGCGCGAGCGATGGCGCAAGCGGTGTCGGCGATGCGATCGGAGACGGTCACGATGATGTGTCTGCGTCTGTGCGACGAGATGGGGATCCGCGCAGTGCCGCTGAAGGGGCCGCTGTTGGCGAAGCGTCTCTACGGCGACATCGCGCGAAGGCCGACTTCGGACGTCGATCTCCTGATGACGTTCGGTGACATGAAGCGACTGATTCCGCGGTTGGTCGCGGAGGGAGCGCACGCGCCGCAGGCGCATGTGCATGCGTACTACGAGAAAGCGCACCATCACCTCACGGTCACGTGGCACGGCACGCTCATCGAGCTGCACTTTCGCGCGACGAGCGATTTTGGTGTGTTCACGCCTGCGGAGCCGCTGATCGAGCGGTCGTTGATCGAGACGATCGATGGATCGGACGTCCGCGTGCTCGAAAGCAATGACGAGCTGGTTTACTTGGCGACGCATGCGGCGGCGCACTACCTCGGGCTCGACAGTCAGCTGATGGACTTGAAGCTCCTGCAGCGTGTGCGTTCGATCGACTGGAGGACCGTCGAACGACGTGCACACGCTCTTCGGCTGGAGCGGGCTGTGGGCGCGGCGTTGGTTGCGGCGGAGCGGCGGGTCGGCTTCGACGCGTCAGCGATGACGGCGGCGTGGGAGGCGGCGAGTCGGCGCTTGTACGGCATGGTCCCGCGCGATCTTCCACCAGGCTACGGCGGCGGCTGGCGCGTGCGCCTTCGCCAGCGCGTCGCGCACATGCGGTTGTGCGACACGCCCGTGGTTGCCGCTCGCACCCTCGGCCAAGGCGTTTGGCGTGCTTCGCGCCGCAGGCTTCACGAGTGTTGGCCTTCGGTGTTGCCGGATTCGTGGGGAGTGTGATCGACGCTAGCGTGGCGAACCCGACCGCGGTCGAGCTCAATCACCATGTCGCCCGCAGCGGCGAGCTCGGGGGTGTGCGCGGCGACGATGACCATACGGTCTCGGGCTAGCTCCTTGACGAGCTCGGCCACGATCTTCACGCCCGCGGCGTCGAGGTTGGCGTCCGGCTCGTCGAGTACGACGAGGCGGGCGTTTTGTGCCAGAACGCGCGCGACGACGACTCGCTGCCGCTGTCCAACCGAGAGCGCACCGATGGTCGTCGAGAGCGGGTCGGCGGGAGACTTGCGCGCGAGTTCCGCCCAGACGGTGAGACGCTCAAGCGCCGCGCGCATCGCATTGTCGTCAGCACGCGGCGCCATCAGCGCAATCGTCTCGCGGACGGTTGCGCGATCGAGCATGTACGGTCGCTGTCCAAGGTATGAAGCGCAAGCGCGCCACGCGTGGAGGTCGAGCGAGAGGACATCGGTGCCATCGATCGTCACGCTTCCGGATGACGGCGCGTAGAGGCCGAGAAGGAGACGCAGCAGTGTGCTCTTTCCGGAGCCGTTCGGGCCGACGACGAGAAGGGACTTTCCCGATGGCCATGCCACGGAGACATCGTTGAGCGCCAGGACGGAGTCAGCGTCGGCGCCGTAGTGGAAGCTCAGGCCACGCCACGCGACGTCGGAGGGAAGACGCGGGAGAGGTGCCGCTTCGGCAGGACCCGTGGGTAAGCGCTCCGCGTCCAATATCCGGATAAGCGGTCTTATTTTTTCCGCATCCTTGACAAGCAGCATTGCCCAGCGCGCGAGCGCGAGAAACGGTGGCACAGCGCTCGCGTACATAGCGGAGCGGGCGAGGCCCGTAGCGAGCACCTCGCCGCGCAAACTCGAATCGACGCCGACGAGCG
>JBBQXV010000238.1:0-14546 GCA_038209335.1 Polyangiales bacterium | reverse complement strand
GCGAAGCTCTTGCTGGCGCAGCGCTACAGCCTCTTCTGATGGCGTCGCGCTGGCTGCTTCTCCAGATGGCCGACTCGGCGTTTCCTGCCGGCGGGTTCGCCCATTCGGGAGGGCTCGAGGCCGCGGTGCAGCTCGGCGAGGTCGCGGACGCGGCGGCGCTTCGGCGATTCGTGATCGAGGCGCTCTGGCAGGCAGGGTACGGCGGGCTTCCGCTCGTTCGCGCGGCGCACGAGGAGCCGCGGCACACCGGCGATCTCGATCGGCTTTGCGATTCGTTCCTGACGAGCTTCGTCGCGAACCGCGCGAGCCGCACGCAGGGGCATGCGTTCATCGCGACGTGTGCGCGCGTGTTCGCGATCGACGCGCTCGGCGCGCTTCACGACGACGTGCGCTCGCGAAGAACGAGCGGTCACTACGCCCCCCTGTTCGGCGCCGCGTTTCGCGCGCTCGACGTGCCGCTCGAGGACACGCAGCGGCTCTTTCTGCATTTCGCACTGCGCGGCGTCGCGTCGGCTGCGGTTCGTCTCGGGAAGCTCGGACCGCACGAGGCGCAGCGGATCCAGAGCGACAGCGAGACGCACCTCGATCGCGTCCTCGCGGAGTGCGCGTCGCTCGACGTCGCGGCGCTCGCGCAGACCGCGCCGCTCCTCGAGATCGTCGGCGCGCAGCACGACCGGCTCTATTCGCGTCTGTTTCAATCGTGAGGGGATGACATGGGACACGATCATGACGACGCGCACGATCACGATCACGATCACGCGCACACGCACACGCACGAACGTTGGGAGAACGCCGGCGCCTTCGCGCATCGACCTCGCGCGCGACGCGGAGATCTCGCGACGCGTGCGTTCACCGTCGGCATCGGCGGCCCCGTCGGGAGCGGGAAGACCGCGCTCGTCCTCGCTCTGTGTCGAAGGCTTCGCGATCGCATCGCGCTCGGCGTAGTGACCAACGACATTTTCACGCGCGAGGACGCCGAGTTCCTCCATCGCAACGAAGCGCTCGCGCCGCAGCTCATTCGCGCCGTCGAGACGGGCGGCTGCCCGCACGCCGCGATCCGCGAGGACATCAGCCACAATCTCCTCGCGCTCGAGCGCCTCATGGAAGAGACGCCGAAGCCCGAGCTCCTCTTCGTCGAGAGCGGCGGCGACAACCTCGCCGCGCAGTTCAGCCACGAGCTCGTCGACTACACCGTCTACGTCATCGACGTCGCCGGCGGCGACAAAGTCCCGCGCAAAGGCGGACCGGGGATCACGCAGAGCGACCTGCTCGTCATCAACAAGATCGACCTCGCACCGCACGTCGGCGCGAGCCTCGACGTCATGAAGCGCGACGCCACCAAGATGCGCGGCGAAGGTCCGACGGTGTTCGCGCAGTGCAACGCGGGCGTCGGGCTCGACGCGATCGTGGAGCAGATCGTCGGCGCGTTGCGGGCGACGCCGGTGCCGACCGCGCGCTGAATCGCTACGGGACGATCGCCATCGTGCAGCCGGTGCGCGACGCGAAGAAGATGATGATCGAGAGTGCGATGAGCAACGTCACGAAGCCGAGCCCGAAGAACTTAGGTCCCGTCCACTCTTTGTCCTGCTTCGCGAACTCGCGCGCGATCTCGTCGTCAGCTGCGGCCATGGCGCCTTTCATAGGGCCGCGGAGCCGCGCGTTCAAGCTTCTTTCGCGGCCTGGACGGGGCGTGCGGCCAAATAGCCGAAAGGTGCGTCCGTGGGTGCCCGTGCGGCCCCTCCGGACGGATCGGCTCGCGGCGGGCGACCGTGCCGAGAAGCGGGGCTTGCGCGCCGTCGGAGCGCGACCAACACTCCGTCGTATGGCGCCCGCGCGGCTCTTCGCTCGCTACGTTCGCGTGCTCGTCGCGTGCGTAGCGCTCGGCGTTCTCGCGGCGCCGCCGCCGGTTGCGACGCAGGTCGACGCGGTGACGTGGATCGCGAGCGCACGGACGGGGGCGGTAGGCGCTCGGACGGTGGTCCGCGCCCGCGCGTCGCGCACGTTCGCGAGCCTGCGTGCCCGCGCTGCGGCGATCCTCGACGCCACCGCGCGCGTCGAGCGCCAGCCCGCAGGCGTACGCAGCGCCGTCGTTCGGCGCCGCATCTACCTTCGCCACGCAGCTCTTCTCTGTTGAGTCACGCGACGGACCTCGCTTCGTCCCGTCGTCGCTCACCCAGGAGACACAAGTCATGTGCATCGTCGTGCGCGCGTTTGTCCGCGCCTTGCGAATGATCCTTCTCGCGCTCGCGGGGGCGTTCGGCTCTACGCGACCGGTCTTCCTTCGTCACGAGGACGCGACGGCGGAAATCGCGGAGCCCGCTGCGCCCGCCGAGTTGCGTCGCGGATGACGCGCGGAAGATCCGCGCACGCGATCCGGTGCGCGCTGGCAACATGGGCCGATGATCGACATGCGAACAGGCACGTGCGCGCTATGCGAGCACAACGAAGTGATCGAAGCGTCCGCGCGAGACTTCTTCGGCGAGAGCGGCGAACGGAGCGAGCAACTCGCGGTGTCGAGCATGCCGAAGAGCTCGATGGTCGGCGGGACGAAACCAGATCCCGAGAAGCGACGCGGCCGACTCGTCCAATACGTGTGCCGAAGCTGCGGCTACACGCAGTGGTTTGCTCTCAATCCCACGCAGATCCCGATCGGCTACCCGCACGAGACACGAATCGTCGAAGGCGCGGCGAAGGCACCGCCCTACCGCTGACGGCGTCAGAACGTGAGGTGCCGACCCTTCTGCTTGCGGCTGAACATCGCGACCGTCGTCGTCGCGTCGCCGACCCCGGTGTTACCGCTGTCGCCGACGCCGCTCGCGCCGAACTCTTCCCACTCGAGCGCGCTGTCCGTGCCGTCGTTCTCCTTGAGCATCCCGCCGAGCACGCGCCGTCCGCGCTGAATCTTGTGATCGTCGCGCGTCCAGATCGACGTCGCGAGATCGTGCGGGTTCGTCATGACGGAGAAGCGCAGAAAATCGTCGAACGCGCCCATCTCCATCGTGACGAGGATCGGCATGAAGAACTCGGTCGTCGCGAGCGCAATCTCTTTCTCCGCGCCGTCCCAATCGACCTTCACCTTGGTCTCCGTCGTCACGCGCCCGAGGATCACCGGCGCCGCGACCTCCGTGTTGTCGGCGTATTCGCTGCCGCTCTTCGCGCCGCCTTCGAGGACGATCTTCACGCCCGCCTTCCTCGCCGCCTCTTGGATGCTCGAGACCGTCTTCGCCTTGTGCACCATCACCGGGCTGATGACCTTCGACTCGTTCGGTCCCGCGGCGCGCGGATCGCTCGCCTTCCACTCGCGCATCTCGGCCGCGAGCATCGGCTCGATCTTGTCGAGCGTCGCCTTGCTCGCCGCGATGCCGTGAAGGCCTGTGCACTTGTGCGATCCCATTCCGAGCTTCGAGTACGCGAGGCGCACGGCGATCCTTTTCAAGTCGTCGTCGGAGTAGCCGTCGTCGATCCATGACCAGTTGCATCCGCCGCCCTCGAAGCGCACCGGACGCACGTCTCGCCCGCGCTGAATCGTCTTCGCCGTCTCGGCGCTTCCGGTGACGCTGACGACCGCGACGCGGTGATCGCTCGTGAGCCCGGTGATGTCGCCGCCAAAGCCTTCGAGCTTGTGCACGACGCGCGGATCCGCGCCCGCCGCGATGAGCATCTTGATGAGCGTACCGCTCGTCACCGCCGAGAATGGATGACCTTTGAAGATCATCGGCGAGCCGCTCAAGTAACACCCGGCGATCTGAATGCCTGGGATCCCATAGATGAAGTTCATCGGCGTGATCACAGCGCACACGCCCGCCGGAAGGTACGAGTCCTTCCAATAGGTCTGCCCCGGCACCATCTGCGGAATGACGTCGCCCGCGAGCGCCTTCTCGACGTTGCCCTCGAGGTGATCTGCGCAGCGTTTCGCCTCCCAGAAATCTTTGTCGGCTTCGAGGCGCGTCTTCGGCGTCTGTTGGCGGAGCTCGTCGATGCACTCTTCGACGAAGTAGTTCATGAGGCGCGACCAGTTCTTGATGACGTGCTTTCGGTACGCCATCGCTTCGCTCGCCCAGTCGAGCGACGTCCAATACGCATACGCGCGCGCGACGCAGTGCTCGACGTCGGCGTCGCGGGTGCGCGCGATCTCATGGATCGTGACGCGGCGATCGGCGAGCGACTTCATCGCGACGAGCTCGGCGGGGCGGCGCCATTCGCCGTCGACGAGGTTCAGGCAGGTGACGGGCGCGTCGCCGGCTTTTCGCGGGATGGGGCGGCCGAAGAGATAGGGACGCAAGGCTTCGCAGTCGGCGTCGGACATCTGCGTCGAGAAGAGCGAGTAGGCGGCGCGGCGTTCCTTGTAGAGCGCGGCGATGGGGTCTTTGCCGCCGGTGACGTCGATCGACTCGGCGAGGAAACGGCGGGCGGCGTCGGCGAGCTTCGCGTTCGGGATTTTCGGGTCCATGCGGGGCCTGGTGTAGCGCCGCGTTCGGCCTCGCGAAAGCGAAGATCGTTAGCTAGCTAACGATCGCGCCGTTGACGCGGAGCGGCGGAGACAGGCCGGGCGTATTCTCGCTTCATGCGCTCGCCGTTCTTCGCGCTTTCGTGTGTCGTGCTCGGGCTCGCGCTGGCCGGGCCGGCGAACGTCCGCGCGGACGATGACCGCCCGTCGCGGATCGTTTCTCGCGCGCGCGCGGAGGTCGCCCGCGGCGTGAAATACGATCCGTCGTACGAGCGGATCGCTTACCCGGGCGGCGACGTCGATCCGTCGCGCGGGGTCTGCACCGACGTCGTCGTGCGCGCACTTCGCGCCGCGGGGATCGATTTGCAACGCGCGCTCCACGAGGACGTCGCGCGCGCGCCGTGGGCTTACGTCGAGATCGCGAAGCCTGACGCGAGCATCGATCATCGACGGGTCCCGAACGTGAAGACGTTCCTCGAGCGCCACGCGCTTCGCCTCACGACGCGCGTCGAGGATCGCAGCGCGTGGAGGGCCGGTGACATCGTGGTCTGGCGTTTCGGGATCTGCCCCGCGTGCCGCCCGCGCCACCTCGGGATCATCAGCGACGCGAAGAACGCCGACGGCGTGCCACTCGTGATCCACAACATCGGCCCGACCGCGCGCGAAGAGGACGTGCTTCTCGCGTGGACGATCGTGGGCCACTTCCGCGTGCGCTGACCTCACGCCGCAACGCGTCGAGAAATACCCGGCGGACGCCGCGTGATCTGCGCAGACGCAGTGCTAGAGTTTTCGCCGATGCGTCACTCCGTTCTGAGTTGCGGATTTGCCCTGACGGTGGCGGCGTGCGCGGCGACGGGGAGCGACTCGTCGACGCACGGGCCGATCTTCGGCGACGACGCGGGCGACGGCGCGACGACCGACGGCAGCGCGCTCGACGGTGCGCCGAATGACGCGAGCGCAGGCGACGGCGCAGCGAACGACGCGTCGAGTGACGCGTCGTCGGCCGACGCGAGCGCCGACGCGAACCGCGATTCATCCGTCGACGCATCGAGCGACGCAGGCGGCTGCACGTCGACCATGGCGCTCGTCGCAGGCGGAACGAACGCGCTCGCCGGCGCGAGCTTCGCGAACGGACAGTGGTCGGCCGCGAGCGCGCTCTCCGGCGGCAGCGCAGGCGCGCCTGTCGGCATCGCGTCGTTCGGTACGGGCTACGTCGCGGTCGTCGCGAAGAACGGCGCGACGCCGTCGCTCCAGTCGACGACATACACGACGAGCTGGTCGGCGCCCGTGGCGATCGGCGCCGCGGTCGCGAGGGACGCGCTCGCGGTCACGACGGTCGGCGCGAATCTGCACCTCGTCTACCAGGGGACGGACAACAAATTCTATCACGGCACGCTCACCGGCTCGGCGTGGGACGCGGCGAACGATCCCGTCGGCGGAGGCGGCGCGTCGCAGCAGTTCGGACCGAGCGGCGCGACGGGCGCGACCGCGGGCGGCAAGCTCGTCTTCGCGCAGAGCGGATCGAACGACTTCATCTACGATACGACGCTCGACGTCACGTGGCAGACGCCGCATCAAGAGAGCGGCACGTCCGTGCAGAACACAATCGCGCCGACGCTCGTCGCGCTCGCGGGCGGCGCCGCGGATCTGCTCGTCGTCTACGCGCGCAAGACGGACGTTCATCTGATGTGGAGCGCGCGCACCGGCGGAACGTGGTCCGCGCCGGCCGAGGTCTACGACACGGGCGGCAACATCGCGTATTCGAACGACGCTGTATCGATCGCGCCTCGCGCGGGAGGCAAGGCCGCGCTCGCGTTTCGCGGCGGCAACGGCGCGCCGTATTTCACGCTGTTCGACGGGAGCGCGTGGTCCGCGCCCGCGGCGATCGTCTCCGGCACTCCGGCCCTCGCGTCGGCGCCGTCGATCGCGTCGGGCGTCTGCGGCGACGACGCCGTCGCGGTCTACGTCGCGACCGCAGGCGACGTGAACGTCGTGCGACTCACCGGAACGACATGGTCGTCACCCGTCGCGATCTCCGGCGCGACCGGGATGAAGTACGCGTCGATCGCGACGCGCCCGTAGCGTCACATCGGGCGACCGCAATCGACGGCGTACGCGAATCGCTCCTTCGCGAGCTTCGGATTGCGCGGATTGAGGCGCTGCGTCGCCGCGAGCACGCGGTGCGCCGCCGCGCAGTCGCCGGTCAAGCGCGCCTTCGTCGCGACGAGCACGCGCTGATCGGTCATCATCGCCGCGTACGGATCGACGACGTTGTGCAGCGCGACGGTGGCGCCGCTCGCCACCACGACGAGCGCGCATGCGACCAGGATCATCGCCTTCGCACGCGCCGAGTAAACGTATCCGCGCTTCCACAACAGCGCAGCCATCGCCCCCGCGACCGCGCCGCCGATGTGCGCCGCGTTGTCGGTGTTCCCCCCAAGCTGCGTGATGATCACGCCGAGCACGAGGTTGGCGCCGAGCCAGCGGACCATCAGCTGCGTGAGCGGTCCCTTCCATCCTTGCGCGCGCCAGCCGAGCACCATCGCCGCCGCGAGGACCCCCATGATCGCACCCGACGCGCCGACGCTGAAGATGTCCTTGACGCGGAACCAGTTGATCGCGGCGCTGAAGACGCTGCCGACGAGCCCGGAGAAGAGGTACATCGGCGCCATCCGCGCGGACCCGACCGCCTTCTCGACGAGCGCGCCGGCCTGCACGAGGACGATCATGTTGAACGCGATGTGCATCACGCCGCCATGCAAGAAGCACGACGTGATGAGCGTCTCGATGCGATGTTCGTTGACGGTCGCCAGACCGTAGTTGGCTCCGAGCGCGAGCTGCGCCCCCTCCGGATGATCCTGGAACGCAGGCGCGAGGTACCCGAGCGCGATTTGGACGACGAACGCGATGACGTTGAGCGCGACGATCGCCGTTGTCACCGGAGCGCCGCGCAGCCGATTGGGCGATGGAGTGGGCGGCGGAGGGCCCGTCGGCGGGGGCGCACCGTCGATACGGTCGCCCGAGGGGCGCAGCGGCGGCGATGGTTCCACGTCAGTCTTATAAGCACGGTCGCGGCGCGGTGCACCCCCCGCGGCGCGGAACTTGGCCTGGCGTGTTTCGCGCTGCTAACCGAGACACTGGATGGACCCCCTCGTCCACGCGTCGCTCTTCGTTCGCCGGGTGCTGCGGCGCGCGCACGGACTGGTGCTCGCGTGTGTGCTCGCGACGTACGTCACGATGGGCGGCGCTACCGCGACGTTCGGGCCGCTCGTCGGCGCGGCGCTCGCGGCGTGGGGCTACCTCGTCGCGACGCGCCTCTACGCGAAGCTCCGCGCGACGGGCGACGCGCCGACGCTCGTGGATGTGGAGCTTGGCGCGCTGCTCGCGGTCGGCGTCGACGCCGCGCTCCTCCGCTACGACGGCGGTCTCGGTGGTCGCCTCGCGCCCGCCATCTACCTCCTCGTCGCGATCGTCTCCGCGTTCTCGCGTCCGGGCGCGGCGCTCGTCGTGGTCGCGTGGGTGCTCGGGCTCGAGGCGGCGATTCGCTTGGCGCTGCTCCGCGATCCGGACCTCGACGCGCTCGCGCTCCGCGCCGTTTTCGTCGTCGCCGTCGCCGCGATCAACTTCGCGTTCGTTCGCGCCGAGGTCGCCCGCATCCGCGCGACCGCCACGGCGCACGTCGAACAGCAGCTCGATCGCTTGAAGCAGGACGCGCGGAGCTACCGCCTCCTCGGCGCCGGCGACGCGACCGGCCAAGACGAGCGGAGCGAAGATCGCCTCGCACGCTCGAGCGTCGAAGAGATCCACCAGTCCGTGCACTATGCACTCGATTTACTGCGCCGCTCGCTCGATCTCCACACGTCGGTGCTCCTCTGGCTGAACGAGAGCGGCACGCATCTGCGGATCAGCGAGCTCTCGAGCGCGTCGGACGACATCAACGACGCGCCGTTCTCCGCCGGCGACGGCGTGCTCGGCGCGGTCGTCGCGCAGAAGTCGCGCGTGTCGCTCCACAACCTGAAGCCATCGTACAAAGTCCCGTACTACGCGACGGCGTGCCCGGTGCGCGCGCTCGCGGCGATCCCGGTCCTCGACGGCGACAAGCTCCGCGGCGTGCTCGCGATCGATCGCGAGGACAACCGTCCGTTCTCGCCGCACGAAGAAGAGATCGCCGCGCAGGCCGCGCGCTTCTGCCTCCGCGCGATCCAGAACGAGCGTGTCTTCGTGCAGCTCGAACGCGCGAAGGTCGAGCAGGGGAAGCTCTATCGCGCGGCGCAATCGCTCGGCGCGGCGCTCAGCGAGAAGGATGTGCTCGAAGCGGGCGTAAAGGCGGCGCGCGAAATCGCGAGCTTCGATCTCGCCGCGGTCACCGTCTTCGATGAAGCGACGCGCACGCACGAGGTCTGCGCGGCGAAGAGCGCCGACGGATCGGTCGACGATCTCGTCGGCGTGCGCTTCTCGCACAACACCGGCCTCGTCTCGATGGTCGTGCAAAATCGCTATCCCCTCCCCTACCGTGGCGACTACGACGTCGCGCACCAGGTCGTCCTCGGCAAGCGCTTCCCTTGGCCGAAGCATCCGTCGCTCTTGGTGTTGCCGCTCTTGATGCACGATCGCGCGCTCGGCACGCTCATCCTCGGCGCGCGCCGTCGTCACGCTTTCGGTGACTCGGTGAGGCCGACGCTCGAAGTCCTCGCGAGCCACCTCGCCGTCTCGCTCTCGAACGCGCGCATGGTCCACAAGCTCGAGACGATGGCGACGACCGACTCGATGACGGGCCTCTTGAACAAGCGCGCGATGCTCGACGCCGCCGTCCAAAAGATCGCCGCCGCCGCGCGCTTCGATCGCCGACTCAGCGTCGTCACGGTCGACATCGATTTCTTCAAGAAGGTGAACGACACGTACGGACACGACGTCGGCGATCTCGTCATTCGCGGTCTCGGCGAAGTGCTCAAGCGTCAAAAGCGAAAGACCGACGAGGTCGCGCGCTTCGGTGGCGAAGAGTTCGTCGTCCTCTGCGAGCAGACCGACGAGAAGGGCGCGATGCTCCTCGCCGAGCGCATTCGCGAAGAGCTGAAAAAGACGGTGTTCCACGCGCGAAACGGCACGCTGCAGGTCACGTGCTCCGTCGGCGTCGCGACGTTTCCCGAGGCGGGGCGCGATTGGGATTCGCTCTTCAAGTCGTCGGACGAAGCGCTCTATGTTTCGAAGCGATCGGGACGCGATCGTTCGACAGCGTGGCACCCGCCGCGTAAATCCGTCGCCGATCCGCGACGCAAAGCGCCGGCGGCCTGACGCAACCTAGTAGTGGGGCGGCGGATCGTTCGACACGACGTCGCCCTGATCTTCCGGCACGCGCTCGCGCAGCGCCGCGAGCTCGGCGGTCAGGCGATCGATCTTCGCTTGCTGCGCGATGAGGACGTCGCTGAGATCCTGCATCGTCCGCTCGACGCGCATGTAGCGGAGCTCGAGATCGACGATGCGTTGCTCGGTTCGATCGCTATCCATCACTTCCCCTTGCAGGCGATGATCTCCGCGCGCTTCCCCTCGAGCGTGACGCTGTCGCGACGGCGGTCGGCCTCGAGCGCCTGCGGCGACGACGGCGCATCGGCCTGCGACCGGAGGCGCAGGACCTCGCGCGCGGTGTCGTCGTAGAACGTCGTCGGCGCATCGCTGTGCTTCGCGATGTCGGGGGCGAGCTCGAAGACGACGAACGTTCCGTCCTTCTCGCGCCACACCCGAATCTGCGCGCCGTCGCCGCCGAACTCACCGGTACAGAGCTTATGCGCAAGCGAGTCCGGCACCGGGCGCGCGTTCGGCCCCTTCGCGAGCCTCGCGCCGCCGCACGCGGCGCACGATGCTACGACGAAGACGAGCGCCACGCACGCGCGTGCGCTCACGGCTTCGGCCTCGGAGAGAGCGCGCATCTTCCCTGCACGCATCCGCACGCGTTCGCGTCCGCGCTGCTGCACTTCATCATCTGCGTGCACATGACGTTCGCCGGCCGAGGCGGCGCTTTCGATTTCGCGATGCAAGCGTCGGCGTGGCAAGCCGCGGACGGCGCGCAGTCCGCGTCGTTCGCGCAGGCGTCCTCGCTGAAGAGCGGCTCGCACAGCCCGCAGCCGCACAGCTTCGGTCCGCTCGCCGTGGGGCCGGCGTCGGGCGCCGCGGGTGGCTTCTTTACCGGATCGTTCGCGACGATGCCGGCGTCGGCGGAGGAGAGGCCTGCGTCGGGATCGGTCGGCGCGACGACGGCGCCGGGACCGGTCGCATTTGCGGGACCGCACGCGGCAGCGAGGAGGACGGCGAAGGCGACGGACACCACAAAGCCCGCGGGGCGGAGGCGCATGGCGTCCTTATACATCGCGCGGGCTCGACACGTCCCGTCGGCGTGTGCATCTTGGGGGCATGTCGAATGACGAAAAGCCCGATCCGCTGGACGACGTGAAGAAGGGGCTCGGCCTGCTGTTCCGCGCCGCGAAGACGGCGGCCAAGAACCTCCCGACCGATCCAATCGAGAAGGTCGTCCTCGACGGCGCGCGCGAGGTCGGACGAGCGGTGGAGAACGTCGCCAATTCGATCGAGAAGGAAGTGTTCGGCGATCGAAAGGCGAAGGACAAGGCGCCGCCGAGCGATGCGCCCCCGGCCGCGGATGCCGCTCCGACCGAAGCGTCGAGCACAAAATCGACGCCCGCTCCCGCGCCCGCCGCCACGAAGACCGACGGCGACGCCGGCGCGACCAAAGTGGAAGATCCGCCGAAAGGTCCGCGCGTCGGCTGACGACGGTCGTCGCTCGACTTCACAGAGTCGTCATCTGACTTTCGGGGCGCGATCGGCTAGAAAAAGTGCATGCAGCGCGCACGCATCTTTGCTCTCGGCGTCCTTCCCATCGCTTCGCTCGCGTCGTTCGCCGCCTGCAGCTCGACGAGCTCGCCCGCCACGAACGCGGACGCCGGCGCCGATGGCGACACCGACGCCGACACGCGACCGCCGACGCCGCCCGAATGGGATCGCGCGATCACGCGCCCCGACGACACGACCGCGGCCGCGGGCCGCACCGCGTGCAAGTTCGCGCGCGGCGCGATGCCGGCCGAGACGCTCGGCACCGGCACGCCCGTCGACAAAGACATCCCGATCGAGACGATCGTCGTCGTGATGCAAGAAAACCACTCGTTCGACAACTACTTCGGGCACCTCAACAAATACGCGGGCCGCACCGACATCGAGTCGGCGCCCGACTCGACGACCAACCCGGACAAAGTCGGCGCGACGCCGGGCGCGTCGCATCCGTACCAACACGCGCAGCATCTGTGCGTGCTCGACGTGAACCACGAGTGGGACGGCGCGCATCTCGAGTACGACGACGGGAAGAACGACGGCTTCTTCCAAGCGAACGACGGCTGGTCGAAATCCGGACTGAAGACCGGCGCGGATCCGGTGCTCGCGAGCGGAGAGCGCGCGCTGTGGTGGTACGACGAGCGCGACATTCCATTTTATTACAAGCTCGCGAGCACGTTCGCGATCGCCGATCACTATCACTGCTCACTCGTCGGTCCGACTTGGCCGAACCGCATGTACCTGACCGCGGCGACGAGCTTCGGCAAGACGACGAACTCGTTTCCGGATCTCACGGGGTACGACTTTCCGGCGAAGGACGCGTCGATCATCGACGAGCTCGAGAAACGCCACGTGTCGTGGGGCGCCTACTCCGACGGACCGCCCGGGCTCGGGGTCGTCTACGGAACGTCCGCCGTCAATCGCTGGAGCCATCGCAACGACAGCCTCGCGGCGTTCTACCAAGCGGCCAGCGCGGGCACGTTGCCGCAGGTCGTCTTCATCGATCCCACGCTCGGCAGTGATCATCCCGGCGTGAATGACGAGCATCCGCCGGGGCAGATCCAGACCGGACAAAAGTTCGTCAGCGACATCGTGCACGCGCTCTTCAAGAGTCCGCAGTGGGCGAAGACGGCGCTCTTCATCACGTGGGACGAGCACGGCGGGTTCTACGATCACGTCGCGCCGCCGTCGGCGTGCAAGCCCGACGCGCTGTTGCCGATGCTCGAGCACGGCGAGACCGCTCCGGGCGGCTTCGATCGCCTCGGCTTCCGCGTGCCGCTCATCGTCGTGTCGCTGTTCGCGAAGAAGGGTTACGTCGGGCACGCGACGTACGACCACACGAGCATCACGCGTTTCATCGAGACCAAATTCAAGGTGCCCGCGCTGACCGGACGCGACGCGAACGCCGATCCGTTGATGGATCTCTTCGACTTCAAGAACGCATCGTTCGCGACCGCGCCGGACATCGCCGAGCCGACCGTCGATCCCACCGAGCTCGCGTTCTGCGCTGCGAATTTCAACTGACGGGCGAGCGGTTCGGCACGTAGCGGACCGCGCCGTGCTCGGTGCGGACGAGCGCGTCGTCGGTGCGACGCACGCGCACGAGACGTTGATCGCGATCCTTCGCGCCGACGGGCGCGACGAGGCACCCGCCTTCCGGGATCGCGTCGAGCCACATCTCCGGGATCGCCGACACCGCGAACGTCACCACGATCTTCTGCGCGTCTTCCAGGGCCGCGTTCGCGGCGACGGCGTCACAGTGCAAGACCGCGACGTTCGCATGATGCGCGAGCGTGAGCGCGGTCCACTCGGCGAGGCGCGCGTCGATCTCGACGGTGATGACGGAGCCGTGCGCACCGACGATGTACGCAGCGAGCGCCGCGCCGTAGCCCGAGCCGCTGCCGAGCTCGACGAGGCGATCGCCGTGCGCGAGCTCGAGAAGACGAAACGACAGGAGGTAGGCATGCGGCGCGCTGATCGTCGCGAGCCCGTCGTCGTCGAGCGGGAGCGGCGTGTCGTCGGCCGAGCGCGCCGTGTCGTCCGCACGAACGAATCGCTCGCGCGGCACCTCGACCAGCGCGCGAAGATGCGCCCTGTCGAACGGACCGAGGCTCGCCTCGACCGCTTCGGCGAGCCGAACGCGCCGCGTGCGCATGTCGTCCGCGAGGATCAAAACGTGACTCCATCGCCGCAGAGGTTCTCGGGGCCGTTTGCGTAGTGTGCGAGCGCGAAGCCGCGTAGCGACGGCGCGTCGACGCAGTCGGCTTTGTACGTCCATCCCCACGACACCGCGGCGACAGGAACGTCGAGGAGCGGATCCGGCGTGATGACGGTACGAACGCGAACGGATGGATCGCAGCTCGGATCGGTCGGGATCGCGTCGGAGGCGGCTTTGAGCGCGCTGACGACGTCGGGACATCCGTTGGCGTCGTTGCACTTGTAGACGAACACGATCGCGCCGTGCTCGAGATCGTGGACGAAATAGCGAGGGTCGACCGGCTTTGCGTACGTCTGGTACGCCGCCCAATACGGATAATGCGGCCCGCTCGACGGCGGGTTCGAGCTGTACGTAACCGGCGTTCCGATCGCGACGTGATTGGCGGGGAGCGCGGGCGGCGTGTCGATGATGACCCTGCACGGCGCAGGAACGACGATGGGCTGAGCGAGGTGCCCGGCGTCGAACGTCGCCGTCGAGGCGTCGACGGACGAGGCCGACGAGCCGACGCTGCTGCAGGAGACGAGCCCGGCGACGACGCCGAGCGCCGACACCACGAACGCGAGCCCACGGTCCCTTCGCATGGTGTCAACGATAGCGCGTGCTCGAAGGCGTGCGCGGCTAACCCTTCTTCTCGACACCCGGCGGCGGACGACTCACGTTGCGCGAGCTTCCGGTGTGGCGAATGTCTTTTCCGCCGACCATGAAAACGACCGACTCGGCGAGGTTCGTCGCGTGGTCGCCGATGCGCTCGAGGTACTTCGCGATCGATTGCACGCGCGTCGCGCGGTAGATGTTGCGCGGATCCTCCATCATGTACGTGAGGAGCACGCGGAAGATGTCGGCGTAGTAGGCGTCGAGCACGCTGTCGCGCTCGATGACCGCCTGCGCGCGCTCGGCATCCGCGGCGACGAACGCGTCGAGCGCGTCGCGCAGCATCCCCTGCGCCGCCTCGGCCATCCGCGGCAGATCGAGGTACGCCTTGAGCGGCGGCTCGTCGTTCAGCTCGATGACGCGCTCGCAGATGTTCACCGCGAGATCGCCCATGCG
>JBBQXV010000237.1:0-14631 GCA_038209335.1 Polyangiales bacterium | reverse complement strand
GTCGTCAAAGAGTACTTCGGCAGCTCGCAGCTCTCGCAGTTCATGGACCAGACGAACCCGCTGTCCGAAGTGACGCACAAGCGTCGTCTCTCGGCGCTCGGGCCCGGTGGTCTCACGCGCGAGCGCGCCGGCTTCGAAGTCCGCGACGTTCACCCGACGCACTACGGCCGCATTTGCCCGATTGAAACGCCGGAAGGTCCGAACATCGGCCTCATCGCGTCGCTCTCGACGTTCGCGCGCGTCAACGAGTACGGCTTCGTCGAGACGCCGTACCGCCGCGTTCAAGACGGTCGCGTCACCGACGAAGTGAGCTGGTACTCGGCCCTCGAAGAAGAGGGGAAGTACATCGCGCAAGCCTCCGTCTCGATGGACGAGAAGGGCAAGTTCCGCGAGCCGCTCGTGTCGGCCCGTTTGAACGGCGATTTTCACATGGTGACGCCGGACATGATCCAGCTCATCGACGTGGCGCCGAACCAGATGGTATCCGTCGCCGCGGCGCTCGTTCCGTTCCTCGAGCACGACGACGCAAACCGCGCGCTCATGGGCGCGAACATGCAGCGTCAGGCCGTTCCGCTCATCCGCTCGCACGCGCCGTTCGTCGGCACGGGCATGGAGAACCGGCTCGCGCGTGACAGCGGCGTGTGCATCGTCGCCAAGCGCGAAGGGATCATCGAGTCGGTCGACGCCTCGCGCATCGTCGTGCGAAGCGACGGCGACAAGGCCGAGATTCCGGACATCTACCCGCTCACCAAGTTCCAGCGCTCGAACCAGTCGACCTGCTTCAACCAGAAGCCGATCGTCCGCGCCGGTGAAAAGGTCAAAGTCGGCGACGTGCTCGGCGACGGTCCGTCGTGCGACATGGGCGAGCTCGCGCTCGGACAGAACGTGCTCGTCGCGTTCATGCCGTGGCAGGGCTTCAACTTCGAGGACTCGATCCTCGTCAGCGAGCGCATCGCCAAGGACGACGTCTTCACCTCGATTCACATCGAGGAGTTCGAGTGCGTCGCCCGCGACACGAAGCTCGGCAAAGAAGAAGTGACGCGCGACATCCCCAACGTCGGCGAGGAGGCCCTCAAGGACCTCGACGAGTCGGGCATCGTGCGCATCGGCGCCGAGGTCAAACCGGGCGACATCCTCGTCGGCAAGATCACGCCGAAGGGCGAGACGCAGCTCTCGCCGGAAGAGAAGCTCCTACGGGCCATCTTCGGCGAGAAGGCGGGCGACGTGCGAGACAGCTCGCTCCGCGTCCCGCCGGGCGTCGGCGGCATCGTCATCAACGCGCGCGTCTTCTCCCGCAAGGGGACTGAGAAAGACGAGCGCGCGAAGGACATCGAAGATCAGGAGTGCGTGCGTCTCGAAAAGATGCGCGACGAAGAGATCAAGATCCTCCGCGACTCGTTCTTCCGTCAGATCAAGCGCCAGCTCATCGGCGAAGTGACCAACGGCAAGCTCGTCGACGACAAGGGCAAGGTGCTCTTGCAGAAGGGCGCGACGCTCGACGACGCCACGATGGACTCGATCCCCCGGAAGTACTGGGGCGAGCTCCCGCTCGAAGGCGCCGAAGAAGTCGCCGGCAAGATGAAGGACCTCGAGGAGATCGTTGCGCTCCGCGAAGAGCACTTCCGCGACAAGATCGATCGCCTCTCGAAGGGCGACGAGCTTCCGCCGGGCGTCATCAAGATGGTGAAGGTCTACATCGCCATCAAGAGGAAGCTCCAGGTCGGCGACAAGATGGCCGGACGCCACGGAAACAAGGGCGTCATCTCGCGCATCCTCCCGGAAGAGGACATGCCGTATTTGCAGGACGGCCGTCCCGTCGACATCGTGCTCAACCCGCTCGGCGTTCCCAGCCGAATGAACGTTGGGCAGATCCTCGAGACGCACCTCGGTTGGAGCGCCCGCGTCATCGGCTGGCAGTTCCAATACATGCTCGACGCGAAGTTCGCGCCGAACGCGCTTCGCGAGCACATCGCGAAGGTCTTCGCGGGCGACGAGGACATCACGAAGTGGCTGACCAAGCTCAACGACGAGGACGTGAAGCAAGTCGCGGGCAAGCTGAAGAAGGGCATCCACTTCGCAAGCCCGGTCTTCGACGGCGCGCCCGAGTCGCACATCAAGGACTCGCTCGCGATCGCCGGTCTGCCCGAGTCGGGGCAGGCGGTGCTCTTCGACGGGCGCACGGGTGAAGCCTTCGACCAAGAAGTGACCGTGGGCGTGATGTACATGCTCAAGCTCCACCACTTGGTCGACGACAAGATCCACGCGCGTTCGATCGGTCCGTACTCGCTCGTCACGCAGCAGCCGCTGGGTGGCAAGGCGCAGTTCGGCGGGCAGCGCCTGGGAGAGATGGAAGTCTGGGCGATGGAGGCCTACGGAACGGCCTACGCGCTCCAAGAGTTCCTGACGGTGAAGAGCGATGACGTCATGGGACGAACGCGCATGTACGAGGCGATCGTCAAAGGCGAGTACACGCTCGAGCCGGGTCTCCCCGAGAGCTTCAACGTTCTCATCAAGGAGCTTCAAGCGCTCTGCTTGAACATCGAGCTCATCGAGCCGACCGCCGCGCAGCGCGCAGGCGATCACGCGGCAGAAGAGTAGGGAACAGGGAGCGCGGGAGGTTTTTGAAATCAAACCTCCCAATCTCCCTGTCCAGCCCTCTCCTCCTCAGAAGACTTTTGATTCGTCACTAGGCAGCACAGAAAAAGGAAGACCCCGATGCGCGACATCTTCAGCTTCTTCGAGAAGCCCAAGGATCCGCTTTCTTTCAGCGCGATTCGTATCTCGCTCGCATCTCCCGAGAAGATCCGGGAGTGGTCGCACGGTGAGGTGAAGAAGCCCGAGACGATCAACTACCGCACGTTCAAGCCGGAACGCGACGGCCTCTTCTGCGCCAAGATCTTTGGCCCGGTGAAGGACTACGAGTGCAACTGCGGCAAGTACAAGCGCATGAAGCACCGCGGGATCGTCTGCGAGAAATGCGGCGTCGAGGTCATCCAGTCGAAGGTTCGACGCGAGCGACTCGGCCACATCAACCTCGCGACGCCGGTCGCGCACATCTGGTTCTTGAAGAGCCTGCCGAGCCGCATCGGCAACATCCTCGACATCTCGCTGAAGGATCTCGAGAAGGTCCTCTACTGCGAGAGCTACATCGTCATCGATCCGAAAGAGACCGGCCTGTCACGCGCCGAGCTCCTCAGCGAAGAGCGCTACATGCAGCTCATCGAAGAGTACGGCGACGACAAGTTCTCCGCCGGCATGGGCGGCGAGGCCGTCCTCGAGATGCTCAAGCAGGTCGACGTGCACACGCTCAGCGAGTCGCTTCGCCAAGAGATGCGCGCCGCGACCAGCGAAGCCAAGCGCAAGAAGATCGTCAAGCGCCTCAAGGTCACCGAGGCCTTCCGCGAGTCCGGCAATCGTCCCGAGTGGATGATGCTCACGGTCATCCCGGTCCTTCCGCCGGATCTCCGCCCGCTCGTCCCGCTCGACGGCGGCCGCTTCGCGACGTCGGACCTCAACGATCTCTACCGCCGCGTCATCAACCGCAACAACCGCTTGAAGCGTCTGCTCGAGCTGAACGCGCCGGAGATCATCATCCGCAACGAGCGCCGCATGCTCCAAGAGGCGGTCGACGCGCTCTTCGACAACGGCCGTCGCGGCAAGACGATCACGGGTCCGAACAAGCGCCCGCTCAAGTCGCTCAGCGACATGCTCAAGGGCAAGCAGGGACGCTTCCGCCAGAACCTCCTCGGCAAGCGCGTCGACTACTCGGGTCGAAGCGTCATCGTCGTCGGTCCGACCTTGAAGCTCCACCAGTGCGGTCTGCCGAAGCAGATGGCGATCGAGCTCTTCAAGCCGTTCATCTACAACAAGCTCGAAGAGCGCGGCTACGTCAACACCATCAAGAGCGCGAAGAAGATGGTCGAGAAGGAGCGTCCCGAGGTTTGGGACATCCTCGACGAGGTCATCAGTGAGCACCCGGTTCTCTTGAACCGCGCGCCGACGCTCCACCGCCTCGGCATCCAGGCGTTCGAGCCGGTCCTCATCGAGGGCAAGGCGATTCAGCTTCACCCGCTCGTCTGCGCGGCGTTCAACGCCGACTTCGACGGTGACCAGATGGCCGTGCACGTTCCGCTGAGCGTCGAAGCTCAGATGGAAGCGCGCGTCCTCATGATGTCGACGAACAACATCCTGTCGCCGGCGAACGGCAAGCCGATCATCAACCCGACGCAGGACATCGTGCTCGGGCTCTACTACGCGACCCGCGAGCGCAAGTTCTCGAAGGGCTGCTACCGCGAGGGGACCCTCACGGTCGACAAGAAGGGTCATCCGGACGGATACCTTCGCGGCGTCTACTCGTCGCCCGAAGAAGTTCGCATGGCGTACGACAACGACGAGGTCACGCTCCACTCGGGCATCCGCGTCCGCGTCATCGATCCCGAGAACCAGCAGCGCCGCGTCGTGAACACGACGGTCGGTCGCTGCCTCATCGCGGAGATCCTCCCCGACGGTCTCAGCTTCGACCTCGTCAACAAGACGCTCGACAAGAAGGCGCTCTCCGCCCTCATCGACGCTTGCTACCGAAAGCACCGCAACAAGGCGACCGTCCTTCTCGCGGACCGCTTGCGCTCGCTCGGCTTCGAGTACGCGACGCGCGCCGGCGTTTCGATCTGCATGGATCACATGGTGATCCCGGACGCGAAGGCCCTTCTACTCGGTGAGGCGCAGGGCGAAGTCCAGCGCGTCGTCGATCAGTACCAAGAAGGTCTCATCACCGACGGCGAGCGCTACAACAAGATCGTCGATATCTGGGCCGGCGTGGCCGACAAGGTCACGCAAGAGATGATGATCGTCATCGGCAAAGAGAAGGTCACCGATCCGGAGACCGGCAAAGAGCTCATCGAGCCGAGCTTCAACCCGATTTACATCATGGCCGACTCGGGCGCCCGAGGCTCGACCCAGCAGATTCGTCAGCTCGCCGCCATGCGCGGCCTGATGGCGAAGCCGTCGGGCGAGATCATCGAAACGCCGATCACCGCGAACTTCCGCGAAGGTCTCAGCGTGCTCCCGTACTTCATCTCGACGCACGGAGCGCGTAAGGGCCTCGCCGACACCGCGCTCAAGACGGCGAACTCCGGGTACCTCACGCGCCGTCTCGTCGACGTCGCGCAGGACGCGGTCATCACCGACTTCGACTGCGGAACGCTCGACGGCATTCGCGTCACGAAGCTCGAGGACGCCGGCGAAGTCATCCAGCCGCTCGCCGACCGCATCCTCGGTCGCGTCGCGCTCGAAGACATCGTCGATCCGCTCACGGGCGAAGTGCTCGTCCCGCTCAACACCGAGCTCGACGAAGCCCTCGTCCACATCATCGAAGAGGCGGGCATCGAAGAGGTCGTCATCCGCTCCGTGCTCACCTGCTCGACCAAGCGCGGCGTGTGCGCCAAGTGCTACGGGCGCGATCTCGCGCGCGGGTACAAGGTGAACATCGGCGAGGCCGTCGGCATCATCGCCAGCCAGTCGATCGGCGAGCCGGGCACGCAGCTCACGATGCGAACGTTCCACATCGGTGGAGCGGCGGCGCGCGGCAAGATCGAGCAGAGCTCGCTCGAAGCGCGCAACGAAGGCTTCGCGCGCATCCGCAACGCGAACCTCGCGCGCAAGCGCGACGGAACCGTGACGGTCATGAACCGCCACGGCGAGATCGTCATCGTCGACGACACGGGTCGCGAGCGCGAGCATCACCGCCTCGTCTACGGAGCGGTCCTCAAGATCGAGGAGAACTCCAAGATCAAGGCGGGCCAGCTCCTCGCGGAGTGGGACGCGTTCGCGCAGCCGCTCCTCAGCGAGGTCGGCGGCACCGTGAAGTTCGGCGACATCGTCGAAGGCGTCACGATGACGGAGAAGCTCGACGAGGTCACCGGCCTCTCGCGCAAGGTCATCGTCGAGTCGCGCGCCGCGGATCTCCGCCCGCGCATCTCGATGAAGGACGAGAAGAGCGGCGACACGCTCAAGCTACCGAACAGCACGCTCGACGCTCGCTATCTCCTCCCGGTCGGCTCGAACATCGTCGTCCAAGACGGCGACGTCATCGAGCCGGGCGACATTCTCGCGAAGATCCCGCGCGAGACGACGAAGACGCAGGACATCACGGGCGGTCTCCCGCGCGTGGCCGAGCTCTTCGAAGCACGCAAGCCGAAGGACCACGCCATCATCGCGGAGATCGACGGCGAGATTTCCTTCGGCAAGGACACCAAGGGCAAGCGCAAGGTCGTCATCACGCCCTTCAGCACCGAGGGGCAGCTCCTCACCGATCAGTCGCGCGAGTACTTGATCGCGAAGGGCAAGCACATCCAAGTGCAGCCGGGTGACCGCGTTCGCGCGGGCGAGCCGCTCATGGACGGGCCGGCGAATCCGCACGACATCCTTCGCGTCAAGGGCGAGAAGGAGCTCGCGGCGTATCTCGTCAACGAGATCCAGCAGGTTTACCGCCTGCAGGGCGTCGCCATCAACGACAAGCACATCGAGGTCATCGTTCGTCAGATGCTGCGGCGCGTCCGCATCAAGGACGTGGGCGACACGAATTTCCTCATCGACGAGCAGGTCGAGAAGTACCTGTTCGAGCGCGAGAACGCGCGGATCCTCGATCGCGGCGGCAAGCCCGCGGTCGCCGAGCCGCTCCTCCTCGGCATCACGAAGGCGTCGCTCTCGACCGAGTCGTTCATCTCGGCGTCGAGCTTCCAAGAGACGACGAAGGTCCTCACCGAAGCCGCGGTCAGCGGCAAGGTCGACTTCCTCCGCGGCCTCAAGGAGAACGTCATCATGGGTCGCCTCATCCCGGCAGGCACCGGCCTCGGCGCGTACAAGACGCTCAAGGTCGTGGTCGAAGGCGAGGGCGACGAGCGCTACACCAGCGCACCGGCGCGCACGGCGACGGAGCTCAGCGCGGTCAACGAGGAGTAGTCCTCGTCGGCATCAGAAGGCGGCGCGTTCCGAGAGGGGCGCGCCGTTTTCGTTTGTGCGCCCAGCGTGGGCGCTGTCTAGCGATCAGTCGACGACGATGCCGAAAGCCGCCACGCCGCGCGAACGGAGCTCGCGGCGAAGCTGATCGGCCTTCCCGGGCATCGCGATGAGGCGCGCGACGAGCTCGGCGGACCACTCGTCGAGCGACTTCGCGCCGCACGCGGTGAAGTCTTCGCTCTCGCCCGTGATGATGCGACGCCACGCGCACGCCGTCGGCTCCTCGGAGAGCGCGGCGACCAGGTGCGCGGCCGCGTCGCTGCCGCCCGCGGCGATCATGACGTCGGTCAGCGTCTGTACGTAGAAGGAGAAAGGATCGGGCGCGCCGTCGGTGGTGGCGACGACGTCTGGGTCGTCGGCATGCTCGTCCTCGTCTTCGATTGCGTCGAGGTCGTCGACGATTTCGATCTCGGCTTCGTCCTCCTCGTCGCGGACGTCGGGAGCCGCGACGATCGTCTCTTCGATCGCGAGCTCGAGCACGGGGACCTCGACCGGGAGTGCGACTGCGACCTCGACCTCGACGGGGACCTCGACCGCGACCGCGACCTCGACGGGGACCGCGACCTCGACCTCGACCTCGACCGGGACTGCGACCGCGACCGCGATCTCGACCGCGACCGCGCTCTCCCGTCGCGTCGGCAATTCCGCGGTCGCCATCGCGCACGGCGACACGCACACCCATATCGCCCCGTCGTGCAGCTCGGGGTTGTCGTTCGGAAACTCGGAAGCAGGTGAGATGTAACTGGGCACGGCGACCTCTGCGCGGATTCTCGGTCCGTCGCGCGAAGAGGGCCAAATTCGCTACTTTCGCGCGATCCGCCACACGAGGCCGCCGCCGTCGTCGCAGACCAAGAGCGCGCCGTCCTTGGCCACGAGCAGCCCCGCGGGACGTCCCCAGACGTCGGGCGAAGACTCGTCGAGCATCCAGCCGGTCACGAAATCGTCGTAACCGCCGACCGGCCGCCCGTCCTTCATCCGAACGCGCACGACCTTGTACCCGGTGCGCTTCGTTCGATTCCACGATCCGTGGAACGCGACGAACGCGTCACCGCGGTACTCGCTCGGAAACATCGCGCCGTCGTAGAAGACGAGGCCGAGGACCGCCGAGTGCGCTTGCACGAGCACGTCCGGCACGAGCGTGCGCGCGACGAGATCCGGGCGCTCTCCATGGCGACGTGGATCTTCGCGCTGCCCGGCGTACGCGAACGGCCACCCATAGAACCCGCCGTCTTTCACTTCGGTCACGTAGTCGGGGACGAGATCGTCGCCGAGCCGATCGCGCTCCTGCACGGCGGCCCACAGCGCGCCCGTCGTCGGATGAAACGCGAGCCCGATCGGATTGCGCGTCCCGCTCGCGAACGTGCGTCGCGCGGAGCCGTCCGGATTCATCTCGAGGATCGACGCGCGCGGCTCGGGCTCGACGTCGACGTTCGACCGCGAGCCGATCGTCACGTACATCTTCGAGCCGTCTGGACGAAAGAGGACGTTGCGCGTCCAGTGCTCGCGGTAGCCGCGGTCGGGGACGTCGGTGATCTTCTCGGCGCCCCCTTCGACGGCGGTCTGTCCGACTCTGTATCGAAATCGGACGATGACATCTGTGCAGCCGACGTAGAGCCAGTCGCGATGAAACGCGACGCCGAACGGTTTGTTGAGGCCGGTCGCGAACACGAACCGCCCTTCGGCGGCGCCGTCGCCGTCCGCGTCGCGGAGCACGGTGATCGTGCCGTCTTCGGAGTCGACGACGAAGACGTCGCCGTTGGGAGCGAGCGCCATCCAGCGCGGGCTCTTCCAGCCGCCCGACGCGAACGGACGAATCGTGAAGCCGTCGGGGAGTGAGAGCGTCGCGCCGTCGGGACGCGCGATGACGTTCGGACCGTTGTCGGCGTCGGGCGAGGCGTTGGGGGCGGGGAGGGAGGACGCGCGGATGTCGTAGTGACGAAGCTTCGCGGTCGCAGTCGCAGTCGCGGTCGCGGTCGCGGTCGCGGTCGCGGTCGGGACCGTGGCCGCGGGCGGCGGACAGCCGGCGACGGCGATGGCGAGCGCGACGAGGTAGCGAACATTCATACCGTCAGCCCTTCGACATAGCGCTGCCGCGCCCATTCGTTCATCACGATCCCCGCCGCGACGGCGACGGGGAACGAGTGGTTCACGCCGTACATCGGGATCCCAATCACGTCGTCCGCGCGCGCGACGACCTCGGCCGGAAGCCCCGCGCGTTCGCTCCCGAGCAGGAACACGACGTCGCGCGGAAACCGCTCGACCGCGTAGAGCGATCGCCGCGCGTGATCTTTCTCGATCGCCCAGACCGGTCGACCGCTCACGCGATCGAAGAGCTCCGCGTCGTCCTTCACGCGCACGACCGTTTCGTATTTCTCCATCCCCATCGACGCCTTCTCGTAATAGGGCGCGTCGCCGACGACGAAGATCTCGCGCGCGAGGAAGCTGTGCGCGACGCGGACGATCGCGCCGACGGCGAACGCGTTTTGAAACGCGTGGAGCGCGATCGAGAAGTCGCCGCGCAGAGGCGCGAGGAGCGCGCGCACTTCGTCGGGCGAAGCATCGAGAGGAGGCACGAGCGCCATCGACGCGGAGTCTACGACGACACTGCCCGAACTTGGTCGTCGCACGTGCGAGCGCGGTATTCTCGAACCGTGCGGCTCCCCGCGACGTTCATCGGCCCGGTGCTCGCCGCGGTCGCGGCACCGTTCGCTGCGCCGTCGCCGGTCACGATGCCGTCCTCGACGCCGACTCCGACCTCGACACCGACCTCGAGCCCAACTCCGACCTCGATCCCGCCCCCGCCCCCGACCCCGACCTGTCGCGCGTCCCAATCGTTCCTCCCCGCGGCCCGCGCGCGCATCGGCTCCGACCGCGAGCACGAGCGCCCCGCGCACGACGTCGACGTCGATGCATTCTGCATGGATCACACCGAGGTCACCGTCGCCGCCTACTCCGCCTGCGTCCGCGCGAGCGCCTGCACCCCTGCGTGGATCACCGCCGTCTGGGCGAACATCGGCGACGGTCGCTACCAGCCACGCGCGCTCTGCAACGTCGACCGCGCGGACCGCGCGAACCACCCACAGAACTGCGTCGATCACATCCAAGCGACCGCGTACTGCCAATGGTCGAACGCGCGTCTCCCCACCGAAGAAGAATGGGAGCGCGCCGCGCGCGGCGACAATGCGCGCGTCTACCCATGGGGCGACGCGCCGCCGACGACGCAGCTCTGCTGGTCTGCGCTCGGCAACGGCGTCGGCATCGGGAAGCGTCTCGGCACCTGCAACGTCGACGCACACGCCGCAGGCGCGACGCGCGAAGGCATCGTCGGTCTCGCGGGCAACGTCTGGGAGTGGACGTCGAGCAAGCACTCGAACGACTACGCGAGCCCGCGCGACGACAGCGCCTACGTCACCCGCGGCGGCGGCTGGGGAACGTCCGACGCCGCGGACGTGCGCGGTAGCTACCGCAAGTGGCTCCCGCGCTCGTATCGAAACTACTACTTGGGCTTCCGCTGCGTCGCGGAGCCGACGCTCTAGTCAGCGCTTGCTGCAGTCGCCGGGGTGATGCGTGTCGCGCCTACAGTGGTGCTGCACATCGCGAACGTCGACATCGCGTTGCGGGCGCGACGTCCTGACTGCGTTATAGTATGTCGCCCAAACGTGAGGTCCTCCAGCAGCCCACTCACGAAGCCATCGAGCTTGCTCGTTCGGAGCGCCCTCAGGATCGCGCCTGACGAGCATTTCGTCATCGTGGACGACGCGCAGTCTCGCGCGATCGGCGACGCGATCTCCGAAGCGGCTGACGCCGTCGGCGCGTGGGTGCGACGCGTTCGACTCGATCACATCGCGTCGCGTCCGTTGCGCGCGTTGCCCGAGTCGGTCGGTCACGCCCTCGCGGCGGCGCAAGTCAGCGCGTTCGTCGCGAGCGATCTGCACAACGAGAGCTCGGCGCGGCAGGCGCTTCTGCACATCGTGCGCGAGCGCGGGCTTCGTCACGCGCACATGCCCGGCATCACCGAGCGCGGTTTCGTCGCGGGCGTCCGCATGAACTACGACGAGCTCTCTCGCGTCGGCGAGCGCGTGAAGCGGGTCCTCGCGAGCGCGCGCATGATCACCACCGAGAGCGCGAGCGGCACGGCGCTCGGCGTGACGGTGACGCCCGGGACGCCGTGGTTTGCGCAGCTCGGCGTCGTGACACCGGGCGCGTGGGGGAGCTTTCCGGCCGGCGCGCTCTACATCTCTCCGGAGAGCGTCCGCGGAGTGTTCGTCGCGGACGCGTCGCTCGGCGAATTCTTCGGCGCGCGCGAGGGGCTCCTCTCTGGCAAGGAAGTTCGTTTTACGATCGAGCGCGGTCGCATCGTCGATGTCGCCGCGCCCGGTGCCGAGGCGCTGGTCAGCGATCTTCGCGCGATGCTCGCGCTCGGCGCCAACTCCGATCGCATCGGCCTCGTCGCCATCGGTGTGAACCCGTCGATCGAGCGCTCGATCGGCGACGCGAGCGTCGACCAAAACGTTCTCGGCCTTCACCTCGGCATCGGCGATCCCACGGGGAAGGCCAGCGGCGCGACGTGGCGCGCGCAGACGTGCTTCGCAGCTTGTCAGGCGACGTCCCGGGTGATGGTCGACGGCGTCGAGATCATCCGCGACGGCGCGTTCGTCGGTCCGGTCGCGCCGCGAACGTCGTCGTCGAGCCGACTACGCGCACCGATGCCGCGTTCGTTTACGCCTACCCGGTGACGCGACTCTTCGCGGCGTGGAACGCTGCGATCGTCTGAAGCGCCGGCTCCGAGACATCGCACAGCTCGACGCCCAGTCCGGCCATCTCGTCGGCGTCGGAGGTGGTCCAGCGCACATGCCCAGTCACCGATATGGACCCGTTCGGGAGCGAGATCGCGAGTGCGACACGCGTACCGACTGAAAGCGTATGTGGGGTCGCGAGGAAAACACCGGACGCGGAGAGCTCGCGGCACGTCGCGCTCAGCTCGCCGCCGTCGTACGAGACCGCCGCCGCGACGAGCACGATCGCGCGCGTATCCGTGCGTCGTTCGGCCTGGTCGGCACCCTTACCACTGCCCGAAAAAAGCTCCCCGAAATCGCGGTCTATGAGCATGCTCCCCTCGAGAGCTGCAGCTTCGAGACCAGGAGGTACGTTCGCACTTCATGCGAAAAACGCCGGCCGAAGTCCCCTCCGAATTGGTCACCGGCCCGTTCACCCTGGTCGCTCCGCCTACCAGCGCTTCGATCCCAAGATGCGAACCGCGCGGTCGCGACTAAGCTCGGCCCGTCATGAGCTCGAGCACCGAGGCCCGTCCCGTCGACGCGACCGAGCGCGTCCAAGAGATCGACATCGTGCGCGGCTTCGCGCTCCTCGGCATCTTCATCATGAACCTGCCCGTGATGGCGTCGTCGCCGTACGCGGGCGGCGACGGCTCGCACGCGTTCCCGCAGCTCTGGGACCGAACCGCCGAGGTCGTACGCGAGGTCCTCTTCAGCGGGAAGTTCAACAGCATGTTCAGCCTGCTCTTCGGAGTCGGCTTCACCATCCAGCTCGCGCGCCTCGAAGCCAAGCTCGGCTCGCGCGGGCTCGTCGTCTACGCGCGCCGCCTCGTCGTCTTGCTCGCGTTCGGCCTAATCCACGCGCTCGGCTTCTGGTTCGGCGACGTGCTTCACATCTACGCCGTCCTCGGGCTCTTGTTGCTCTTCCTTCGTCGCGCGTCCGATCGCGTGATCTTCGCGCTCATCGGCGCGTGCATGCTCTTCCCGACCGTGTACGGCACGTACCGCACGCTCACCGTCACACCCGAAGAAGTGAAGCGCATGATCGACACGACGCTCGCCATGGT
The DNA here is from genome assembly GCA_038209335.1 of Polyangiales bacterium. Classification (GTDB taxonomy): domain Bacteria; phylum Myxococcota_A; class Polyangia; order Polyangiales; family Polyangiaceae; genus JBBQXV01. The sequence goes on along the minus strand of JBBQXV010000237.1, from coordinate 1,772 downwards.
CGCGTCGAACGACGCCGCGCTCGGGCACGGCACGTTCGTCGACGCGCTCCGCGAGCACGTGCACGAATTCTCGGTGTCGTACGGCGTGTTCTGGAGGTGGAGCCTCTCCTTCTACGTGCAGATGCTCGCGACCTTGCTCCTCGGCTACGTGATCGGGCGCCGCAAGATCCTGCAGAACGTCGGCGAGCATCTGCCGCTCATCCGCAAGGTGCAGTGGATCGGCCTCGGCGTCGGCGTCCTCTTGGGCATCGTCTTCGGCGCGATCATGGCGACCGACAAGGCGCCGATGGAGCCCTCGGTGCTGCACGTCATCCAAGGCACCGCGTATACGTGGTGCCGACCGTGCATCATGCTCTTCTACGTCGCGACGATCCTGCGCGCCTCGCAGGTTCCGGTGTGGCAGCGGCGCTTCGCGCCCATCGCGGCGGTCGGACGAATGGCGCTCACGAACTATCTCCTGCAGACGCTCCTCGGCACGACGCTCTTCTTTTCGTGGGGCTTCGGCCTCTGGAACAAAGTCGGCCCTGCCGCGAACCTCGCGATCCCGATCGCCATCTTCGTGATCGTGCAGATTCCGCTGAGCGTCGTGTGGCTCAAGCACTTCGAGTTCGGTCCGATGGAGTGGCTGTGGCGCGCGCTCACGTACGGGCACGCGCCCGCGATGCGACGCGCGGCTCCCGGCGCCGAAGCGCGCGCGACGAGCTGAAAAAAAAAGCCCCTCGATCCGCGTGAAGCGAATCGAGGGGCTCGACCACCGCCCGTTCGAGGAGGCGGTCAACGTCCGACGTCGCCGTGAAGATCACGGACTCGGTCGGGAGGTGCGGCTATTCAGTTTTGGGGTTACCGCCGAGCACGCGGGCTACGCGTGCGTGGCGGCAGCGCCCGGCGACGCACCGTTGCCGGTGGTCGTCGTGGCGTTCGTTCCAGAAGCAGGCTCCGACTTCTTCGTGCGCGTGTTCGTGCGGAACGACGGAGCGAGCGGCGCAAGCAGCGCAGCAAGCTCGGGATCGTCCTTCGACCAACGACGAAGGGTCGTGTAGACCGTGGTGGCCGTCTTCCAAGTCGAGCCGGACTCTTGAAGCATGGCGTCCTCGACCTTTTGGAGGAGGAGGCGCAATGCATCGCGGAGCGGCGCGAGCAAGGCGGCGCGCTTCAGCGCCAGGTCCATCTCGCCGACAGGGCGATTGGGGACGTTGACGCCGTAGCGTTGGCCGAGCTGCACGAGCGTCGGAATGACGTGCGTGACAGCGTAACGGAAACGCGGACTACGGCGCTTCTCGAGCAACGACATCAACGACCAACTCTGGTCGACGACGACGTGCGCTTTGTCGACGAGCTTGATGCACTCGGCGACGTGCTTCTCGAGAAGCGCGAGCGACTTCTGGGGTTTGGTTTTCGATTCGGTACCCATGATCGCTAGATTCTCCTTTCTGACGCGGTGAGCTCGCTGGGCGCCGGGGACCGTTCCTCGGTGCGTCGCGAGCTCTTTCGTTTTCATTGCCGCGACCAGACTGTTGTCGCGCGTTTCCGCGTCGCGATCCGTTCCGTCAGCGTCCCGCGTCGCGCGGAAAATCCGACGGCGCACGGGACGCGTCGAGGGACGCACGAAGCGCGCTGAATTCGCGGGCGGCGCGCGAAAATCGGCCGCGCGACGCGGGACGCGCGCGCGGTGTTCGAGGTGATCGAGCGCTCCGACGACGTGGTCGATTCGCGAGATGCGGAGGCGCGCGTCACCGGATCTCGAATCGACGTGCGCGTCGCGGTGATCGATT
>JBBQXV010000236.1:0-14680 GCA_038209335.1 Polyangiales bacterium | reverse complement strand
CGGTCGGTCCGCCGAGCAGCGGGCCCGAGACGTTCGCGCAGGCGCCGCCCGACGCGGAGCTCCGCGCGATCGTCGAGCGTCACGGCGGTGAGCTGCGCGAGCTCCCCGATGGCGCGGTGGCCGCGCTCTTCACCGGCGCGTCGTCGGCGACCGATCTCGCGGTCTCGGCGGCGAGGTGCGCGCTCGTCATTCGCGAGAGTCGGCCGCACGCGCGGATCGCGCTCGCGACGGGGCGTGGGCTCTTGTCGACGCGCCTGCCGCTCGGCGAGGCGATCGATCGCGCCGCGCGTTTGATCCGATCGACCGAGTCGCGCGCGGACGACACGCTCCGCATCGACGGCGTGATCAAGACCGACGACGTCACCGCGGGACTGCTCGGCACGCGCTTCAATCTGACGGAAGACGACGGCGCGTTCGAGCTCGTCGGCGCGCTCGACCGCGTCGACGCGACGCGCACGCTCCTCGGACGTCCGACGACGTGCGTCGGTCGCGCGCAAGAGCTCGGCGCGTTGCTCGGTGCGTTCGAGGCGTGCACGACCGAGCCGGGGGCGCGCGCCGTCCTCGTGACGGGCGCCGCGGGCGTCGGCAAGTCGCGTCTTCGCTACGAGGTCGTCGAGGCGCTTCGCGGTCGCACGAGCGACGCGGAGGTCTGGATCGCGCGCGGCGATCCGATGAGCGCAGGCGCCCCGTTCGCGATGATGGCGGGCGCGCTCCTCCGTGCGGCGGGCGCGCGCGAAGGCGAGCCGATCGAGTCGCGCCGCCGCAAGCTCCGCGCACGCGTCGCGCGCAACGTCCCCGCGCGTGACGTGCAGCGCGTGACGGAGTTCTTGGGCGAGATTGTCGGCGTCCCGTTCGCCGATCGCGACAGCATGAAGCTCCGCGCCGCGCGGCAAGACGCGACGCTCATCGGCGATCAAGTGCGTCGCGCGTGGGAAGAGCTGCTCCTCGCCGAGGTGTCCGCGCGACCGTTCGTCCTCGTGCTCGACGATTTGCATTGGGGCGACATGCCGACGATCAAGCTCGTCGACGCCGCGCTTCGCCAGGCCGCGGACAAACCGTTCTTCGCGCTCGCGCTCGCGCGCCCCGAGGTGCACGAGTTGTTTCCGGATCTGTGGAGGGCGCGCGCGGTGCTGGAGATTCGCCTCGGCGCGCTCTCGCCGCGCGCGAGCACGTCGCTCGTGCGCGAAGTGCTCGGCGCGAGCACGCGGCCCGACGTGGTCGAGCGGATCGTCGAGCAAGCGGCGGGGAACGCGTTCTATCTCGAAGAGCTGATCCGCGCGGAGGCCGAGGGCCGTCGAGGCGCGCCGGGGACGGTGCTCGCGATGGTGCAGGCGCGCCTCGAAGAGCTCGAGCTCGGCCCGCGTCACGCGCTGCGCGCCGCGAGCGTGTTCGGCGAAGTGTTCTGGGCCGGTGGCGTGCGCGCGCTCGTCGAAGGGGGCGCGGGCGCTCCGACGCGGACGATCACCGACTGCCTATCGAATCTCGCCGAGCGCGAGATCGTCGTCGAACGGCGGCACAGCCGCTTCCCGAGCGAGATCGAGTACGTGTTCCGTCACGCGCTCGTGCGCGAGGCGGCGTATGGAATGCTCACCGACAGCGACCGCGTCCTCGGGCACAAGGTCGCGGGCGAATGGCTCGCCGGCGCGGGCGAGCACGACGCCACGGTGCTCGCGGAGCACTTCGAGCGCGGCAAGAGCAACGCGCGCGCGATCGAGTGGTACTTGAAGAGCGCGCAGCGGGCGCTCGCGGCGAACGATCTCGGCGCGGTGGTCGTGGCAGCGCAGAAGGCGCTCGCGTGCGGCGCGAACGGCGAGAGCCTCGGCGCGCTGCGTGCGATGGAGGCCGAAGCGCACAACTGGCGCGGCGAGCCGACCGAGGGGGAGTCGTGCGCGCTCGAAGCGATGGAGCTCTCGCCGCCGGAGAGCGCCGACTGGTGGATCGCCGCGCAGGAGCTCGTCACGGCGCTGAGCGCGCTCGGGAAGAAGGATGCGCTCTCGCATCTCGCGGAGCGGATCGCGGCGCGCGGCTCGCTCGGGGAGCTTCGCGGCGAAGGCCTTCGCGCGGTCGCGCGCTTGTGCCGCGCGCTCATCGTCTTCGGTCGCGCGGACGCGGCGCATCCGCTCTTGTCGCCGATCGAGGCCGCGGCTGACGCGATCGCCGCGAGCGAGCCGGCGAGCTTCGGATGGCTCTGCATGGCGCGATCCGCGCGCGCGTATTTCACCGGCGATCTCGGCGAGCTCTTGCGCCAGACCGAGGCGGGCATCGCCTGCTTCGAGCGCGTCGACGACGCGCGCAACGCCTGCCTGTTGCGCGGCGACGCCGGCTTCGCGACGATCGAGCTCGGTCTCTTCGAGCAAGCGGAGCGCGTCCTCCGGCGCGGGCTCGAGGTCGCGGAGGCGATGGGGATCCGCAACGTCGCGGCGACCGCGCGGCAGAACCTCGGGCAGGCGCTCGCGTACCTCGGTCGCGTCGACGAAGCGATCCGCGTCGAAGAGGCGTCGTGCGCGGAGTTCCACGCCGCCGACAACCGCCGCATGGAGTGCGCATCGCGCCTCTTCTTGGCGCAGATTCGGCTGCTCGCTCGCGATCCCGCGCGCGCCGTCGACGATGCACGCGCCGCTGTCGAGCTCGCGCGATCTCCGACACCGCTTGCCGCGATGGAGGCGCACGCGCTCGCGGTCCTCGCACGCGCCGAGCTCGCGACGGGCGACAAGGCGCGATCGCTTGCGACGTCGAACCTCGCGATGGGGATCCTCGCGAAGGTCGGCGAAGGGGTCGACGGCGAATCGATCGTGCGCCTGTCGCACGCCGAGGCTCTACGCGCGAACGGAGACGAAGCAGGCGCGCGCGCAGCGATCGCCGTCGCGCGCGATCGTCTCCTCGCGCGCGCGCACGCGATCGGCGACGTCGAGCTGCGGAGATCGTTTCTGGAGAACGTCGCGGACAACGCGCGGACGCTCGCGTTCGGGTGAGCGCGAACGGGAAGAGATCGCGTCGAACGCGGAATGCGATCGCACCGGCTCACGCGTCCGGTGGCCTCGTGGCCAAACGCCGCAAGAGGGCACTGTTGCCTCGGCCAATGAGCGCTCTTCGCGGCGTTTGCCGCGCGTGCGCGCTGGCGCCGATCTTGTAAGCGGTCCGGATTCTTCGGATGACCACAACGACAACAAAGGAGTCGCTCATGGGAACGATGAAATGGCAGCCGGCCTGGTGGAACGAGGGACACATGACGGCGTGGGAGCGCGTGAAGGAGGCGATGCGCCGGGATTGGGAGCAGACGAAGCACGACGTACACCTGAAGGGCGGCCACGAGCTGAACCAAGACGTCGGTGACACCGTGAAGCAGGCGACGGGCAAGGAGGCGATCCCGCCGGCCGACAAGCTGAACCCGCCGAAGGTGGTCGGCGAATGGAACGACGTGGAGCTCCCGCATCAGTACGGGTACGCGGCGCGCGACAAGTACGGTGACAAGCACAGCGCGTGGACGACCGATCTCGAGAACACGCTGAAGGGCGAGTGGGAGTCGGGCCGAGCCGAGACGAAGATGCGATGGGAGGAGGCGAAGCGCTACGTCCGACGCGGCTTCGAGCACCGCCGCTAGGTCCTCGAGCGTCGTCTTCGCAGTCGAATCGACTGGACGTTTCTCGTACAGATTCCGCGCAGATGTGCCTCATGGCGATGATCCTCGACGTGCTTAATGTCGAGAGAGACCAAACGAGCCCCGGCGCCGTGCACGAGTCCAACCGCTCGCGCCGGTGGCGTTCGACACCGAGGGTCATCGCCACCAAAGAACGCCACCCACGGATCACGTGGACGACTCCACCGGTGTCTATGGCGCTGCTCGAGGCACGCAGCGCGTTCTCGAATCGTACTTGCGGGAGGTGCGGCGCGTGCCGCCCCTCACCGCCGAGGATGAGGTCGCGCTCGCGCGTCGCATCGAAGCCGCGGAGTTGGCGATGCGTGAAGCGATCGACCGCTGTCCGATCGCGAGCGCAGAGCTCGCGTGCGTGGACGCGACTACGACAGAGCCAGCGGCGGTCGCTCGGCTCGACCGTCGCGCGCTCGCGCAGGTCGTGAACCGATTGCTTGGGGCGGGCCAGGAGGCAGCGGCCACGCTCGCGGCCATCGAGAGCGCGCGACGCGACTCCGACGCCGCGGTCAAAGAGTTTGCGACCGCCAACCTTCGTCTGGTGGTGGCGATCGCACGCAGCCATCGAAACGTCGGGCTCGATTTTCTCGACCTCCTCCAAGAAGGCAACACCGGGCTCATGCGGGCCGTCGAGCGGTTCGACTACCGTCGCGGCTACCGCTTTGGCACCTATGCGTCGTGGTGGATACGCCAGGCCATGAGCCGCGCCATCGCCGACAAGGGTTCCACGATTCGCCAGCCTGTCCACATGGTCGAAAAGCGGCGACGCGTGGAGAAGGCGGCGCAGCGTTTGGTCCAGCGCTCGGGGCGCGATCCGTCCATCGAAGAGATCGCGGCCGCGACCGGCCTCTCGCCACGCCAGGTGCGCACGGCGGTCGCGTCGCGTCGCACGACCACGAGCCTCGATTCGCCGATGGGCGCCGACGGCAACGCGCGCTTGAGCGATTTCGTGAGTGACACCGACGACGCCTCACCGGAGGAGCGGATCGACGGCGCGCTCGTAGGAGGTGTCCTTCGTCGCCTGCTCCGTCTGCTCACGCCGCGCGAGCAGCAGGTCATCCGCCTTCGCTACGGGCTCGACGAAGCGTCCGACAACACGCTCGAAGAAATCGGCCGGGCACTCGACCTGACGAGCGCGCGGGTGCGCCAAATCGAAGTGCAAGCGCTACGAAAACTGAAGCGCCCCGCGGAACGCCGTCACCTCCGCGGCGCCATTTCCTGAACCGCGCGCACGCACGCGCAGCCACGCGAACCCGCTCGCACGAATCGGTCACACCCGAGGCGAGGTGCCGCGATCCGTCCATCGTCTTTGCATCTTCGCGCCGCTCACGGACGCTCGCTCCGGATGGCACGACACTTGGAAACACCCGGCGTTGAAACTCTCACGGCCCAGGAGACGAATCATGAAAGCGACGGAGCTTCTCAAGGCGCAGCACAAGACGGTCGACAAGCTGTTCGATGCCATCGAGGACGCGAGTGGCGCGTCGAAGAAGGCCACGCTCTTCACGGAGCTCGCGACGAACCTGGTCGGGCACGACGGCATCGAACGCGAGATTTTCTATCCCGCGTGCGAAGCCAAGATGGGGATGACGGACATGCTGGGCGAGGCGTTGGTCGAGCACGGCGTGGTCGAGTTCTGCTTGTACGAGGCGAACAACGCGCTCGGCTCGGAGACGTTCGACTTCAAGATGACCGTGCTGCGCGAAGTCGTGGAGCATCACGTGGAAGAGGAGGAGCACGAGTTCTTCCCCAGGGTGGAGAAGGCGTTCGACAAGGCCGCCCTCGAAGCGCTGGGCGCGAAGATGGAAGCGGCGTTCGAGAAAGCCAAGGCCACGGACTTCCGCGATCCGCTCTTCTCGAATCTCCAGCAAGTGTTGGCAGGCGCGATCAAGCCCAAGAAGGCGCCCGCCAAGGGGGCACCGAAGAAGAACGGCGCCTCGAAATCGACACGTCACGCCAGCGCGCGCTGAGTCTCGCGATCGCGGTCCACCGCCACGCGAGCGATCTACGTCATCGCGTGGCGGTGGTGGCCGCGTCGTCGGGAATCATCCGCGCGCCGTTCTTTGGCTCGATGGCTCCTCCGTACATCTCGGCGTACGCGCGCGTGAACTCCGCGCCGAGGAAGAGGATGCACGACGAGAAGAAGATCCAAACCAGGATCACCATCAGCGACGACGCCGCGCCGTACGCGGAGCCGATGCTCGTCTTGCCGATATAGAGGCCAATCAGAACCTGCCCGACGGTGAAGAGCGCGGAGGTGACGGCACCGCCTACGAAGACGTCCTTCCATCGCACCCGCACGTCGGGGATCACTTTGAACATCAGCGCGAAGAGGACCGTCGTGAGTCCGAGCGACGTCATGAAGTGAATGGCGTGCCAGAGACCCTCGCCTCCCGGCAGACTGCCGAAGCGCTTGCCGAGCGCGCTCAGCGCCGCGTTGAAGAGCAGCGACACCAAAAGCAGGAAGCCCATCCCGAGGATCATCGTCAAGGAGAGGAAGCGCTCTTTGATGGTCATGAAAAACGACTCCGCCTTCGGCTTCACGCCCCACACGCGATCGAGCGAGGCCTTCAGCTCGACGATGACGCCAGACGCCGACACCACGAGCATGGCGATGCCGAGCGCGTTCGCGAGGACGCTGTGACCGGAGGCGTTCGCGCGGATGATCACGTCTTCGATTTCCTTCGCGCCCCCCGGCCCGACCAGATCCGCGAGCGCGCCTACGACGTGACCTTGCGCGGCCTCGCGCCCGTACACCAGGCCGACGACGGAGAGCACGACCAAGAAGAGCGGGCCTAGCGACCACACCGTGTAGAACGCGAGGGCGGCCGCGAGCCGCATGGCGTCGTCGTCGATCCAGCGGCGGAACGTGGCCTTCAGTAGGGAGAGGATCGATTTCTTCTCGGGGGCGTCGTGAGTTTGCACGCGAGCACTCGCTGCAAACGGTGATCCGGCACGGTTGGTGTCAGTGCAGCGCCTTCGCGAACGGTCCGGTCCACGCGAAGATCGTGTGCGCCGCGTCCGGGTATTGCGCGAGCGCGACGCCGAAGATCGGCAACACAACCCACGTCAGCACGCGGCCGATGAACGCGCGATCGAAGGTGAGCTTGCCGGCCTGCGTCTTGGCGATCCGGCTCAGCAAAACGTTGCGATCCATTTGCATGAAGATCCAGAGGCCGCACCCCGCGACCGACAGGATCACAATCCAGATGAACGTGAGGAGAAGGCGCCGCGGCTGAACGGCGTACGCCGAGACGACCATGAGCATCGACAGACCGCCAACCGTCACCGTCAGCAAGAAATGCCGAAAATGCCGGACGAGGTGCGAGACGTCGAACGTGAGCTGCGTCGCCACGAACTCTTCGGCGAGACGCAGCCACGCGAGGGCGGGCCTCGACAGCGTCGCGCCGTAGAGCGCGAGCGACTTCTTCGCGGTGAGCGTCGCGATCCTCTCCTCGGCGGAGGCGTCGGCGCGCGGTGGCGCCGGGAGGCGGCGCTCCCACAGCGGCTCGAGCACGGCGAAGAGCGAGGCGCGCGCTTGCACGAGCTGCTTCATCGTCGCGCTCGCCGCGAGATCGCGATGCCCGCGTCCGCCGGTGTGAACGCCGAGCTCGCGCTGTAACGTCGCGTCGATCTCCTTCACCGCTTGCTGGAACGCGCGAAGGTGGATGTCGATCTCCTCCGGCACAGGCGCACCCGCCGCGTCCCATCCCGCGCGCACGAAGTCGATCCGCTCGTCCAGCGCCACGACCTGCTGCACCGGGATCACGAGGTCGGTCACGTCGGAGCCCGACGACGAGATCTGATCTTCGACGCTTCGCGCGAACGGCTTCGGCAGTCGGCCGAAAGCGTCCAAGATCGGGTGCTGCGCGAAACGCTCGAGGAGCGCCTGGAGACGCAGCCAGAAGAGAAGCATCCACACCAGCCCGGTGCCGGTCGCGAGGACGAGCGTCACGAAAGCACCGCCGAGGATCATCCGCCCCGCCGTCCCTTCGAACACGAGCGGCGACTTCGTGAAGAAGAGGAAGATCGCTGCGCCGACCAGCGCGATGCTGCCGACCCAATACGCGCCGGTCGACGTCGGGCTTTGCAGCGTCCGAAGGAGCTCGGCCTCGAGCGCGTCGAGATCCGCGCGGAACCCCGACGGCTTCGCGCACGGCGCGCACGCTTCGGCGTCGCTCGGCTTCGACGTCGCGACCTCGGACATCTCCGGAGCGCGAGCGTGGAACGCATCGAGGAGCTGCACGCGCGTGAGGTGCGCGAGGCTCCAGACGTACATGCATGCTGCAACGATCAGGACCGGCGTCGTCGGTGAGACGCCGCTCGCGAGGCTCGTCGCGCGGTCCGTGAAGACGGCGGCCTCCATCGCGAAGATCCCCTTCACCGACATCACGGTCACGGCGATGGCGATCGCGGCGCGCACGGACGTGTCGATCGTCGCGCCGACGCGATTGGCGCGACCCCCATCTCGCGCGAGGCGAAGGACCGCGACGCCGACTACGACTACCGACGCGCCGAAGCATGCGAAGAGCGCGACGAGCGTGATCTGGCCGAGCCACTCGACCAACGAGGCCGACCGACCGATGACACTCTCGCCCGTCGCCGCAACGAGCGCGCTCTCCGCGACGAGAAGCGCCGCGAAGCAGGTCGCGACATAGTAGCTCTGCTTCGCGCGTTCGGTCGGTTCGAGGCACGGCTGCATTCGGTGGAACGCGCGGAAGAGCGGCGAGACCGACTCCGTGTGCGTGGCGCCGGCCGGCGGCGGCGGACGGAGCGACTGGACGAGGCCGTACCGGAGGAATCCGAAGATGTTGTAGAGCGCAAAGAGCGATAAGAAAAAAATCGCTATTTGCCATACACGAGCGATGGTGTGACCGCGCGTGCGATCGTCTTGGACGACGAAGCTCGCGGAGACTTCGTCGCGTCCGTGATCGAAGACGAAGCGCTTCGCGTCGTCGTAGCTCGCGACGTGCAGCGGCATCAGTCCTCGTCGGCTCACGACCGTGATCCAGACCGGGAGTGTCGCCTTCGAGCCTTCGGGCCGGTACTCGACGAGCCCCGGATCGCCGAAGAGCGCGAGCGCCGCATTGTACGTCCCTTGCGGTGTCTCACCGCTGAACGGCGTCGCGGTTCCGAGCGGGCCCGACGATCCGAAGTACGGATACGGCGTGACGACGAGCATGCCCAGGAGATCCGTCTCGTACGTCGGGTGGAGATAGAGCACCTCGCTCCCGAACGTGAAGAGGCGAACGTCCGGTACGACTTTTTTGATCTGGCGCGCGAGAAAGACCACGTCGGCCGGATCCGTCCCGACGAGCCCGAGGTACCTGACGTCTTTTCGAGAGATGTCGAGGAGCAGATTGGCGAGGAGCGCGTCGTGCGCGAAGGTCGTCTTCGTCGACAGCGTCGGCGCGACGTCGCGCGGCTCGGTCGTCTCTTCGAGCGACGGATCGAGTCGGCTGCGCGGCGTCGGTGGAGCCGTGTCGCCCGACGATGTGCGGCGATCGTCGGCGGCGTATGCGCTTCGGAGCGAGCCGATGTGCGGCGGAAAGCCGAACGTGCTCTCGGGGCCGTAGCAGGTGCCGTCGCGCTTCGCGTCCGCGGAGAAGCTGTCGCCGTACGTCGTTCCCGACTCGTGGAGGAGCGCGACGTCGGCGAGCTTGGTGCTAGCCGGATCGCCGGCCTTGTGGGCGCTCGCGCCGTCGACGCCGAGCATCGCGTGGAGGTACGCGTAGAACGCGCAGGTGAGCGCGTCGTCGGGGATCGTCGTCGCTTGAAACGAGACGCGCGGCTTCACGCCGTCGGCGCCTTCGAGCGTGCGCTTCACCAGCGTGCTCGTCGCGGAGCCAGACACGATACGAACGTCGGGGACGTCGCCGTCGCTCGCGGCGCGCGGTTCGGCGGCCCAGAGGCGGAGGGTGAGGCGCATCGACTCCGCGGTGCCCGAGAAGGTCGGACCGACGATGTGCAGATCGGTGGGCGTCGTGCGCGGCGGCCCACCGGCGCGTTGAACGCGCGACGCGAAGTCGAGCGCGCGGCGGAACGCCGGTTTGTGAACGCCCCAGGTCGGGGTCTCGCCGACGACGAGGAGCGCCATGAGCGGCTGCGCCTCGTGCCCGGACGCGGCGGCGGCGCCGGATTCGGAGGAGTCGCTGCGACCGCGGAAGAGAATGATGCCGGGCGAGATGCGGCGGCACGCGCGAATGCGTTCGACCTCGGCGCTGTTCGGATCCGCGCTCCATGGGAGCCACCCGCGATCGCGGACGCGATCGCTGCGCTCGACGGCGAGCTGGAGCGCTTCGAGGTTGCGGTCGTAGTCGTACGCCAGCGCGGAGTCGATCGGATCGGGGACGGTGGCGATGACCACTTTGGGATCGCGACCGGCGCGGCGCGCGTCGGTGAAGTAGCGGAGGACTTCGGTGTCGGGGCTCGTGTCGGGCGCGCCCGCGTCGGAGCCCGCGCCGATGTCGGAGCTTCGAATGCGGTAGTAGTCGAGGAGCGGGCGCACCATTCGCTCCGCGCAGAAGCGCTCGTCGACGTCGGCGGGATCGGCCGGAGGGCCGACGTTGGTGTCGGCGGGAGCGGGGGTCGGCACCGCGGGCGCGGCAGGCGCGGCGGCGGACGATGTGTCGCTCGGAGCGTCGCCGTGGCCGCCGGCGAGCGCGGGGAAGAGGACAGTGAGCACACCGAGGAGAACGACGACGAGTGAGCTCCGGCTGTCCGTGGTCATCGCGGGGCGGAACGGTACACGGGTCGCACCCGGACTACCCAGTTTGGGCCGAAACGTCCAAGCGCGGTCGTCGGACCCATCCACGCGCGGTCGCGATCGCTCCTTCGATCGGTGACATCGCCTCCAGACGACGGTGAGCACCCCTCGTCCCAGGGGTGCTCGGCCCCGCATCGAGCCGCTTCGACGCTTCACCCGAGGGCGACACCCCCGATCGCGCGGCATGCGCACCGCTGCCGAACACGATCATCATCGTGCTCGTCAGCGATGCCGAGGTCTCCCCGCGCTATCCCGCGGCCGTCACGAGCCCTCGCTCGGCGCGGAGAAACCCTCGCTAGCTCGTCGCGTCGCCTCCGGACAGGAGCCCGGCCGGAAGCAACGTCTTCAAGCCGTCGGCACCGACCACGACGCGCACCTCCTTGATGCTCGCCGCGATCTCCTTCAGCGACTCGAGCTCCTTGAGTCGCAGAAGCACCGGATGCTCCGCCATCACGCGCGCCGTGTTCGCGAGCGAGCGCGTCGCGTTCGTCTCTTCGCGACGCAAGATGACGTTCGCCGCCGCTTCCTTTTCCGCCTCGATGACGCGGTTCAGGAGCGTCTTCATTTCGCCTGGGAGCACGACGTCCTTCACGCCGACGCGATCGATGCGCGCGCCGAAGCGGAGCGCCTTCGGCGTCGCGTCGCTCGTGAGGAAGCGGGTCATCGCGTCGCGGCCTCCGAGCAATTCGTCAAGCGTGACGCCCGACACGAACTCACGGCTCGCCAGCTGCACGAGCAGGTAGATCGCGTCGCGCACGTTCGTGACCGCGTGCGCTGCGAGCGCCGCGTTCTCGATCGCGTATTCGACCGTGAGCGAGAGACGCAGCGTCACCTTGTCGCGCGTCATGAGCTCTTGGCCCGCGAGCGCGACTTGCTGGGCGCGCATGTCGACCGTCTGCACGTCGACGCGCGCCTCCGGCGACGACCAGAACGCGTAGCGTCCCGGCATCAACGTGCGCGCGAGACGACCTTGCACGTATTGCAGGCCGCGCTCGTGCTCACGCACCGTCGCGTCGACGAACTCCGCGCGCGGGATCACCGCCGCGAGCTCGTCGTCGAGCTCCGGCATCGCGTCGCGCACCGAGTAGATCGCGAGACGCACCGAGTCGTCGATCTTCCAGAAGCGATGCGTCCCCGGACGCAGGAACAGCTTCGGGCGGCCGTCGTGGAAGAGGACGCCGCGCTCGTACGTCGCGAGCGACGCCTCGCCGAACCAATCCTTCGGCAGCACCGCGCGCACTTCCGGCAATGCGTTGAAGACGAGCTTGTCCGTCTCGAAGCGCTGCTCCGTCAGCGAGAATCCCCACGCCGTGTGGTGACCCGGACCGAGCGCGCGAAACGGCAATCCGTCGTGGAACAACACGACGCGTTGGTTGAGCTTTACATGGATCGACTTCATCATGACGCACCTCACAATCGACGGAAGAAGAGCTCCAAAGGACATCGAAGAAAAAAAGTGGCCCGCCGAAGGGGTCGTCCGTCGTGCGAGCGCCGCGCTCTCCCGAAGCCGACTTCGCTTCGTTCGCGAGCACGACGCGCGTCGCGACATGAACCGATCGCGCGGCGACGCGGCGGGCCTCGGGTCGGGGAATCGCGGCGATCCTTACGGGGGGACGCGTTCCATGAACCGAGGCGCGTTCGCGCCGAGCGCGCGGCCGGGCTCCGACGCCGGACGAGCCGACGGCGGAAAGGACGCGCCCCTTCGTCGGGCCTATTGGTGACGGATTACAAGTCCGTTGCTCTGACCAACTGAGCTATGGCCCCAAAGGGACCAGTGGGAATCGAACCCACGACCGACGAGCCCGATGCAGTCGAGCCACTGGCATCCATGCATACGAATCGAGAACGGAAACGCACGACGGACGCCGAGCGGAGGAGGCACGAGGCCCCGCCGACCGACGCGCCGGCGCTCGAGCGCGACGCTTGCGGGAATCGAACCCGCGGGGGCAACGACGGAGCGTGCCAGCGAATCTGACGCTGGAGACGAACGCGCGTCTACAACCCGCGCGACGCCTCTCCACGCAGCGGGATCTCCCCGGCCAGCGCGGCGTCGATGACCTCGACGATGCGCGCGCGATCGCGCGGGAGCCGTCCTGCGAGTGGCAAGTAGTTCGATGCGTGGTTCGTCCGGAACACGGCGTCGCGCGGCCGCGCGCGATCCACCATCGTGCGAAGCTCGCGCAAGAGCCCTTCGATCGCCGGAACCTCGAAGCGCCCCTTCGCACGCAACGTCGCGAGCGGCGTCCCCGGGACGACCGTCACCGTCAGCGCGGCGAAGTACTCCGGGTCCATCGCCGTCACGAGATCCGCCGTCGCGCGCGCGTGCTCGTCGCTTCGCTCCATCGCGATGCCGAGGAGCGCGATGACGCTGAGGCGCATCCCGGCCGCGTGCGCGCGTCGCGCCGCCTCGACGTGCGTCGCCGCGTCGTCGCCCTTCGCGATCCGCTTGAGCGTCGCGTCGTCGCCCGACTCGGGCCCGATGTACAACGTCGAGAGCCCGGCGTCGCAGAGCTGCGCGAGCTCGTCGTCCGTCTTCGCGAGGACGTTGCGCGCCATCGCGTAGCACGACACGCGCTTCAGGTGCGGGAAGAGCGCGCGCGATCGCTCGAGGATCGGCAACCAATGATCCATCGGAAGGACGAGCGCGTCGCCGTCCGCGACGAAGAGCTTCTCGACGTGCGGATCGCCGGCGTACGCCTCGAGATCCGCGAGCGTCTCGTCGAGCGCGCGCACGCGAAAATCCTTCTCGCGGTACATGTCGCAATACGTGCAGTGGTTCCACGAGCAGCCGATCGTCGCCTGCACGATGAGCGCGTCGGCCTCCGACGGCGGACGGTAGATCTTCCCTTCGAAACGCACGCGCCTACCTTGCGACGGGCGCGGTCGAGGTCAAGCGACGATCCGCGGCGGCGCGCGAAGATCGCGCCTCGGCGCGAGGGTGGTTCGGCGAAGATCCAACGTTTCTCCGCGAAAACGCCAGGGCGCGACGGCACGCGCCGTGCTCGAGTGAGCACGTGCGATCGGTCTTCGTGAGTCTCTTCGGCGTGTCGCTCTGCGCGGCAAGCGCGTGCGGCGATTCGCCGAGCGACGTCGCTCCCGTGCCCGGTCCGGTCGACGAAGATGCGAGCGTCGGTGACGCCGCCGTCGCCCCTTCGATGGACGCGAGCGTCGACGCCGACGCCGCCCTCCCGTCGGTTCGCGGTCTTCGCGCGGAGTACTTCAACGGCTACATGGATCTCGCGCTCGAGCAGATCGAACCGACGCTCGATCGCAACTGGGACACGGTCGCTCCGTCCGCCGCCGTCGGACGCGATCACTTCTCTGCGCGATGGACCGGCGCGATCGTCGCGCCGCGATCCGGCTCGTACACGCTCGCGATCGAGACCGACGACGGCGTGCGCGTCTGGATCGGCGGCAAGCGCGTCATCGACGACTTCACCGCGCACACGGTGAAACGAAACGAAGCGAAGATCGATCTCGTCGCCGGCGTCGCCGTCCCGATCCGCGTCGACTACTTCCAAGCCGATCTCGGCGCGTCGGCGCGCCTCCTCTGGTCGACGACCGGTCTCGCCGAAGAGGTCGTCCCCGTTACGAGCCTCGTCGCCGCGAGCGCGCCGAGCGGTCTGCGCGGTCCGAAGCCGCCGTACACGAATCCTGTCGTGCCTCGTGACTGCCCCGATCCGGGCGTCGTCGCGATCGCCGCGCGCGGTGGCTTCGATTACGACATGGTCTGCACGGGCGGATCGTTTCCAATTCACACGTCGCGCGGTCTCGTCTTCTGGAAGGACAGCGGCGCCTCGATCCTCCCGGCGGGCAAGCCGCCATGGTCCGCGAACGGCGGGCGCAATTGGGCGCCGGAGATCCACGCCGTCGGCGCGCGCTACGTCGCTTACTTCACGACCGTGAACGCCGCGAACGTGCTGTCGATCGGCGCCGCGTCGGCCGCAACGCCGCTCGGTCCGTACACCGACATCGGTCACGCGCTGGTCGAGAACGCGGACGGCGTCATCGACGCGACGTTCTTTGAAGACGACGACGGATCGCGATGGCTCTTCTACAAGATCGACGGCAACGCGCACGGCCGACCGACGCCGATCTTCGTGCGCAAGCTCGCGACCGATGGACTGTCGTTCGCGCCCGGATCGCAAGCGAAGCAGGTGGTCGTGAACGATCCGCAGACGTGGGAAGGCGGCGTCGTCGAAGCGCCGTGGGTCGTGAAGCGCGGCGGCCGCTACTACCTCTTCTACAGCGGTAACGTGTACGAC
>JBBQXV010000235.1:0-14691 GCA_038209335.1 Polyangiales bacterium | reverse complement strand
CTCCCGACGCCGCGCGCGACAAACAGATCCACGCGAAGTTCGGAACGACGTGCCGCCTCGAGCGAACGTGCGGCGCGCTCTGGGGGATCGACTGCGACGCCGCGGTCGACGGTCCGTACTATTACGTGAAGGCCGAGACCCTCGAGAAGGTCGCCGACTGCGGCGGGTTCTGCCAAGGCGGACGCTGCACGAACTGTCCGCCGAAGCAGTGGACGTGCGCGACGTATTGAGTGACCTAGAGATCGCTCCAGCGCACGACGTCGACGTTCGCGCCCGCGGCGAGGGGCGCATCGCCCGGCGGTAGCATCGCGAGCGCGTTCGAGTCGGCGAGGCTCGTCGCGGCGCCGGACGCTTGGTTACCGTGCGTGCGTACGACGAGCGCGCCGTCGACGACGTCGAGCGTGGCGCGCGCGAGCTCGAGGCGATCCGGCGAGCGCTTTTGAACGCTCGCGAGACGCGCGGAGACGAGCGGCGCGATCGGTCGTGCGTCGCCTTGCATCGCGCGGAGGAGCGGTAGACCGAAGACCGCGAAGGTGACCATCGCGCTCGCCGGATTTCCGGGGAGACCGAGGACGCGCGCGCTCGCGGTGCGACCGACGGCGAGCGGTTTGCCCGGCTTGATCGCGACGCGCCAGAAATCCAAGGTGACGCCGGCGCGTTCGAGCGCGGGTCGGACGAGATCGTGATCGCCGACGCTGACGCCGCCGACCGTCAAGAGGAGGTCGGTCCCGCGGAGCGCGTCGAGGATCGCGGCGACGGTGGCCTCGGCGTCGTCGCGTGCGATCGGCGCGATGCGCACGGTGGCGCCGGCCTGCTCGGCGAGCGCGGCGAGCGCGACGCTGTTCGATTCGGGGATGCTCCCTTCGCCGCCCGCGCTCCCGGGCGTGCGCAGCTCGTTGCCGGTCGAGAGGATCGTCACGACGGGACGACGCGCGACGACGAGCTCGGCGCGATCGAGCATCGCGGCGAGCGCGAGGTGGCCCGCGCCGAGGCGCGTCCCTGCGGCGATCGCGCGCACGCCGACGCTCATGTCCTCTCCGGTGCGGCGCACGTGCTGCATCGCGCGCGGGCGCGCGTCGAACGTGCTCGCGTCGCCGTCGCGTCGCACGTTCTCTTGCATGACGACCGCGTCGGCCCGTGACGGGATCGGGGCGCCCGTGAAAATGCGGCACGCGGCGCAGGGCGCGAGCGGAGGCGATCCCGCGCCGGCCGCGCTCTCGCCCATGACGGGCAACGTCCACGGACCTTCGCCGCCGAGATCGGTCGTCGCGACGGCGTAGCCATCCATTGCGCTGTGATCGAAGCGTGGCAGCGGTGATTCGGCGACGAGATCGCGCGCGAGGACTCGCCCCGCGGCGCGCGCGAGCGGCACCGTCTCGTCGTCGAGCCGCGCGACGTCGGCGAGGATGCGCGCGCGCGCTTCGTCGAACGAGAGCATCGCCATCTCAGTGCCTGTGCTTCTTTCCACGCACGAGCGAAACCGCGTGCGGGAGGATCGGCGCGAGGATCGACTCGACCGCGAGCCCGAGCGCCTTCGGGCTCCCCGGGAGCGCGGCGACGATCCGTCCGCGGTACGTCCCCGCGACGGCGCGCGACATCACCGCGAGCGGTCCGATTTGATCCCACGACAAACGACGGAACGCTTCGCCGAACCCGTCGAGTCGCTTCTCGAGGAGAAGGTCGATCGCCTCGTACGTCTGATCGCGCGGCGCTATCCCGGTGCCGCCGGTGGTGACGATCGCGTCGGCGAGATCCCCGTCGCACACCTCGGCGATGACGGCGCCGATCGCGTCCGGCTCGTCGCGCACGATCCGACGGAACGTGACATCGAACCCGGCCGTCACGAGCAGCGCGCGCAAGCGCTCGCCCCCTTCATCGTCGGCTTCGGTGCGCGTGTCGCTCACGGTGACGACGGCGACGCGCACGATCGGTTTCGTCTCGCTCACGTTTCGTTCCTCGCGCCTAACGTAGCGCGGCTATCCGCCGGCGACCGGTGGAATGAGCGCGATCACGTCGCCGTCGCTAACCGCGTCGTCGGGCTCGGCGAAGGCTTCGTTGCGCGCGATGCGGACGTGCGCGCGTCGCTCGGCGAGCCACGGTCGCGTCGAGCACAAGTGATCGGCGAGCGCGCGGACCGTCGCGACGCTCGTCGGGAGCGCGAGGATCTCTTCCGCGCGCCCGGCGTGGTCGCGCAGCGCGGCGAAGTAGAGGACGGTCACGCGCATCGCGTTCATCCTTCGAGACGCGCGTGCGTCGGTCAAGCGCGGAGGGCGGCGAGCTTCTTCGTCGCGAGGATCGCGTGGACCTCGCGGATGCGTCCGTCGTCGCCGATGTCGCAGCGAATCACGCTGCGCGGCGCGTCGCGCGTGCCGGCGGAGGGCGAGTCGAAGACGATCGCCGGGAGGCCGTTGAGCATCCGAAGCGCGAAGCGCGCGTCGGTGCCGACCTTTCGCTGAAGGCCCAAGTAGAAGCGCGCGACCCTCGACGCGCCAACGACGGGGCGCAACGCGGCGTGGAACTCGCCGCCGCCATCGTTCACGGTGCGCGCCGACTCGACCAGCATCGCCTCGACACCAGCCGCGTCTCCCGTCGCGAGCGCGACCGCGAATCGCTCGAGCGCCGCGCGCGTCTTCGCTTGAAGCACGCGCGTCGGCACCGAGCGCGCGCGGTCGTACGCCTCCATCGCGGCGCGCGCGCGATGATGCGTCGTCTTCACGTTCGCCTCCGAGAGCGAGAGCGCCGTCGCCGTCTCGTCGACCGAGTACTCGAGTACGTCGCGCAGCAAGAGCACCGCGCGTTGCCGCGGCGTCAGCGCTTCGACCGCGACGAGGAACGCGAACGACACGCTCTCGAGCATTCCGTAGCGGCGCTCCATGTCCGTGTCCGGAGCCGCTTCGTCGTCGGTCTCGATCGGGGAGGGGAGCCACGGGCCCGTGTATGCTGCATGCTGTCGGCGGCGCAGCTGATCGCGAGCGAGGTTCACCGCGACTCGAACGAGCCAAGGTCGCCACGGTTCGTCGGTGCGCGCGGGCGGCGTCTTCATCGCGCGCGCGAACGTCTCTTGGACGAGATCGTCCGCGTCCGACGCGCTGCCCGTCATGCGGTAACAGAGCCCCCAAACGTGGCGCGAGTGCTCTCGGTAGATGTCGCCGTACGCGATCACGAAGCGGCCAGTGTACCCAATGTCTCCGGTGCATCGCGCGCGGTCGGCTGCGCGAGGACGAGCTTCGCGGCGTCGCGCGCGCTCGAGAGCGCGGCGTCCGCGAGCATCCCTTCGCCGTCGACCCAGTCGCCTGCGACGTAGAGGCCGGGCACTTCGCGGATCGTCGGAGATCGACGGCGTCCGCCCGACGCGACGGTCACGCGCGCGTTGGCGACGACGATCGACGGGAGATACCGTCGGCTCACGATCGCGTCGCGCCATCCGGGCTGCACGAGGTCCATGACCTCTTCGAGCTCGCGTTCGTCGCGCTTCGGATCGCGCGGCTCCGCCGGGTCGAGGTACTTCGCGACGTGGATGACCGCGGCGCCTTCGGGAGCCAGTCGCGCCGTCGCGGAGTGCACCGAGAAATACGTCGGCGCGTCGATTCCGAGCGCGAAGCGTCGCTTCGGCTGCGGCAGCGAAGACATCGCGAGATCGAGGCACGCCGCGCGCACGATCGTCGCGTCGTCGATCTCGTCCGAGCCGCTCGCGTCGCCGAGGAGCGCTCGGAGCGTGCTCGGGCCCGTCGCAGCGATGACCGATCGTCCTTCGATGACATCGCCGTCCGCGAGCGCGACGCCGCAGACTCGACCACGCCCGTCGCGCACGATCGACCGCGCACCCGCGCCGCAGAAGACGCGCGCGCCCGCGTCGCGCGCCGCGGTCGCGAGCCCGTCCACGAGCGTCTGCCATCCGTCGTCGAGGTAGTAAACGTTCGCCGAGATCGCGCGGCGCATCTGATCGAGCGCGGCGCCGGCGCTGTCGAGGTCCGGCGCGTTCGAATACGACGAGACGCGCACGAGCGCGGCGAGCACGTCGCGCACTTCGGGTCGCTGCACCGCCGATTCGAGCCACGCGCGCAGCGTCGTCGACATCAGCGGCGCGGTGTCGATCCGCGTGAGCCCCGCGAGCATGCGCGCCGCCTCGACCTTTCCGCCAAAGCCGAGCAAGTCGGTCGACAACAGCGACAACAGCCCGCCGGGGAGCGTGTGCAGCGCGCCGTTCGCGATCCCGAGGAGCCCGGTCGACGACGGGAGCGATCCGCGAAACGGCACCTCGAGCTCGCGCAAGACGCGAACACCGGCGCTGCCGGCGTAAAGCGCATGCGGTCCGAAGTTGAGCGCGAAACCCGCGCGATCGCGCGTCGTTCGCGCGCGTCCTCCGAGCTCCTGCGCTCGTTCGACGAGGACGACGGAGCGCCCCGCGCGTGCCACGTACGTCGCTGCCGCGAGCCCGGCGAGCCCGCCACCGATGATGATTGCGTCGTTCATACCCCCTTCACGAACGGCGCTCGCCAAAGGTTACGTCCCCTCTGCTTTTTCCCGTTCGCTCGCGCTTTCCCGGCGCCTTTCGCCCGACTATGCTGCGCGGTCCCCATGCAGGCTCCGTCGATCGGTCGCAACGTGCTGCGCAGAGAAGCGCGCGAAAAGGTCACCGGACGCGCGCGCTACGTCGACGACGTCACGTTCCCGGACATGATCCACGGCGCGACCGTTCGCAGCAGCGTCCCGCGCGGCAAGATCACGAAGATCCATTTCGATCCGAGCGTCCCGTGGGACGAGGTCACCGTCGTCACGGCCAAGGATCTCCCCGGCGCGAACGTCATCGCGCTCATCGTCGACGATCAGCCGTGCCTCGCCGACGGATTCATCAACCACTCCGAGGAGCCCGTCGTCCTGCTCGCGCATCCGGATCGCGCGACGCTCGAGCGCGCGCGGCGCGGCGTGCGCATCGAGGTCGAAGAGCTCCCCGCCGTCCTCTCGATCGACGAAGCGCTCGCGAAGCGACGCATCGCGTGGGGCGAGGACAACATCTTCAAGGAGTACTTCATCAAGAAAGGCGACGTCGATGCGGCGCTCGCCAGCGCGGACGTCACGATTTTCGAGGCGGAGTACGAGACCGGCGCGCAAGAGCAGCTCTACATCGAGAACAACGGGATGATCGGCGTCTTCAGCGAGACCGACGGCGTCACCGTGTGGGGATCGCTGCAGTGCCCGTACTACGTGCAGAAGGCGCTGATGAGGCTGTTCGATTTGCCCGCCGAGAAGGCGCGCGTCGTTCAGCTCGAGACCGGCGGTGGCTTCGGCGGAAAAGAAGAGTACCCGTCGATGATCGGCGCGCACGCGGCGCTCCTCGCGATGAAGGCGAAGCGGCCCGTGAAGATCATCTACGACCGCGCCGAGGACATGGCGGCGACGACGAAGCGGCATCCGTCGCGCACGCGGCATCGCATGGCGGTGAAGCGCGACGGGACGATCGCTGCGATGGACATCGATTTCGTGATCGACGGCGGCGCGTACGCGACGCTCTCGCAGGTCGTGCTCTCGCGCGGATGCATCCACGCGGCCGGGCCGTACCAAGTGCCGAACGTTCGCATTCGCGCGCGTGCGGTCGCGACGAACACGCCGCCGCACGGAGCGTTCCGCGGCTTCGGCGCGCCGCAGAGCATCTTCGCGCTCGAGCGTCACCTCGATCTCGTCGCGCGAAAGCTCGGAATGACGCCGGAGGCGATCCGCAGGAAGAACTTCGTGAAGCACGGCGGAACGCTCGCGACGGGGCAAGTCGTGCGCGACGAGATCGACATGAACGCGCTCCTCGATCGCGCGCTCCGCGAGAGCGACTACCACGAGAAGCGAAAGCGCTTCGCGCGCGAGAACGAGGGGAGCGCGATCCAACGCGGGATCGGAATCGCGTGCTTTCTACACGGAACCGGATTCACCGGATCCGGCGAGAAATACCTGGCGTCCGTCGTCGGCGTCGAGGGGACACCGGAGGGGCGCGTGCGCGTCCTCGCGTCGAGCACCGAGATCGGGCAAGGGACGAACACGATCTTCGCGCAGATCGCAGCCGACGCGCTCGGTGTCGACGCCGATTCGATCGAGATCGCGCAGCCCGACACGTCGAAGGTTCCGAACAGCGGACCGACGGTCGCGTCGCGCACGTGCACGATCGTCGGCAAGCTCGTCGAGACGGCGGCGCGATCGATCCGGCAGACGCTCGTCGACGCGAAGTTGTTGAAGGAGCCGTACACGCCCGATGCGTTTCGCGCCGCGGTCACGCGCCACGTGAACGAGATCGGCCCGCTCCGCGCGAAGACGACGTACGAGCAGCCGAAGTGGTTGAAATGGGACGAGGTGAACTTCATCGGCGACGCGTACGGATCGTTCTCGTGGGCGGTCTATGTGGCCGAGGTCGCCGTCGACACGCGCACGTACGAGGCGACGTGCACCGACTTCGTCGCGCTCCAAGAGGTCGGCAAGGTCATTCATCCGGTCCTCGCCGCCGGACAAATCGAAGGCGGCGTCGCGCAAGGGATCGGCTGGGCGCTCTACGAGAACGTCGTCTGGAAGAACGGGCGGATGTCGAACGATCGCATGACCGACTACATCATGCCGACCGCGGCGGACCTGCCGCCGATCCGGTGCTTCTTCGAAGAGGTGCCGTACGACGGCGGACCGAGCGGTGCGAAGGGGATCGGCGAGCTTCCGATGGACGGACCTGCGCCGGCGATCTTGAACGCGATCGAAGACGCGGTCGGCGCGAGCATCGCGCGGATCCCGGCGACGCCCGAGGTCGTGATGGACGCGATGACGAGGGGCCGATGAGCGGCGCAGACGAAGTGAAGATCGCGTTCACGGTGAACGACGATCGCGTCGAAGTGACGGCGCGTCCGATGGCGCGGCTCCTCGACGTGCTCCGCGAAGACTTGCGTCTCACCGGCGCCAAAGAAGGATGCGGCGAAGGCGAGTGCGGCGCGTGCGCGGTGATCATCGACGGCGCGCTCGTGAACAGCTGCCTCGTTCCTGCGTTGCAAATCGAAGGCGCGCGCGTGACGACGATCGAGGGGCTCGCGAAAGGCGAGACGCTCTCGAAGATCCAGCAAGCGTTCGTGCAGCATGGCGGCGCGCAGTGCGGGATCTGCACGCCGGGGATGATCCTCGCCGCGAAGTCGCTCCTCGATCGCGTTCCGCATCCGACGGAAGCGCAGATTCGCGAAGGGCTCGCGGGCAACCTCTGCCGATGCACCGGCTACGTGCGGATCTTCGAAGCGGTCGTTCGCGCGTGCGAGGCGCCATGAGGTCGGACGTCGCACGGTACGAGCTCGCGTCACCAAAGACGCTCGACGAGGCGTTGGCGATGCTCGCGCGCGATCCGGGAGCGCTGCGGCCGATCGCGGGCGGGACCGACTTGATGGTGCTGCTCGCGGCTGGAAAGCTCGAGCACACGCGGTGGCTGAATCTGTGGGGATTGCACGAGCTCCGCGGGATCGAAGAGAGCGCGCAGCACGTCACGCTCGGAGCGCTCACGACGTACACCGACGTGCAGGCGCACGCGACGCTTCGGCGCGAGTTCCCGATGCTGTGCCAGGCCGGCAGTGAGACTGGCGGCGTCGCGATTCAGAATCGCGGGACGCTCGGCGGCAACATCGTCAACGCGTCGCCCGCGGCCGATTCACCGCCGGCGCTCCTCGCGTACGGCGCGGAGATCGAGATCGTGTCGGCGAGCGGCGCGCGCTGGATCGCGTACGACGGCTTCCACACCGGCTACAAGAAGATGAACCTCGCGCCGAACGAGATCGTTGCGCGCATTCGATTGACGCGATCGTTCGCGACGCGCGTGCACCACTACCGCAAGGTCGGGCCTCGCAAGGCGCAGGCGATCTCGAAGGTGTGCTTCGCGGGATGCGCCGAAATAGCGAGCGGCAAGCTCCGCGACGTGCGCATCGCGATCGGAGGCGTCGCGCCGATCATTCCGCGATGCAAGGCGACCGAGCGCGTGCTTCGCGACGACGGGATCGGCGCGGACGGTCTCGCGCGCGCCAAAGCGACGCTGGCGAAGGAGATCGCGCCGATCGACGACGTGCGATCGAACGCACGCTACCGCCGTCGCGTCGCCGAGAATTTGCTCGATGATTTCGTCCTGAGGATCCGCGCCGATGTGGGACTGGGTTCGTAAGCTCGACGAGCTCCGCACCGGCGGACGCCCTTGCGCGCTCGTCACGGTCGTCGCGTGCAGCGGGTCGACGCCGTGCACCGTCGGCGCGAAGATGATCGTCACCCCCGACGCGTTCTTCGGCACCGTCGGCGGCGGTCACCTCGAGAAGCTCACGCTCGACGACGCGCGCGCGTGCCTCGCGTCCGGCGCTTCGAAGACCGAGCGCTACCCGCTCGGCGCGAAAGCGGGACAGTGCTGCGGCGGCGTCGTCGACACGTTCATCGAGGTCGTCGGCGCCGCGCCGCGCCTCTATCTCTTCGGCGTCGGCCACGTCGGACAGGCGCTCTGCCGCGTCCTCGATGGGACGCCGTTCGAGGTCCACGCGATCGACGAGCGCGAAGAATGGATCGCCGCGGAGCGTCTCCCCGCGTCGGTGCATCGTCACGCGATGCCGTGGGACGCGTTCGCCGCGCAAGCGCGCTGGGACGACGAGCGCACGTACGTCGCCATCATGACGCATCGTCATGACACCGATCAGGAGATCGTCGCGTACGTCGTCGATCGCCCGGCACGCTACCTCGGCCTCATCGGGAGCCAGACGAAGTGGGCGCGCTTTCGCGAGCGGCTCGGCGCGCGTGGCGTCGGCGACGAGAAGCTCGCGCGCGTGAAGTGTCCCATCGGCCTCGACACCGGCGGGAAGGCGCCGCAAGAGGTCGCGGTCAGCATCGCGGCGGAGCTCTTGAAGACGCTGCATGGACGCTGACGCGCTGCCGCCGCTCGTGATGCTCGCGGCGGGGAGCTCGTCGCGGATGGGGCAGCCGAAGGGGCTCGTCGTGGTCGACGGGCGCGCTTGGATCGAGCGACAGCTCGCGTCGTTCGACGCGTGCGGGGGTCGTCGAGCGATCGTCGTGCTCGGTCGCGCGCGCGACGAGTATGCGGCCGCGCTGCCGTGGGTCGACGTCGCGATGTCGAGCGTGGCGATCGTCGGGCTCGTCCGCGTGAGCGTCGTCGTGAACGACGATCCGGATCGCGGACCGTTCTCGTCGTTGCAGATCGGCGCGCGCGCCGCGTTGAACGAGTCTCCGCCGCCGAGCGCAGCGTTCGTGCTCCCCGTCGACGTCCCGGCGCCCGACGCGAGCGTGTGGCGCGCGCTCGCGCTCGGAGTGGACAGCGCCGACGCGGCGGTCCCGGTCTTCGAAGGTCGCGGCGGTCACCCCGTGCTCTGCAGCGCCACGCTCCTCCGTGATGTCCTCGCGACGCCGCTCGACGCGCCCGACGCCCGCCTCGACGTCTTGCTTCGCGCGCGAACCGCGGTGCGCCGGATCGACGTCTCGGACGCGCGCATCCTCGCGAATTTCAATCTTCCATCCGACTGGCCAGGGGCACTCCGAAGGCGAATTTGATCTAGGATCCTGGCGAGCGTCATACAAACGCCACAGTATCGAGGTATCGGCTTCCCTATGGCGCGCATTCTGGTGATCGAGGACGAGAAGGACATCCAAGATGTCCTCGAGTACAACTTGCGTCAGGCGGGTCATCGCGTTCAGCTCGCGTCGACCGGCAAGGACGGCCTCAAGCTCGCACGAGAGCGGCGACCCGATGTCGTGCTCCTCGACTTGATGCTCCCCGACGTCGCCGGCACAGAGGTGTGCAAGGCGCTGAAGCAGGATCCCGCGACGCGCGACGCGCAGGTCATGATGCTGACGGCGAAGGGCGAAGAGATCGATCGCGTCATCGGCTTCGAGCTCGGCGCCGACGACTACGTCGTCAAACCGTTCAGCGTCCGCGAGCTGCTCCTCCGCATCGCCGCGATCCTGCGTCGCGGCCAGGCCGACGCCGACACCACCGCGCCGATCGAGTTCGGCGTGCTGCGCGTCGATCGCGACGCCCACCGCGCGTGGGTCTCAGGCGAAGAGGTGGATCTCACAGCGCTCGAGTTCAAGCTCCTCGTCACGCTCCACGACCGACGCAACCGCGTACAGACACGCGACGCGCTCCTCAACGACGTCTGGGGGATCCAGGCGGAGATCACCACGCGCACCGTCGACACGCACGTCAAGCGGCTGCGAGAGAAGCTCGGCGGCGCAGGCGACTACGTGCAGACCGTTCGCGGCGTCGGCTACCGATTCGCGTCGACGCCCGAGGAGGCAGGGCGTTGAGCGGAGGCGCACACCTCGGCACGCGCCGAGGTCTGAAGCTCGGATTCCGGCTCAAGCTGTTCCTCGTCTCCATCGGACTGATCACGTTCTCGTTCGCGGGCGCCGATCTCTATCTCGCGCGCGCGCTCGATGCGCAGCTCAGCGATCGCATCCATCAAGACTCGCTCGTTCGATTGAACTTGCTCGAGCGCGACGTGTCGGCGACGACAGCGCCGCTCGACGACTTCCAAACGTGGGACGCGCTCGCCGACGATCTCAGTCGTCGCGCGCGCGCGCGCATCACGATCATCCGTCTCGACGGGATCGTGGTCGGCGACTCCGAGGTCACGGTCGACGCGCTTCGCGGCGTCGCGAATCACGCGGAGCGCCCCGAGGTGCGCGAAGCGCTCGCGCGCGGAGCCGGCTCGGACATGCGCATGAGCGAGACGACGCAGCGACGCTTCGCCTACGACGCGACGCCGTTTCAGCACGCGGGCGCGGTCGGCGGCACCGTACGCATTGCGACGCCGCTCACGGAGGTCGACGCCGCGATCGGGAAATTGCATGGGACGATCCTGTTCGCGAGCGCGGCCGCGTACCTCGCGGCGATCCTGATGTCGAGCCTCGCCGCGCATTGGATGGCGCGCCTCGTGCGCGCGTTGACGACGGCGGCGCGAAGGATGGCGGGCGGCGATCTCGACGTGCGCACGCGAATCGCCGGGCACGACGAGCTCGCGGAGCTCTCGGTCGCGCTCGATCAGCTCGCGAGCAGCCTCTCCGAGGCGATGACGCAGCTCCGCGCCGAACGCGATTTACTGAGCGGCGTCTTCGACGGAATGGAAGAAGGCGTCCTCGTCCTCGACGCGGGAGGTCGGATCGTTCGCGTCAACACGGCGCTCCGCGCGATGCTCCTCCTCGGCGGCGATACGCTCGGGCGTCCTCTCCTCGACGTCGTTCGCAACGCCGATCTCAAAGAGCTCGTCGACGCGGCGCGCACCGAGGCATTCACCGGTGAGGTCGAGTTCTCTGGGCTCAAGCCGCGCCGACTCCTCGTGCGCGCGGCGATGCTGCCGGGTGACGAAGGCGCGCTCCTCGTCGTCGCACGCGACGTCACCGATGTCCGCCGACTCGAGACGATGCGCCGCGATTTCGTCGCCAACGTCTCGCACGAGCTTCGCACGCCGGTCACGTCGATCCGCTCCGCCGCCGAGACGCTGCGCGACGCCGCTGCGACCGATCCCGACGCCACGCGAAAGTTCGTCGACATCATCGGCCGCAACGCCGAACGCCTGCAGCGCCTCATCGAAGACCTCCTCGACCTCTCGCGCATCGAGTCGAAGCAGCTCGAGCTCCGCGCCGAGGCCGTCGATCTCCGCGCCTTCGTGACGCACAACCTCACGCTGTTCCGCGACCGCGCCGAGAAGCGCGGCATCCAGCTGCGCGCGGACGTCGGCGCGGCCGTGCGTGTGTCGGCCGATCGCCGCGCGCTCGAGCAGATCCTCTCGAACCTCGTCGAGAACGCGATCAAGTACTGCCCGAGCTCGATGGTGACGATCAAGACGATCGATCGCGGCGATCGCGTCGCGCTCGTCGTGATCGATACCGGACCGGGCATCGCGGCCAAGCACCTCCCGCGCCTCTTCGAGCGCTTCTACCGCGTCGACGCCGGACGTTCGCGCGAGCTCGGCGGCACCGGGCTCGGCCTCTCGATCGTGAAGCACCTGTGCGAGGCGATGGGCGGCACCGTCGACGTCGAGAGCGCGGTGGGCGGTGGGACGACGTTCACGGTTGTGCTGCCTGCTCAGCCGAGAGCGGAAATGGCTGTCGTCACCGCGATCTAGGGGCGTCGTCACACGAACGTCACCTGCTCGTCGTACGAGGCAGCATGCTCCAACGGATCCTCGGTGTGGCGGCCACAGCGGTCTTTCTCGTGGCGTGCAAGGGGGGCGATTCTTCGTCGGGTGGCGCGAGCAGCGCATCGCCAGGATCGGGCGGATCGGCGCCGGCGGGCGACGTGAGCCTCAACGGATCGGGCGCGAGCTTCCCGCAGCCGCTCTACGCCAAATGGATCGAGGCCTACCAAGGCCAAGAGAAGCGAATCAAAATCAACTACCAGTCCGTCGGCTCGGGCGCGGGCATCAAGAACATCAGCGACAAGACCGTCGACTTCGGCGCGAGCGACGCGCCGATGAGCGACGAGCAGCTCGGGAAAGCGGGCGGCAAGATCATCCACGTGCCGACGACGCTCGGTGCCGTCGTGCTCACGTACAACGTGCCCGGCGCGCCGGATCATCTGCAGCTCACGCCCGAGGTCGTCTCGGGGATCTTCCTCGGCGAGATCACGACCTGGAACGATCCGAAAATAGCGAGCCTCAACGCGAACGCGAAGCTCCCGGCGCAAAAGATCGGCGTCGTCTATCGCTCCGACGGAAGTGGCACGACCGCGGTCTTCACCGACTATCTCTCGAAGGCGAGCGCGCCGTTCAAGGACAAGGTCGGCTCCGGCACGAGCGTGAAATGGCTCGTTGGCACCGGCGCGAACAAGAACGACGGCGTTGCCGCGCAAATCAAGTCCACGCCCGGAGCGTTCGGGTACGTCGAGCTCGCGTTCGCGCTGCAGACGAAGCAGCCCGTCGTCGTGCTGAAGAACAAGGCGGGCAAGTTCGTCGAGCCGACCCTCGACGCGATCACGGCTGCGGCAGCGGGCGCAGCGGCGAAGATGCCGGAGGATCTGCGCATCTCGATCACGGACGCGGAGGGCGACACCGCGTATCCGATCTCCGCGTTCACGTACATCCTCGTCTACGAAGAGTCGACGGACGCGGCGAAGGCGCAAGCGCTCGCGAGCTTTCTCTGGTGGGGGATTCACGAAGGGCAGAAGCTCGGTCCGCCGCTTCACTACGCGCCGCTCCCCGCCGAGGTGGTCACGAAGGCCGAGGCGCGCCTCAAGCTGCTGAAGGGCGCGGGCAAGCCGCTGCTCGCGGGGAAGTAGCAGCACAGCGATGCGTCGCGAGGTCAACGCAGGCGACGTCGTCTTCCGCGGCGTCACCATGACGTTCGCCGCCGTCATCGTCGCCGTGCTCATCGTCGTCGCGATCGCGCTCGCGGTCGGATCGAAGGAGACGATCGTCTCCGACGGCTTCAAGTTCCTGACCAGCACGGACTGGAACCCGGTCGATGGGCGCGAGTCGTTCGGCGCGCTGCAGTTCGTCTGGGGAACGCTGCTCACGTCGTTCCTCGCGCTCGTCATCGCCGTTCCGGTTTCGCTCGGCGTCGCGGTCTTCTTGGCCGAGCTCGCGCCGGACTGGCTCCGCGCGCCGATCTCGTTCGTCGTCGAGCTCCTCGCGGCGGTGCCGAGCGTCATCTACGGGCTCTGGGGCCTCTTCGTCCTGCGTCCCATCATCATCAAGACCGTCGCGCCCGGTGGAAACAGCGTCGTGCTCGCGAGCATCGTCCTCGCGATCATGGTTCTCCCGACCATCTCGTCGGTGAGCCGCGAGGTGCTCCGCGCCGTGCCGAACGTGCTGCGCGAAGGGGCGCTCGCGCTCGGCGCGACGCGATGGGAGATGCTCCGCACAGTCATCCTCCCGTACGCGAAATCCGGAATCACCGGCGCGATCATCCTCGGTCTCGGTCGCGCGCTCGGGGAGACGATGGCCGTCACGATGCTCATCGGGAACGACAAGACGCAGATGGTCACGAGCATCTTCGCGCCGGCGTCGACGATGGCGAGCATCATCGCGAACGAATACCCGGAGGCGAACGGCAAGCAGCTCTCCGCGCTGACCGAGATCGGTCTCTTGCTGTTCGTGCTCACGCTCGCGCTGAACATCGTTGCGCGGCTCCTCGTGTGGCGCGTCGGTCGGCTCCCCGGCGGCGCCGTGAGGGCCTGACATGTCGCTCGCCCCCGCCGAGGGATATCGCCGCCGTAAGGTCGTCGATGCCGTCGTGCGCGGCGCGTGCGTCGTCGCGACCGCGATGGCGATCGTCCCGCTCGTCGTCATCCTCGGCTACATCGTCTTCAAGGGCGCGGCCGCGATCACGCCGTCATTCTTCACCGATTTGCCGAAGCCTCCGGGCGAAGCGGGCGGCGGAATGGCGAACGCGATCGTCGGGACGCTGACGCTCGTCGGGCTCGCGTGCGCGTTCGGCGTGCCGCTCGGGATCCTCGCCGGGGTCTACCTCGCGGAGTTCGGGCCCGAGAGCAGGCTCGGTCGCACGATCCGATTCAGCGCCGACGTGATGGCGGGCATTCCGTCGATCGTCGCGGGCCTCTTCATCTACACGCTCGTGGTCGTGCCGATGAAACGCTTTTCGGCGATCGCCGGCGGGCTCGCGCTCGCGATGCTGATGCTCCCGACGGTCACGCGCACAACAGAGGAGCTCCTGAAGCTCGTCCCCGACGCCCTCCGCGAA